>NZ_JBCAQT010000015.1:0-123534 GCF_038419845.1 Marinimicrobium sp. C2-29
ACAGAAGTTGGCCACTGTGGCCTAGCTCTACTTATGGCCCCTGTTAAAAATGGGGGGATTACCATTCCGACAAAGGAGCCATCCTCTTTATTCAGAACCGCGTAGCTATTCCATTCGGACCCAGCACCGTTGAGTTTTCCTATGCGTGCATCAAACTGCTCGGAGATCTGCTCTTCAGGCGGCACATCGAAACACCAATGCACTACCTCTGGATCACTCACAAGGGCCACAAAGTCGCTTCTATGAACCTCCGCCAGTGGAGTTAGACACAATCTTCTGGTTTCCATATTTCACCACTGCGGGTTTGGCACATGATGCCGCACTTACCCGCTCGTCGAATTCATTTCCTGAGTATGCGTTCTCTCTACAATCGCATCGATAGCACGATCATCTAGCCGGGCGTGTCGTACCTCTTCGAATATTTGAGCTCCTGAGCGCTCGTAGAAGCTCCTTCCCCGATCATTGTCTGTGGACACAATCCAGTCTATACGCCCACAGCCTGTCTCTTGAGCAAGGACACACAACTCAGAGAGAAGCGCCTCTCCCACACTGTTTCCCCGGAACTGGGGATAGACAAACAGGTCGTCGAGCCAAATCCCGGGCTTAGCGATGAACGTGGAGTAAATACTGTAGTACGTTGCGATTCCCACAGCCTCGCCCTGAACCATAGCCAGAAGTGCAGGAGCCTTAGGTTGCAGGGAGAAGAACGCTTCTTCGATGTCAGATTCCGTAGATTGAAGTGAACTCAAACACCCGTCAAATTCTGCCTTTCCTCGAACGAGGTCCAGCATCGCAGCGGCGTATTCTGCGTTTTAATTTGCATAACTTTCACGGACACTATGACGCTGCCTTGTTTTGTTACAAGGTTTTCCGTTTCTTTGCTAGAATTTTTAGTGCGCTAGAGTCCCGGTTGACGATTCGGTCGAGCGTTTGAATTAACTGACTGCGCGATACCGACACCCACTTATTTTGACCCATGGCGCCAATCATAGACATCATGCTTGCCGTGGCAATAACGATGGTATATTCATGCTCCACGTTAAAAGCCTCTAGTAGTATTAATACTGCTAGCGCAATTGAAGATAGTGCCATCAGGGCATCAACCGCAAATCGATCACGCTTTGCTTTTATCAGATTGTCAACATCCTTCTCTTCAATCATTGGTATTCTTCCTTCTATGGTTCGTTACACACATGGCGCCGCAACCCGACGGATCGCATCTTCGGGCTGAGAAAAACTCATTGCAATCGACCAGAAGGTCGCAGTACTAAGATCCCAGAACATCACCCAATATTTCCAGATATAGGATTTATTACCCTTCTGTCTAATCTCAGCCCATTTTTTCATGTATATCTCCTAAAGGGCTCATTCGTACGTCCCTTGGGAAGCGTGGTGTAAAGAAGCCTGTCCCGCGCGGCGCCCTGTTGGCGATTGCTACGATTTTTCGGGATTAAGCTTTGAGGTAAGAACATGGTCCTCCCAAACGCCGTTGATCTTGAGGTACTTCCTCGCGAGCCCCTCTTCGAAAAATCCCATGCGCCTCAAAAGGTTAGCAGATCTTGTGTTACGGGGCATGTAGTTGGCCATGACCCGGTTGAGCCCGAGCTCTTGGAATGCATGGCTATTGGCGGCAGCGCATACTCTTTTCATCATTCCGTAACCTTCGTGATCCTTCGATACCCCATATCCCATAAAACAGCCCTGTAGTGGGCCGTAAACGATGTTGGTCAAAGAGCAGTGAGCGACAACCTTTTCTTCAATCAGTCCAAGAAAATGAGCGGCTGTTTCATCTATATGCTGCTTCTCATAGTCAGACAATCTTTGCTTCAGTGACTCCAGGCTATAGTACCCAGTCTCTCGAGTGGGCTCCCATGGAATAAAATGCTCCCGATTTATAGAGTAGTATTCCGCAAGCTGTGCGGCATCCTCTTGTTTTGCTAAACGTATTTCCATAACTTAGCCCACTGCGTTGGTCACGCCCCGCATTGTTGGGTGCCGGTCTCGGGTTGCCTGGGAATATAGGGACGAATATTCTCTATCGCCCTTGAAACATACTCATCCTTCTCGCCAATAGGGGCGACATAACGCAATGCGGCGTCAGCGGCTTCTAAACTCGCCAACCTTGTTATGACCCAGGCAGCGAGATACTGCGACGCCAAGCAGCCCCCTGCCGTAGCGATGTTTCCCGAAGCGGAAAAGGGTTGATTTAACACGTCAACTCCAGCTTCCTGTACCCAGGGTTGAGTTGTGAGGTCAGTGCAGGCTGGTACTCCATCCAGAAGCCCAAGTTTGGCCAGGATAAACGTGCCCGAACACTGCGCGCCAATGAGCTGACGATCAGGATCAAAGTTCAGAGCGGACATGATGTGAGTGTCTTTGACAATCTCACGCGTGTTGACGCCGCTCCCAACAACGACTGCATCGGCGAAAGGTAAGTCCGCAAGGCTCGACTGGCCCTGTACAGTAACTCCGTTCATTGAAGTGACTGAAGTCTCTGGACAGCAGAGGGTAACGCGCCAGTCGGCCAGCTTTACTCGGTTTAGCACGGAAAGCGCCAATAACGAATCGACCTCGTTGAAGCCTTGAAAGGTGAGTATGGCAATGTGCAATTTTTTGACCTCAGATGTTCTAAATAGCAGTTTGCGCCGCTTATACAGGTCCTGGCTTTAATCAGGGTGCTGTGTTGGTCGCCGGTTTGACCCACGGTTTATGCCGAATGGGTGCGTCCCCAAGACGACAATACGAATAAACGCGTATACCATTGCAACGAAAAGGATGTGCGAGAAATCGAACCTGTAGGAGTCTTCCAGCCAAACGCTGCCCATTTCAACGGCAAAAAGCACCCAAAAAGGCAACGAAACGATAAGGATGAGTACCCTGATATTGGGTTTGACTTTGTCTGGCCGCTCCATGTTCATTAGCACCTAGTTGTAGAGTTCAGTAGACGATAAGGCCCGATTATCGGGGCCGTTATGACTTGTGTTCCAGCACTGCCTTGCGGTGTAGTGCCACGGCGAATGGTCTAAGCATCAGGCTCAGACCACACCGCATACTCATTGCCGGTTGGATCGGAGAAGTGGAACCGGCGGCCTCCCGGGAATGAGAAAATATCCTGAACGACCCTGCCTCCCGCTGATTTTACCGCTTCAACTGTCGCCTCCAGGTCTGAGCTGTAGAGCACCACCAGCACACTTCCGTTGTCGGTTGAAGCGACCTTGTCGGATTTGAAAAACCCGCCATCCAGCCCTGCGTTTACTATGGCGACATACTCGGGCCCATAGTCGACGAACGACCACCCGAAGGCGGCACTGAAAAATGCCTTGGTCGCTTCGATATCCCGGGAGGGTATTTCGACGTAATTGATCTTTCCTGTTTCTTTCATGGGAGTCCTCATGGCAACTCAAATTTCAGATTCCCCTCGGCACCGTCGGGACTGGGCATGGAGGGGCAGAGCCACATGGCTTCGTAGGTGACCACCAGCTCGCCGTCCGCTTGAGAGTTCACCTCGGCATTGAAAGTCTCGTCGCCCTTATCGGGGCACCGGTACCGCTCCAGTTGTTCGATGATTCTGGCGTTTATTTCCTCCGCTTTGCGGGGGTGCGCCTCGCTTTTGAATACCGGGTACCGATGATCGATTTCCCAGTGACCCAGGGGCGAGTCGCTGTCTGTGATGCGCTCCTGGTGCTCTTTATAGCGGTGGGTCAGGGTGTCGCTGGATGCCTCCTGGTCCGCCTGGCAGGACAGAGTCAGGCCGCAGGCGAGCGACAGCAGGGCGACTTTGATGGGCTCAGGTGTCGGCAAAACGTTGGTAAGCCTCTTCAAGTTTCTGGTCGTATTGGTTGCGGGCATAGCCGGGGCCATTGTAGTGGCGGGCAAAGGCTTCCCAGTCCTTGTTTTGTAGATAGCTTACCAGCTCTTTGCTTTTGATGAATGCGGCCAGGGCGAGCAATTGCCTGGCTTCCGATTCTCGCATGGCGTCGACAAAGTCTTCGACGGTATCGTAGCCCGCGTCCTTGTGATTGAACCCCATGATCTGGAAGGCGCCCCAGGAAGTTGACTTCATGGCGGCCGATTCATCCAGTGCGGCGGCTTCCCGGTAGCGCTCGTATTCTTCGACTCCGCCCTTGTAGTGCTTTTGGGTCCAGCGACGGTAGGACAGGGTGGGGTGTGACTGATCGTACTGCCCACCCGTGAAGCGTGAGAACCAGTGGCCTTCGAACAGGATCTTGGGTTCGTCATTGTCGAGAAACCCCTCGCCCCGGCTCTCCACCGTGGCGACGGACTTGAGTGTGGCGACATCAACGTCCAGTAGCTTCGCGGCCCGGGCATAGTCCGCATCGGTGATGCCCTGGGCAGGGCCGAATGTCTCAAAGTTCTGAAGCTCGGCCAGGGTTTTGCCGTTCGGGTCCACGCGGCCGTCGGGGTGGACGAAGCCGAGCGCCCGGCGTTGGAACTCCTCAATCGCACCGATGGTGGCCGGGCCGATGAGACCGTCCACGGCAAGCGGCGCCAGGGGTGTCAGGCGGTAGAGGTTGTGGTTCAACAGCGTCTGCACTGTGCGGACATCGTCTGGATGGTTTTTGCCGCCAGCGCCCACCGCGTGGGTGATGGTCAACGCCATGGGTCAGCTCCTTGAGGGTTTCCGTTCACCGCAATAGCGTTTATTTTTAGCATTTGGCGGGCGACATTGCAAAAGTCCGACGCCCGCGGGCCGGAAGTCTGGGTGATTTTTGGCGTCAGGACTTGTGCTGGAACGGAATTGTGTGCGATACAGTCGTTAACAATGATGTGAATGTGAATCGTTGACCAGCCGACGTTGAGGAGCTCCAAGTGAAAGCCTTTTTTCATCCCAGCCAGGACAAGCATGCCCCGCAATCCTATCTGACCCGCGGTCAGATGCGGGCCCCCCAGGAACTGCCCACCCGGACCCCGGAGCTGATCAAAGGTCTCGAAGCGCTGGGCGTCAAACCCGAGCAGGCCCGTGACCACGGGATGGACATGATCGGCCGGGTGCACGATCTGGGCTACCTGCGTTTTCTCGAATCGGCCCACCGGCGCTGGCCGGAGGATTGGGGCGAAGAGGTGATGTCCAATATTTTTGTGCGCTCGCCCAACGCCCTAAAGGGCATTCTGGCCGAATCCGCCCGCTACCAGGCCGACGGCAGCTGCCCCATCGGCCCCCATACCTGGGAGGCCGCCTACTGGTCCGCCCAGAGCGCCCTGTCAGCGGCGGACGAGCTGCTGGCCGGGGAGCAGCTGGCCTACGCCCTCTGCCGGCCACCGGGCCACCACGCCCGGGTTGATGCGGCGGGTGGCTTCTGCTACCTGAACAACGCTGCCATTGCCGCCGAAGCCTTGCGCACCAAATACGAGCGGGTCGCGATCCTGGACCCGGATATGCACCACGGCCAGGGCATACAGGAAATATTCTACGAGCGGGATGATGTGCTCTACATCTCCATTCACGGCGACCCCACCAACTTCTACCCGGTCGTGAGTGGCTATGAAGATGAGCGCGGTGATGGGCCCGGTTACGGCTACAACATCAATATGCCCATGCCCCACGGCTCGCCCGAGTCCGTGTTTTTTGAAAAGCTGGCGGACGCGGCCGACGCCATCCGACTGTTCGAGCCCGATGTGCTGATTCTCACCCTGGGCTTCGATGTCTACCACGAAGACCCGCAGGCCAAGGTCTCGGTCAGTACCGAGGGCTTCACGCACATGGGCGAAGGCATCAAGGCTATGGGGCTGCCGACCCTGGTTGTGCAGGAAGGGGGTTACCACCTGGAGTCATTGGCCACCAATGCCCGCCACTTTTTTGATGGCTTGCGCTGATACTGTTTTGATTGTTTGCGCTGATGCTCTTTTGATGGCTTTCGAATGATGAACTGTTCGGTACTTTGTTGCCGATGATTGATGAACAGGAGCGTCTTGATGGAGCTGTCGGCATTTGCCAGGTCTTTTCTTTTCAATGCAAAGAAACCCAGGTTTCGGGATTATCCGACCCTGGAGGAAAGTACGAAGGGACTGCCCGGGTTGGAAGCCAACCTGGAGCGGATAGGTGAGCACCAGAGGCGCTTGTGGGCCAATCAATCCAAAGCCGTTTTGTTGGTTATCCACGGGCCCGATACCAGCGGCAAAGACAGCCTGATTCGTACCCTGGCCACCTTTACCGACCCTGCCGGCTTCCACGCCTGGTCTTTCGGCCGGCCCAAAGGTGCGGAAACCCGGCATGACTTTCTCTGGCGGGTAGCGCCATTGTTACCGGGCTTTGGTGAAATGGTGGCGTTCAACCGAAGCCACCATGAAGCAGTCATCGCCGAAAGGGTTTGGCCAATACACGAGTATGAGAGCTACAACTGGGAGAACCGTTATAAGTCCATCCGACACTTTGAGAGCCACCTGGTCGAGGAGGGTACCCATCTGATCAAGGTATGGCTGAATCTGTCTGAGGATGAGCATCGTCAGCGCCTGATCAAACGCCTCGACAAACCCCGGAAGCGTTGGAAATTCGACAGATCTGATATAGACGGCTGGGAGAAAAGACACCAATACGAAGCCTTTGCCGAGCAGGCCCTGCTTGCCACCCACACCGAGGAAGCCCCCTGGTTTGTCGTGCCTGCGGATAACAAGCCCGCAACCAGACGCATAGTGTCGGCTCTGTTGGCCGAACAACTTCAAAGGCTGGCGCCGGACTACCCAAAAGAGGATGAAGAGGTGCTCGACGAATACCGCCGTCTGCTCGCCAGGAGTGGCGTGGAGTGACACCTTCTGTTTTATGTTTTCTCCGTTTTTATAGGCTACTTTCCTCACCAAGCAGCCACCGGGGCCAGGTCTTGACCTATGAATTCAAGTTTACAGACTTGACCCCGATCTCGCGGCAAGCCGCACCATGTTTCCACGCATCCTGATCTACTGCGGCATCATCAATCCGGCGCTTTTATGGAGTCTCATAGCCCCTGGCTGCGGAGGTACTCGTCATATGAGCCATGAAAATCGACCAGCCCGTCGGGTTTCATATCGATGATCCGGGTCGCCAGGGAGGAGACAAACTCCCGGTCGTGGCTGACGAAGATCAGGGTGCCGGGGTAGTTTTCCAGCGCCAGGTTGAGAGCCTCGATCGACTCCATGTCCAGGTGGTTCGTGGGCTCGTCCATCAGCAGCACATTGGGGTTGATCAGGCTCAGCTTGCCGAACAGCATGCGACCCCGCTCGCCCCCGGAGATGACCCGCACCGACTTTCTCACATCGTCGTTGGAAAACAGCATCCGGCCCAGGGCGCCGCGCACCAGCTGTTCATCGCCGGTGGTCCACTGCTGCATCCACTCGAACAGAGTCGCCTCATAGGCAAAGTCGTCGCTGTGGTCCTGGGCCACATAGCCCACCTCGGCCTGCTCGGCCCACTTGATGGTGCCCTGGTCGGGCTTCACATCCCCGTAGAGGCAGCGCAGCAGGGTGGTTTTACCCGCGCCATTGGGACCGATGATGGCAATGCGCTCACCCGCCTCCACATGCAGGCTCAACTCCTCGAACAATGGCTTGTCGAACGCCTTGCCCGTTTTTTCCAGTACCACCGCCTGGCGGTGCAGCTTCTTGTTCTGGGAGAAGCGGATGAATGGGCTCACCCGGCTGGAGGGCTGAACCTCTTCGAGTTTGATCTTGTCCAGTTGCTTGGCCCGTGAGGTGGCCTGCTTGGCTTTGGAGGCGTTGGCGGAGAAGCGGCTGACGAAGGCCTGCAGGTCGGCAATCTGGGTCTTTTTCTTGGCGTTCTCGTTATGCAGCCGTTCGCGCGCCGCCGTGGAGGCGGTCATATAGTCATCGTAGTTGCCCGGGTAGAGGCGCAACTCACCATAATCCAGGTCCGCCATGTGGGTGCAGACGCTGTTGAGAAAGTGCCGGTCGTGAGAAATGATGATGATGGTACTGTTGCGCTGGGTCAGGACCCCTTCCAGCCAGCGGATGGTGTTGATGTCCAGGTTGTTGGTAGGCTCATCCAGCAGCAATACGTCCGGGTCGGAAAACAGCGCCTGGGCCAGCAGTACCCGCAGCTTCCAGCCCGGGGCGATGGCGCTCATGGGGCCGGTGTGCTGCTCTTCCGGAATTTCCAGCCCCAGCAGCAGTTCGCCCGCCCGGGCCTCGGCGGTGTAGCCGTCCATTTCTGCGAACTGCACCTCCAGCTCGGCCACCTTCATGCCGTCGTCTTCACTCATTTCCGGCAGACTGTAAATGCGGTCGCGCTCGGCTTTGACCCTCCACAGCTCGGTGTGGCCCATGATTACCGTGTCCAGCACGCTGTACTCCTCAAAGGCAAACTGGTCCTGGCGCAGCATGCCCATCCGGACGTTGGGCTCCAGCATCACCTGTCCGCCCGAGGGTTCCAGATCGCCCCCCAGTATCTTCATGAAGGTGGATTTGCCGCAACCATTGGCCCCGATCAGGCCGTAGCGGTTGCCGTTGTTGAACTTGGCGGAAACGTTTTCAAACAGGGGCTTGGCCCCAAATTGCATGGTGATATTGGCGGTTGAGATCACAAATAGGGTCCAGCTGGGAAGTGGGCGCCGAGCCTGGGCGCGAAGGGAGCGCATTCTACCGGATATCCGCCCGCGCGCCTATGCCGCCGCGAAGCCCACAATGTGAAGTGATATGCAAAAAAATGCTCAGTTTGGGCGCTATGCTCTCGTTCTGTTATGATTTTTGTGCAATTTCATTTAGAGTATAAGCAGTGTCGGGTTCCTGGTTGTGCTAGCTGCAGTCGCCGACATATGTAATTTTTCATCCTTATGGAAGGAGTTTGACTATGATCGTGAAGAAACTAGCATCAATGAGTGGTATTGCCGTTCTGAGCCTGGGTCTGCTGGCTGGCTGTGCCACCAACAGCAGTGAAGTTGAGCAAGCGCAGACCGATGCCGAGCGCGCACTGCAGGTGGCTGAAGAAGCGAAGCAGATCGCCCAAGAAGCGTCTCGCAAAGCCGACAGCGCTCAGTCCAGTGCCGATTCGGCCAACCAGTGCTGCCAGGACAACAGGCAGAAGCTGGATCGTGCCATGGAGCGCATGCAAGAGAAGTAATCGCGCTCTGCATCCCCTCCGGCTCTCATTCCGGAGGGGATGCTGGTTTCCTGGAAATCACGTAGGGCATACCATCCGCCCGCTTGGCGACCTCGGTCACCCACTCCCAATCGACTGTTCCCTCCAGTTCGTCCCGGCGTTCCGTCAGTACATCGCTTATCCGCCGAATCAGCTCCCGTTCCCGATCAAACGCAGTTTCCTCTTCGCCGCCGTAGACACTCGGATGGACCTCCGCCATCAATGAGCCCCCGACCAGCGCCACCTTGATCGGTTGATCCACAATGACCACGGGCGTCTGCAGCGGAACCTGTTCCACCAGAGACTCGATATTTTCGGGGTAAAGCCGCACACACCCCTGGCTCACCCGCATTCCGATGCCGTCGGGGCGGTTGGTGCCGTGAATCAGATAGCCGGGAATGTCCAGCATCATGGCGTACTCGCCCAGCGGGTTGTCCGGCCCGGGCGGTATCGTGCGGGGGAGTTCTTTGCCCCGGGAGGCGTAGTCCGCCCGCACGTTCTCTGTCGGATACCAGGCCGGGTTGTGCATTTTCATGGTAATCCGGCTCTGGCCCGTAGGGGTCTGACGGTCGGCCCGGCCAATGCCCACGGGGTAGGTGGTGACCTGCGGCTCGCCGGTTTCGGGGGCGGTGTGAAAATAGTACAGGCGCATCTCGCCCCGGTTGAGCACGATGCCATCGCGCGGGGCATCGGGCAGCAGGAAGGAGGAGGGAATGGTGACCGGATTGCCCACACCGGGCAGCCAGATATCCAGATGGGGGTTGGCGCGGCGTATTTCCTCATAACCCACGCCCTGCGCGCGGGCGATATCCATCAGGGTGTCTTCTTCCCCGACTTCGACGATCCGCACCTCTCCCACCCATTGAGTGTCCGGGGTTGGCAGTGGGAGTGTCTCGGCGCTGAGACCGGAGGAGGCCAGCAGCCATAGCAGCGGGACTGTGGCGAGAGAGGCGAGTTTCAGGGAATACAAGGTTTCACGGCTCCGGATGACGGGACTACGGCGACATCATAACCAGCACGGCCCACTATTTCGAGTAAATACGCGTTTACTATCCATTTTTGCCATGTGATTTGCCAAAGCTATCACAGCCATTGTTATTGCAAACTTCTATAAGAGGGCGTTGTCTCATAGTATATGCGGCGTTGCTTATCACAAACCCTTCTTAACAGATCAGGAGCAGTTAATGTCTCGTTATATAGAATCCGAGTTGAAACCCTTTGAAGCCAAGGCCTACCACAACGGTGAATTCATCGATGTGAACGATCACAACGTGAAAGGCAAGTGGGCGGTGTTCTTCTTCTATCCCGCTGACTTCACCTTCGTGTGTCCCACCGAGCTGGGCGACCTGGCCGACAACTATGCCGAGTTCCAGAAGCTGGGCGTGGAGATCTACTCGGTGTCCACCGACACCCACTTTACTCACAAAGCCTGGCACGACTCGTCCGAGACCATCGGCAAGCTGCAGTTCCCGATGATCGCTGACCCCACGGGCAAGATCAGCCGCAACTTCAATGTCATGATCGAAGAAGACGGCGTCGCCGACCGCGGCACCTTTGTGATCAACCCGGAAGGCCGTATCCAGATCGTGGAAATCACCGCCGGCAGCATTGGCCGTGACGCCAGCGAACTGCTGCGCAAAATCAAGGCGGCCCAGTACATTGCCGCGCACCCCGGCGAAGTCTGCCCGGCCAAGTGGAAAGAAGGTGAAGAGACTCTGTCTCCCTCGCTGGATCTGGTGGGCAAGATCTAAGTTTCATGATGGTGTGCATCATTTCAGCCCGCCTTCGGGCGGGCCTTTTTTTACTTAAACGGTTAATACACAGGACACACTGATGTTGGATGCCAACCTCAAAAAGCAGCTGGACACCTACTTGCAGAATATCGTCAAGCCGATCGAGATTCGTGTGTCCGGTAATGACAGTGACAAGTCAAACGAATTGCAGAGTCTGGCCGAAGAAATTGCCGGGCTCTCGGACAGGATTGAACTCAGGTCCGGCGCCGGTGCGCGTCAGCCGGCCATGGCAATTGCCCCCACTGGCGAAGAGCCGCGGGTGAGCTTTGCCGGTATTCCCATGGGGCACGAGTTCACCTCGCTGGTTTTGGCCCTGTTGCAGGCTGGAGGGCATCCCTCCAAAGCCGATCCGGAGTTGCTGGAGCAGGTGCGTCAGCTTGAGGGAACCTTTCATTTTGAAACCTACATTTCCCTCTCCTGCCAGAACTGCCCGGACGTGGTGCAGGCGCTCAACCTGATGGCCCGCCTCAATCCCAACATCACCCACGAGATGATTGATGGTGCCCTGTTTCAGGAGGAAGTGGACGCGCGCCAGGTCATGGCTGTGCCGGCCGTCTACATGAACGGTGAGCACTTCGGTCAGGGCCGGATGAGTCTCCAGGAAATTGTGAACAAGCTCGATACGGGCGCAGCCGAGCGCAAAGCCGCGGCGTTGAGCGAGCGGGAGCCCTACGATGTACTGATTGTCGGTGGCGGCCCGGCGGGCGCGGCGGCCGCCATCTATGCCGCGCGCAAAGGCGTGCGCACCGGCATGGTGGCCGAGCGTTTTGGTGGCCAGGTGATGGACACCTTGGGAATCGAGAACTTCATCTCGGTACCCTACACTGAAGGCCCGAAGCTGTCGGCCGGTCTGGAACAGCACGTGAAAGAGTACGGGGTGGACATCATCACCGAGCAGCGGGTCGCGACTCTGCAGCGCAAGCGGATGATCGACCTGGAACTGCAAAGTGGCGCAACCCTGTCGAGCAAATCGGTGATTCTGGCCACCGGGGCCCGCTGGCGCGAGCTGGGTGTGCCGGGTGAGGACACCTATCGCACCAAGGGTGTGGCCTACTGCCCCCACTGCGACGGCCCCTTCTTCAAGGGCAAGGATGTTGCCGTGGTGGGCGGCGGTAACTCGGGTATCGAAGCGGCCATTGATCTGGCCGGTATCGTCCGGCACGTCACTGTGCTGGAGTTTGCCGATACCCTCAAAGCGGACGAGGTGCTGCAGCGCAAGGCCCAGTCGATGGACAACATCGACATCATTGCCAGTGCGCAGACCACGGAAATTCTGGGTGATGGCACCAAGGCCAATGGCCTGAAGTATACCGACCGCGCCAGTGGTGAGAGCAGACAGCTGGATGTGGCGGGCATTTTCATCCAGATTGGCCTGATTCCCAACACCGAATGGTTGCAGGGCAGTGATCTGGCGATGAACCGTTTTGGAGAAATCGAGATCGACGCACGCGGTGCCACCTCCATGCCGGGCGTATTCGCCGCGGGCGATGCCACCACTGTGCCCTACAAACAGATCGTGATTTCCATGGGCGCTGGGGCCACGGCGGCACTGAGTGCTTTCGATCACCTGATACGCAGCTCCATGTCGCTGGAGCCCGAGGAGGTCAAGGCGGACAGTGAGTCAGTGATGGAGGCCGAACCTGCGTAAGCGCTTTCGCAAGCAACGGTACCGGAAAACGGGGCAGCCTTATTGAGGTTGCCCCGTTTTTTTAGAGGGCGACGTCCACCCAGACCAGGCGGTGGTCGGAACTGCTCTCGCGGTCTTCCACCAGGTAGGCCAGCGGATGGTCCTTCGGGGGCCAGAAGATACCGCTGTCCAGAATAGTCAGGTTGCTTGAGGGCAGAACGTAGTCGGCGCGCTGGCCCCAGCTGGCGGTATGCGACGGTGCATGGCGATTGTCCGGGCGCTGCTTCGCACCTCCCAGACTCTTGGGCTCGACCGGGGTGACACGGGGATGCTGCAACAGGGCGTTGATCGCCTCCGGTCGACTGTTGCCCTCCACCGGTGAGGCGTTCAGGTCGCCGACCACGACGAATCGGGCCGAAGAGTCGAGACCGCCCCTGATCCCCCGGTCGTCGTAAAGGTAGTCAGCCTCGCCAGCAATGTAATCCACCCAGAGGCGGATTTCGTCGTGATTGCGCCGACCGTTGCGATCCTCGGGACCATCAAACACCGGTGGCGTGGGGTGGCTGGCGAGCAGGTGCAGCGTCTGTTTGCCCACCTCGATCGGCAGATCCCAGTGTGATTTGGACGATAGCCGGAACAGGCTCCAGACCTCGGGCGAGTAGTAGGGCGTGCCATCGGGCTCGGTGGGGATAAGCGCGGCGGGCATGTCCCGCCACTTGAACATTTGAAAGGTGCGAGCCCGCGGGATATTGATGGGGTAGCGGCTCAGCACCACCATGGCGTACTGGCCGGGAAAGTGACCATAGCCGTAAGTATCATCGGGGTGGCTGATGGTGCCATCGCCATCCACATCGACCGGCATCAGTTCGCCAGTGTTCACCGGCGCCAAGTAGACGTGGGGGTAATGAATGGTTTTCTGCCCGGACTGCGAGCGTCCCAGGTACTGTTGTTGAAACTGATCAATGCCCTGGCGCTGCGGCTGGATATAATCGAACTCGTTCAGCAACAGAATATCCGGCCGGACGCGCTGAATTATCTCTGCAATATTGCGAATCTGGGGGTGGTCACCGCTGGCGAGATGGCGCTTCAGTATGTCAGGACTCAGCGATAGTTCACTATCGGTATAGTTCTGCGCTTCCATGCTGACATTGAAGCTCGCGATGCGCAGACGCGGTGGCGGATCCCGCTCCGGTGTTGAGTCCCTGTCAGACATGGTACAGGCCATTCCCAGAAATACCGCTGCACCAAAAGGCGTCAGCCGGCGGATTAAGCACAAAAAGGTGGCAACCATGGTTTCCACTGTGGGCCATCTAAAAATCAGATAGTAGCGCTTTTCAATGCCGCTGTCATGGCCTCTCACCAGATGTCACAGAGTCGTCACATGGGCGTCATCCCGTTTTAGCATTTCCTCCCTATAGTCATTGCCCAGACACGTGTGCATCCCCGGGCTCATCACCGACCAAGGGGCTGTTCACGGCAATTCTGGTAATCAGGGGAATGATGCATGAAAAACGTTTTTACTCCAGGGGCCATCGGCCTGGCGATCGCGCTGGCCTCCGGCCTGGCGGCACCCACACTGGCCCAGGAAACCAGCTCGGCCATTCAGGGGATGGTCACCAACGCCAGCGGCAATCCGGTGGGCGATGCCACGATTGTGGTTACGCACCAGCCGACCAACAGCCGCGACCAGCTCACCACCAACGATGCCGGCCGATTCTCGGCGCGAGGCCTGCGGGTGGGCGGGCCCTACACGGTCACCATCACCTCCGACGAGGGGCAGCGCACGATCGAAGATGTGTACCTTTCGCTGGGCGATGACCAGTCTCTCAATGTTGTCCTTCGCTCTACCGCGACGGAAGACATTCTGGTCATGGGAAACATTCAGGAGCAGGATTTCGCCGCTGTGGGGCCGAGTTCCACTTTCGGTCTCGGGGATCTGCGCAACGCGCCGGCGATCAACCGCGATATCAAAGATGTGGTCAGGATTGACCCGCGCATCTATGTTGACGAGGGCTTCGCCGACTCTGTTCAGTGTGCCGGCGCGAACCCGCGATTCAACAGCCTGACGGTCGATGGCGTCCGGCTGAATGATAATTTTGGCCTAAATAGCAACGGTTACCCCACCGAGCGTATGCCTTTTTCCTACGACGCGATCGAGCAGGTGTCGGTCGAGCTGGCTCCCTTTGATGTGCAGTACGGCGGTTTCAGTGCCTGTAACATCAACGCGGTGACCAAGTCGGGCGAGAACGAGGTGAGCGGTTCCTTCTTCTTTGACTATACCGACGATTCAATGGGTGGCGACTCGCTTGAGGGCGATGATATCTCGATTGCCCCCTTTGACGAGCAGCGTTACGGCTTCTCCGCGGGTGCCCCGATCATCAAAGATAAACTGTTTATCTTTGCCGCCTATGAAAAGCTCGAGGGCGTCAGCACCTTTGATCGCGGACCGGCTGATTCCAGCGTAGCTACCCCGGTGGAGGGTGTATCCCAGGCGCAAGTCGATGAGATCGACCGCATTGCCCGCGAACTCTACGACTATGATCCGGGCGGTTTGCCTTCCAGCCTGCCGGTGGAGGATGAAAAGCTGTTGGTGAAGCTCGACTGGAATATCAACGAGGATCACCGGGCGGCTCTCACCTACAACTACAACGACGGCTTCAGTATCGCGCAATCCGATGGCGACTCCGACGAGCTGGAGTTTTCCAATCATTACTATGAGCGTGGGGCGGAGCTCAATAGTTACGTCGGTCAGCTTTACTCGGACTGGACCGATCGCCTGTCGACCGAAGTGAAACTCGGTTACCAGGAGCTCGACAACCGTCAGGAACCTCTGGGTGGCGTCGACTTCGGTGAAGTTCAGATCAGCACCGAAAATGATCCCAACAACGATGGCACTCCCTCACGCGCGACCGTCTACCTGGGGGCGGACGATTCCCGTCATGCCAACAAGCTCACCTATGAATCTCTGAACCTGAAGTTGGCGGCCACTTATGCGCTGGACAACCAGACCTTTCTGTTTGGCTACGAACGGGAAGAGTTTGACGTGTTCAACATGTTCATCCAGGAGTCTGAGGGTGAGTATCGCTTTGGTTCAATCGAGGACTTCGAAGCGGGCACACCCAATAGAATCACTTACGAAAATGCGTCCGGCACCAACGTCAAGTCTGATGCCGCCGCCGAGTTCGGGTATACCATCAACACCTGGTATCTGCAGGATGAGTTCTATGTGGGGGCGGCCGATGTCAAGGTGGTGGCCGGTCTTCGCTATGATCTTTACGAGAGTGACGATCTGCCCGCCTGGAACCGGGATATTCTCAACACCTACGGACTGGACAATCAACAGAACCTGGATGGTAAAGACCTGTTGCAGCCGCGCCTCGGTTTCAACTGGGACGTTAATTCCCGGATGGAAGTGCACGGCGGTGTCGGCCTTTACTCGGGCGGTAACCCCAACGTGTGGATTTCCAACAACTACTCCAATGACGGTGTGACCCAGGTCGAGGTTCAGGATCGCTCGGGCGAGTCGGTGTTCGATATGGACTACACCGGTGAAGGACGTCCTATTTACGATATTCCCCAGGATCTCTTCGACTCCGTGGCGGCCGGTGAAGGCAGCGCCGGGGGCGTCAACCTGCTGGATCCAGACTTTGAAATTCCGTCGGCCTGGAAGTATGCGATCGGCGGCAGCTACGATTTCGGCAACGACCTTCTGGTGTCGACCGACCTGCTGTACAGCAAAAATCAGGACTCCGCCATCGTTTCAGACATTTCACGCGTGCAGACCGATACCGCCGTTGATGGTCGTCCGATCTACGGCAGCGTCGATGGCCGCAGCCAGGACTTCATGCTCACCAACGTCAAAGGGGATGCCGGTGAGTCTCTTACTTTCTCTCTGGGCTTGAGTAAAACCTTTGACTTCGGTCTGGAGACCGCCTTTGGTTACGCCTACACCGACTCGGAAGACGTCAACCCCATGACCAGTTCGGTGGCGTACTCCAACTACACCAACCTGGCGACCGCCGACCCGGAAAACCCCGGTCCGGCTACCTCGAACTACAACATTCCCCACCGTTTCACCGCGAAGCTAGCCTATGAAAGCAACTTCTTTGGAGACTACGCAACCCGGGTCACGCTCTTCGGTTCCGCTAACGAAGGTCGTCCCTACAGCTACACGTTCAATAATGGTTTCCTGTTTGGCGACTCCACCGGGTGGGTTGAGCGGCATCTGCTCTATGTGCCCACCGGGGTTGATGACGCAAATGTCGTATTTGGTGATGAGTTCGATACCGATGCCTTCTTTGCTTTTGTAGATTCGGAAGGACTGAAGCGGGGCGAAATCAGCCAGCGTAACGACTTCAACAGTGACTGGTGGGCCAAGTTTGACCTAAAGCTGGAGCAGGAACTGCCGGGTTTCATGAGCAACCATCGCTCTTCGCTTTACATGGTGGTGGAGAACCTGGGTAACCTGCTCAACGACGAGTGGGGCGTGCAGTACGAGACCAGCTTCCCGCGCATGCAGACCGCCGTGGATGTCAGCATGGATGATCGGGGTCGCTATGTGTACGAGTCCTTCCGCGATCCCTCCGGTCCCACTCGTGTGGGCGGGCCCTCGCTGTGGGAGCTGCGTATAGGCTTCCGCTACGACTTCTGACCCGGGTTCGGCGTCAGGTCCGGTGAGCTTGTAGTGTTTGCCTGATTGCTAGTACACTTTGGAGCATGAAGAAAAGCTCCCTGATCCTTTTTTTAATGCTGGTGGCCGTCGCGAACCTCGTCTTCGCGGCGGACTGGCATGAACTGGTGACGGGAGACGAGGCGGCGTTGGAGCATTTGAGCAGCTCTGACGGTAACGTCGCTGCCGACCACCAAGATCATGATCATCCGCCCGGGGGCAGCTGCGTTCACAGCCACAGCTGCCATGCCCACGCCCATGTTTTTTTCGTTGAAACCGGTGGTTATGGCCTTCGCCTGCCCACCGGTCACCGCTGGCAGGCGGAACAACTGCCGTTACCCCCTCAGCATTTCATGGCACCTGATGTGCCCCCTCCCATCGCCTGATTTCACTTCCTGGAGAACAACTGTCGATCGCTTTTGCCCGGAGCCTTGCCCGGTGCGGATCGGCAAATTTCTACCACTGAAATATCAGGCAGGTAACACATGTTTCACTCTCTATTCACCCGTCCGTCCGGGCGGCATGGGGTATTGGGGCTCTGGGCTTTTCTGCTGGCCATGGCCGCCGCGCCCGCCGGAGCGGGTTCAGCCCCCCTATCGCTGAACGAAGCGTTGGCCCACACACTGGAACGCCATCCCGAGCTGGCGCAGTTTCCCTACCGTCGGCGCGCCGCAGAGGCCCGTGAGCTCCAGGCGGGTTTGATCCCCAATCCGGAACTGGCCGTTGAAGTGGAAAACATCGGCGGCAGCGGCCGCTTTGCCGGTACGGACTCGGCCGAAGCCTCGCTGGTGCTGAGCCAACTGATTGAGTTGGGCGGTAAGCGTGGACGGCGCGAACAGGTCGCCCGCTACCGCACCGATCTGGTGGACAGCGACTACCGGCAAGTCCGCTGGCAGGTGCTCGCGGAAACCGTACGCCGCTTTCTCAGCGTGGCCGAAGCCCAGCAAAACATCCAACTGGCGGAGCTGTCGCTGGAACTGTCGCGGGAAAGCCGCGAGACCATCCGGCAGCGTGTCCAGGCGGGAACGACAAGTGACGCCTCACTTCAACGCTCGGCCATTGCGGTCACACGGGCCGAGCTCGCCGTAGACTCGGCCCGGCAGCAACTGGCGTCCGCGCGCGTGGCGCTGGCCGCTCAGTGGGGAGAGAGCGAACCGGATTTTGAACGGGTCCGCGCCGAGCTCTATCAGCTCGTGGCTTTGCCGGAGTTCAACCGGGTTCGCCGTCACCTGGAAAATGCACCGGAACTGTCTCGCTATATCACCGAACGACGACTTCGCGAAGCGGAATTGCAACTGGCTCGAGCTCGGGGTCGGCAGGACGTTCGAGTCGGGTTGGGCGTCAAGCAGGTACAGGAAACTGACGACCACGCCTTTACCCTGAGCCTGTCCATGCCGCTCGGCGTCAGCGATCGCAACCAGGGCGAAGTCCGAGCCCGTCGGGCCGAATTCGAGCAACTGGCGCTGGAAGAGAAAGCCTCCCGGGTAAATTTAATGGCCCGAATCCAGGGGCTTTACCAGGAGATGGAAGTGTTTCGCGGCACCGCGCTTCGTTTGCGAGGTGAGGCACTGCCTTCGGCGCGCGCCGCGCTTGACAGTATTCGCAGGGGTTATCGGGAGGGCTTGTATACCTATCTTGATCTGGTGGATGCACGGAGGGAGCGTCTGGCGGTAGAGCGTGATGCCCTCAAGGCGGCCGTCAATTTCCACCAAACCCTGGTAACTCTGGAACAACTGACTGGCACGGGCCTGACAGGACAGTGGACTTTGACCCCCGATGGAATTGAGGGGGCCACCGAACCCTACGAACCGTCTGAACCAGAGCCCCGCCCCTACAATGAACAAGCAGGTGAATCATGAAGCCGTTATCGAATGTCCGGATTTTAATGATCAGTATGATGCTCGCCCTATCCGGCATAAGCATCAACCTACAAGCACAGGACGCCGAGCACCGAGCGCACGAGGAAGAAGCCCATGGCGGACATAACGCACATGACGAGCACGAAACGCAGAGCGCCTCTGTTGATGCCGAAACGTTAAAGGCGTTGGGTGGAGAAATCAGAATCGCCGGTCCCGGTACAGTCCGCCAGACGGTCTCCCTGCCCGGTGAAGTTCGCCTGAACAAGGAAACGGTTGCCCAGGTCAGCCCTCGCTACCCGGCCCAGGTTGTCGATGTCAGTGCCCGAATCGGTGATTCCGTGGACGCTGGCGATACCTTGGCCGTCGGTGAAAGCTCCCAAACGCTACAGCGATTCCCTCTAAAATCGCTCATACGTGGCACGGTCATCGACCGGTCCGCAACGCTGGGCGAGCAGATCCAACCTACAGACGCCGCTTTCGTCGTGGCGGACCTGTCAACGCTTTGGGTTGATATTGCGCTCTACCCACGGCAGATCGGGCACGTGCAGAAGGGGCAGCCGGTTCGAATCACCACAGCGTTCGGTCCCGACCCCGTCAATGCCAGGATCGACTACCTGGATCCCGTGGTCAGCGAGCAGGTGCGCACTGGCCTGGCCCGAATTTTTCTCGACAACGCTTCGGGCGAATGGAAGCCCGGAATGTTCATCGAGGCCGAGGTGACGCTGTCCGAGTCTCAAGGGGACGTGGTGGTTCCACTGACCGCCGTGATTGAGTATGAGGTTCGTCAGGTGGTCTTTGTGCGCGAGGAAGAGAGCTGGCATCCCCGGCCGGTCACCCTGGGTGCAAAGGACCGGGATCAGGTCATCATCCAGTCCGGACTCGAGGCGGGTGAACAATACGTCGCTAAAGGCGGTTTCACACTGAAAGCGGAGTTGCTCAAGCGCGGCTTCGAATCGGGCCACAACCACTAACAGTCGGAGGTTTTTATGCAAGCGATTATTCGAGCCGCGTTGCAAAACCGGCTGCTGGTGGTGATCGCACTGGCCACCGTGATTGGCGGCTATGCCGCCTATCGGAGCCTGCCGGTGGATGCCTACCCGGACATTTCACCCTCGCTGGTACAAGTATTTGTTGAAACCGAGGGGTTGGCCCCCGAGGAGGTTGAAAAATATGTGACCTACCCGCTGGAAAGCGCCATGAACGGTTTGCCGAAGCTGGACCACGTCCGGTCGGTGTCCAATTTCGGTCTGTCGGTAGTCAACATTTATTTCGAGGACGGCACCGACATCTATTTTGCGCGGCAACTGGTCAGTGAGCGCCTGCAGCAGGCGCGGGAGGCGATTCCCGACGGGTTTGGCGAGCCGGTCATGGGCCCGATTACTACCGGGCTTGGGCAGATTCTGTTCTACGTGTTGGAAGACACCAGCGGCGAGTATAGCCGCACCGAAATGCGTGAAATCCAGGACTGGATCGTCAAGTTCAACCTGCAGACGGTCAAGGGCGTGACCGAAGTGCTGTCCATCGGCGGCAACGTCAAACAGTTCCAGGTGCGCATTGATCCCAAGGCGCTGTTGCGCTATGACATTTCCCTGCCGCAGGTCAAACGTCGGATCGAGGCGAACAACGCCAACGCGGGTGCCCAGTTTATCATCCAGAACGACGAGCAATACATCGTTCGCTCCGTCGGTCTGGCAGAAAATCTGGATGACTTGCGCAACATCGTGGTCAAAAGTGTCGATGGTGTTCCGGTCTACCTGCATCAGCTCGGTGACCTGACTATTGGCGGTGAAATTCGTCGGGGGCTGACCACCAAGGATGGCAAAGGCGAAGCCGTGGTCGGCATGGTGCTCAAGCTGATTGGCGCCAACACCTCCAACGTGATCAGTGCCGTGAAGGACGAGCTGGCAACCATTAACGCCAATTTGCCGGAAGGCATTGAAGTCAGTCCGTATTACGATCAGGCACAGCTGGTTGAAGCCGCCGTCTCCACCGTTACCAATGCGTTGTTGCAGGGTATTGCGTTGGTTGCGATCGTGTTGCTCGCCTTTATGGGCGGTTGGCGCCCCAGCCTGGTGGTGGCCTTGTCGATTCCCTTCTCGGTGTGTCTGGCATTAATTGCCATGAAGTGGTTTGGGATTTCCGCCAACCTCATGTCTCTCGGTGGCCTGGCGATTGCCATTGGTATGATGGTGGACGGTGCCGTGGTCGTAGTGGAGAACATTGACCGGCTCTTGCGTGAATCCTCCCCAGATGAGTCGCGCCTGCACATTGTGGCGCGAGCCAGTCAAGCGGTAGCCCGACCGATATTGTTCGCCATCAGCATCATCATCGTGGTGTTTCTGCCCCTGTTCAGCTTGCAGGGCGTGGAAGGCGCGACCTTCCGCCCCCTGGCCTACACCGTGTCGCTGGCCATGGTGGGCTCCTTGATTTTCGCCTTGGTGGTGGCGCCGGTGGCGGCCTCACTGTTAATGCGTCGTCCGAAATCGGGCCAATCCTCCAGTGAGCCTGGCGGGTTGATTGGCTTTATCGCCCGTGGGTACCGACCACTCCTGAACGGTATTATTCAGCGCCGCTGGATTGGGGTGACTATCGCCGGTGCTGTTCTTGCGGTCGGGGTGGCTGTCGGTCCGCGTCTCGGCTCGGAGTTTGTGCCCCGATTCAACGAGGGGGACTTGCTGATTCGAGCCACCATGGCACCCTCCATCTCCCTGGATAAAGCCAAACAGTCCATGACGCTGTTTGAGCGCCAGCTTCTGGAACGCTTTCCCGAGGTGACTCAGGTAGTGACACGCATAGGGCGCGGTGAAGTGGGCGCGCACGCTGACCCGGTGAACAGCGCGGAAATTTTTGTCGGGCTCAAGCCCAAAGACCAGTGGCAGACGGCCGAGACGCTTGATGGCCTATACTCTGCCATGAGTGCCGAGTTCGAAGACTTTCCGGGCACCAAGTTCAACTTTACCCAGCCTATCGCCGCCGCCGTGGACGAACTGTTGACCGGCACCAAAGCCGAACTGGCCGCGAAGCTTTTTGGTGATGACCTCAGCGTTCTCGACCGCAAAGCCACGGAGATCGCCGAGGTCATGCGTCGTGTCGCTGGTGGGGAAGACGTGCAGAAGGACCAGGTGGGTGGTACGCCCCAGGTGCAAATCAAGTTGGACCGGGAGGCCATTGCCCGCTATAACCTGAATGTGTCGGAGGTGCAGGAAACCATCCGCATTGCCGTGGGCGGCGACAGTGCCGGTCAGGTGTTCGAAGGTATTCGCCGGTTCGATATCTACGTACGCCTGGAAGAGTCTTCAAGAGACCGAACCGACGTCATTCGGGACCTGAAGGTTCGCAACGAACAGGGCCAGCAGATTCCTCTCAGCGAACTGGCCAGCGTGGAAGAAGTGGTTGGTCCACGGCAAGTCACCCGGGAGAACAACCAACGCTTTATCACCGTTCAGGCCAATGTGCGTGGCCGGGATATTGGCTCCTATGTGGCCGAGGCGGACCGGGTCATTGCCGAGCAGGTGGACCTTCCTCCAGGCTATTTCCTGAAATGGGGCGGGCAATTCGAACTTCAGCAGCAGGCCAACAAACGCCTGATGGTGGTGGTTCCGATTACCTTGGCGCTGGTATTTTTCATGCTGTACGCGAACTTCGGTTCACTGCGCAATGCGCTGCTGATCATGCTCAATATTCCTCTGGCGCTGGTCGGCGGTATTGTGTCGCTGTGGCTGGCAGGGCTGAGCCTGTCGGTACCGGCTTCCGTGGGTTTCATCGCTCTGTTTGGCATTGCGCTGGAGAACGGCCTGGTGCTGGTCAGTTACCTGAACGAGTTGGTGCGCGATGGTGTACCCATGACAAAAGCCTGTGTTCAGGGCGCGATGGCGCGCTTGCGCCCGGTCATCATGACCGCCGTCACCACCGGCCTGGGCTTGACGCCGTTGTTGTTTGCCACCGGGACGGGCAGTGAAGTGCAGCGTCCACTGGCGGCGGTGGTCATTGGCGGACTGGTCACAGCGACCATACTGACCTTGTTGATACTGCCCGCGTTGTACCCCTGGTTTTCCGACCCGAAGAACACAGACCAATAGCGGCGACCACCGATAGAGCGTCAGGGACGCGCAAGCGGTCAGCGCAATGGCAAACAGATTGGGTGAGACAGAGCGTCTGAGAAACTGCATTAGGGTCGGCATAACGCTTTCATCTTAGGAGGGCAGGCCGTCAATTGACAATATAGAGCCCCGGCGAAGGCGTAAAATGGTGTTGGCGTGGGGTTGAATCCTTGGCCTCACTTCAACATAGTAATCTAAAGTGTTGTTAAGGCACTTGCGTGCCAGAGTGCGCTTCGCTATGGTTAACATCAATGTGTTTAAAACGCTACCGGTAGCCCTATGATCCACCGCTCGCTACTTACCCTGTTCACAGCCCTGTTGTTGGGGGCGACGCTTTCGGCTCCGATGGTGGTGGCGATGGGGCAGGACCATGGGGTTAAAGAGGGAGCGGCCAAGTCGTTTTCACTAACCCCCGGGGAGTGGTCGTCGCTTTCGGATCAACCCTCTGATACCGAGACGGATGAAGGGATGACGCCCCTCGTGCTGGTCTCGGTGTCGACGCTGCCGCACACGTCCGGGAAGGCGCTACCGCTTCAACCGGTGGTAGCCCGCCCCTCCGAACGTCCTCCTGCCCGCGCTTCTCCTGCTTGCCTCTAGGTTCGATTGCAATACAAAACCCGGGCAATGGCCCACCCTTCGAATATTGACGAGTGCCACATAGGGTCGCTCGTCCAAGAGGCAGTTACCATGAAACCACTCAATGTTTATCGGTTGGAGCCGGTTGATCATCTAGTCCAGCCACGAGAGTTTGCAGACCTGGATGAACAGTCTCCCGCGCTATCGCTGATGACTGATTATCGTATCCATAAGCCCTACACCATCGATGCCGATGTGGCCGCGGTTGGTGTTGCCAAGTTGATGGTCATGGAAGGCGCGAGCTGCAAGCTGGTGGTGAATAAGCGGCAGGAATTTGTCGGATTGTTGACGACGGAGCGCCTGTCAGAGCAACACATCCTGGTGGCTCAAACGCTTCAGGGGGTTGATCGGAGCGAGGTCTCGGCGTCAGACATGATGCTGCCCAGGAGCGCAGTCCCCGCACTGGATTACGAGGCGCTTAAATCAGCCACTATTGGCGATCTGGTTCAGGCATTGCGCGAATCAGGTGAAACTCACTGCCTGGTTCTGGATCGTGACCAGCACCATATCCGAGGTGTGATATCGGTGGATGATATCGCCGATCGGCTGCATCGGGACGTTCCCATTGCGCCCAAGCGGTCCATAGCCCAGGCACTGACGTCCTGATTGACTCTGCATTAATCACAACGGGGAGCTGGTCGCAGTCCAGCCTCCCCGCTTGCTGTTACTGACGCTGCATCTGCTTGCAGCGCCGCCAGGTGGCAAGCATCATCAACAACAGAATTGCCACACCGCCCACGGCCCAAGGGTTACCCTGATAGAGTTGGAACAACAGATAGCGAACCTGATGCCCACCGTCGGTAAAGGCGGTGATCAGCCCCAGCCCTTCGGCATCAAAACCGGAGGTCTGGTTGGCCAGCTCGGTATAGAGCGGAGCGAGGTGAGTGGAGATCAGCAGGAAGGTGATGATCACCGGAATGCCCGCGAGCACCGCGCGGATGACATTGCCCCGGAACATCAATACCGAGATCGACATCACCGAAATCAGGTTGGGCAGATCACCCAGCGGCAGTACCCGGTTGCCAGGTAATACCAGAGCAATCGCTACGGCGACCACCATCAGAATCAGACCGGTGACGATCACTGACTTGTGGCTCATCAGAAAGCCGGTATCCAGTGCGACCACCAGATTTTTCCGGGACGGAAAACGCCGCTCCACCTGGGCGCGCAGCGCATGTGTAATGGGCATCATGGCCTCACCGATCAGCCCGGCGCTTTTGGGCAGAAGGAACATCACCGCCGCGATATGCACCGCCAGCTCCAGCGTCTGCTTGGTGTCGTATCCGGCCGCCAGGGCCAGCATCAGGCCGATCAGAATGCCGATCACCATCGGTTCGCTGAAAAACGCCAGCCAGCTCATGGAGTGATCTTTGTCCTGGCCTTCCTCTTCGTCGGCGGCCGGCACGTCGTGGCTGATCGCGGCCTTCTCCGGGTTGTAGGACAACCGGTTGAAGCCGGGGATGCGATCAAACACCCAGTTGATGCAGGCGGTATAGGGCACAATGCCGTTGACCGAGACCGGCGAGGCGGACACGCCCTCAAGCCCCAGCTCCCGCTGCACATCCGGCGCGGTCCATTCGGTGAGCTTGAAGCAGTACACCGCCAACAATAGCGTGGCCGAGAGTCCCAACACCATGCTGCCGCTGGTGGCCATCACCAGGGCGCCGATCAGGGCGAAATGCCAGTAGTTCCACAGGTCGATGTAGACGGTGCGGGTCCAGCCCACGGCGAGCATGAAAATGTTCAGAAACAGAATCAGCGGAATGGACAGCGCCGCCAGGGGAGAGGACCAGGTAATGGCGGCCAGTGGGGGCCAGCCCACATCGAGCACGTTGTACTCCAGGCCCCGGATGACCATCAGCTGCTCGACCGCCGGCTTGATGTTGGCGACAAAGAAGTCGAAGGCAATGAACACCCCGGCGAAACCCACCGCCAGCTCGATGGTGCTCAACAGGGATTTCTTGAACGGCAGCCGCACCGCCAGCGCGATGATGAAAATAATCGCGGGCAGCATCACATAGGCTTTGAAACTGAAGAAAGCGTCGAGCAGCTGTTCGATCGTGTCCACGGTGGGGTCCTGTAGTGATTTTGGTGCCGTGAACTCTAGTCGGTGGGCATCTGAGAGTCAAATTGACTTTATAGGGTCCGGGCGGCTTAGGTTGACGTGTGAAGGTGGGCGGAGCCCACCCTACAGTTGATCTGGGGTGGTATTCGGTTGAGGTGTGAAGGTGGGCGGAGCCCACCCTACGCCGGTCGTTTACTCGGGCTGCAGGCCCAGGTGCTTGACGATGTTGGCCACCGGTTCGTACTGGTTCATGGTGTAGAAGTGCAGGCCCGGCGCGCCGTTGTCCAGCAGGGTTTCACACAGCTCGGTCACCAGCTCTTCGCCAAAGGCCTTGATGCTGGCGCTGTCGTCGCCGTAGGCTTCCAGGCGCTTGCGCAACCAGCGCGGAATCTCGGCGCCGCAGGCGTCGGAGAACCGGGTCAGGTTCTGGAAGTTGATGATGGGCATCACGCCCGGATAAATGGGCTGGGTGATGCCCGCCTTGTGGCACTGGTCCATGAAGTAGAAATAGGCATCCGGGTTGTAGAAGTATTGGGTAATACCGCTGTCGGCGCCCGCATCGAACTTGCCTTTCAGGTATCTGATGTCGTCGTCATAGCTTTTCGCCTGCGGATGAATTTCCGGATAGGCTGCCACGGCCAGGTGGAAGTGATCGCCGAAGTGCTTGCGGATGAAGGCCACCAGCTCATTGGCGTAAATCATTTCATAGCCGCCGCCCACGCCCGAGGGCATGTCGCCACGCAGCGCCACCATGCGGGTGATGCCCGCCTCCTTGTATTCGGCAATCAGCGCCTTGATGGTCTCTTCGTCGTCGCCGCCAAACGAGAGATGGGGCGCAACGGGCACACCTTCGTTGTGGAAGTGTTTGACCAGCCCTTTGGTGTTGTCCCGAGTGGAGCCGCCCGCGCCGTAGGTGACGGAGAAGTAGTCCGGTTCAAATTCAGACAGTTTCTGGCGCACGTTCAACAGTTTCTCCCGGCCCTTGGGTGTTTTGGGCGGGAAGAATTCAAAACTCAAATGTGGTTGATCGGTGTCGGTCATTTTGGGTGGTGCTCTTTGGTCTTTTGGGTAGGGTGGGCTCTGCCCACCGAACCGGTAGTCTTGAAGGTGGGCGGAGCCCACCCTACGAAGGCTCAATTAATACTTGTAACTTTCCGGCTTGAAGGGCCCTTCCTGCGGCACGTCGATGTACTCGGCCTGCTGCGCGGTCAGTTTGGTGATCACACCACCGAAACCTTCCACCATGTCTTTGGCCACTTCTTCGTCCAGCTTTTTGGGCAGTACCTTCACGTACAGGTGCTCTTTTTTCTGGTCCTTGGGCAGGTCGGAAAACTTGCGCTCGAACAGGTGCATCTGGGCCAGTACCTGGTTGGCGAAGGAGCCGTCCATGATGCGCGAGGGGTGGCCGGTGGCGTTGCCCAGGTTCACCAGGCGCCCTTCGGAGAGCAGGATCAGGTGATCGTTGCTGTCCTTGTCCCGGTAGATCTTGTGCACTTGAGGCTTGATCTTTTCCCAGTGCCAGTTCTTGCGCATGTAGGCGGTATCGATTTCGCTGTCGAAGTGGCCGATGTTGCAGACCACGGCGCTGCTTTTCAGGGCCTTGAGCATGGCCGAGTCGCATACGTTGACGTTACCGGTGGTGGTGACCACCAGATCGGTGGTGCTCAGCACCGCGTGGTTCACGTCTTCGTCCTTACCGGTGTTCTCGCCATTCTTGTAGGCCGAGACCACTTCAAAGCCGTCCATGCAGGCCTGCATGGCGCAGATGGGATCGACTTCGGTAATTTTCACGATCATGCCTTCCTGGCGCAGAGAGGCGGCAGAGCCTTTGCCCACGTCGCCGTAGCCGATCACCAGCGCTTTCTTGCCGGCCATCAGGTGGTCGGTGCCACGCTTGATGGCATCGTTCAGGCTGTGGCGGCAGCCGTATTTGTTGTCGTTCTTGCTTTTGGTGATGGCATCGTTCACGTTGATGGCCGGTACTTTCAGCTCGCCTTTTTTGAGCATGTCCAGCAGACGGTGAACACCGGTGGTGGTCTCTTCCGAAATGCCGTGAATCTTGTCCAGTTGTTCGGCATATTTTTCGTGCATGATTCCGGTCAGGTCACCGCCGTCGTCCAGAATCATATTGGAATCCCACACTTTTCCGTCCTTCAGAATGGTCTGCTCAATGCACCACCAGAACTCTTCTTCGGTCTGGCCCTTCCAGGCAAACACCGGGATGCCGGCAGCGGCAATGGCGGCGGCGGCGTGGTCCTGGGTGGAGAAAATGTTGCATGAGGCCCAGCGGACTTCCGCACCCAGTTCCACCAGGGTTTCAATCAGAACGGCGGTCTGAATGGTCATGTGAATACAGCCCATGATCTTCGCGCCCTGCAGGGGCTTCTCGTCGCGGTACTTGCGGCGCAGGGCCATCAGGGCGGGCATTTCGCCTTCGGCGATATCGATTTCGCGGCGCCCGTACTGGGCGGCCTTTTCAAATTCTTCGGCGGTTTTGGCGGCGACTCGGTAGTCGGTAAAGTTGGCGGCTATGTTCATGGTTTACTCCGGTTAAACATTAAAATCTGGTTTGGGTGCGAGTGTTGGGTTGGGTGATGGCGGATGCGCTTACAGCTTATCCGCCCTACGTATACCTCGGCGTTCATGTAGGGCGGATAAGCCTAAGGCGCATCCGCCACAACCCCACGCGACGCTTCTACAAATACTTCTTCAACTGCTCGGCCTTATCGGTTTTCTCCCAGGTAAAGTCGGGGAGCTCGCGTCCGAAGTGGCCGTAGGCGGCTGTTGCCCGGTAAATCGGGCGCTTGAGGTTCAGCATGTCGATCAGGCCTTTGGGGCGCAGATCGAAATGTTCGCGCACGATCCTGGCGATTTCATTGTCCGGCAACTTGCCGGTGCCGAAAGTGTTTACGGAGATGGACGTGGGTTCGGCCACACCGATGGCGTAAGAAATCTGGATTTCACAGCGCTTGGCCAGACCGGCGGCGACAATGTTCTTCGCCACATAGCGGCCCGCGTAGGCGGCCGACCGGTCGACCTTGGACGGGTCTTTGCCCGAGAAAGCGCCGCCGCCGTGACGGGCCATGCCGCCGTAGGTGTCGACGATGATTTTACGGCCGGTCAGGCCACAGTCCCCCACCGGGCCGCCGATGATGAACTGGCCGGTCGGGTTGATGTGGTAACGGGTATCGCCGTGCAGCCACTCTTGTGGCAGTACGTGTTCGAGAATTTCCTCGCGCACCGCCTCGTGAATGGCGCTCTGGCTGATGTCCGGATTGTGCTGGGTGGACAGCACCACCGCATCCACCGCCACCGGTCGGCCTGCGTCGTCGTAGCGCAGGGTCACCTGACTTTTGGCGTCTGGGCGCAACCAGGGCAGGGTGCCGTTTTTGCGCAGCTCGGCCTGGCGCTCCACCAGACGGTGGGCGAAGTAAATCGGGGCCGGCATCAACACATCGGTCTCATCGGTGGCGTAGCCGAACATCAGGCCCTGGTCACCCGCGCCCTGGTCCTTGGCCGAGACTTCGTTCTCGTCCACGCCCATGGCAATGTCCGAGGACTGCTTGCCGATGGCATTGAGTACGGCACAGGAGGCGCCGTCGAAGCCGACGTCGCTGGAGGTGTAACCAATATCGTTAATCACCTCGCGGATCAGATCCTCCAGATCGACGTAGGTGGAGGTGCGCACCTCGCCCGCGACGATCGCCATGCCGGTTTTCACCAGGGTTTCAACCGCGACCCGGGCGTTGGGGTCGTCGGTGAGAATCGCATCGAGGACCGCGTCGGAGATCTGGTCGGCCAGCTTATCGGGATGGCCTTCGGAAACGGACTCCGACGTAAACAACGAGTATTCAGCCATGCGTGGCTCCTTGTGTGGATGATGTCGTAGTGTGGAAAAACTGTCGTAATTGAACCTGGAAACCGTTGCGCAGCGCAAAGTAGACGCTCTGCCCCTCGGTAAGGCCGGCATCGGTGGCCCAGCGTGATAGATCGTCGGGCTCGAAGCCTTGCCAGAGATCACCGCAGGCTTCGCGCGCCCAGCTCTGCTCGTGTCGGCACAGATCTGTGATCAACAATGCGCCGCCGGGCGCAAGGGCCTCGCTCAAGTCGTGAAAAATGTCCGCGGGCGAGGGCGTATGATGCAGCACCATGTTCACCACGATGCAATCGGCCCGCACGCCTTCTTCGGCCAGACGGCGGGTATCGCCCAGAATGAACTCGATGTTCTCCAGCTTCTGGGTCTCGGTCAGTGCCCGGGCCCGCTCCAGCATGCTGGTGGCGTTGTCCAGGGCGATCACCCGCTCAAAGCGCGAGGCTAGGGCGCCCAGAAATTCCCCCTCGCCCGGTCCCACTTCCAGTGCGACCCGGCGGGAGCGCACCGGGGTGTTGGCGAGCAGCTGCTCGACCTGCTCTGAATACACCGGGTAGCTGGCGATCAGGTCCTGCTGGGCGCGGAATTTGTGCGCGTTCTCGGCAAAAAAGTGCCGCGAGGCCTGGGCCCGCTCCTGGCGAAGCTCGCGCAGGCCCTCGGCCAGTCTTGCGGGCAGCGGCTCGGCGTCCAATGTGGCAAAAAGCTGCTGCTGCAGGGCCGCCAGAGGATTGTCCGGCGGAAAATAGGCGCGCCGGTAAAAAATCGAATTGCCTTCCCGTCGCGGGGTCAGCAGGCCGGCATTGGTCAGCACCTTGAGGTGGTGGCTCATGCCGGACTGCTTGCTCTCCAGCAGCTGGCAAAGCTCCTGTACGCCGAACGAATCCCGCGCCATTACCCGCAGAATGTCCAGGCGCAAGGGGTCTCCGGCGGCCTTGAGCAGGGTCGGAAGCTGGTCCGGGATGGCGCTGGGAGCCTCGGGTTTGAGGGCGTGAGCATGATTCATGGGGTTGGAGTCTAACAGGGCTTTTAACCTATATCAAAATATTTTGATATAGGTTTTGGGGTCTGTGAAGCCGGGCGGCACACTGTGATATTGTCCAAATAACCATAACAAGCCTTTACGGGGAGCCCCGGGTAGGGGAAAATAGGGCGTTTTATAATGTCCTGCACTCCCCGATCAACGATAAATGACAAGGCCAGTTAAATTCTGCTGGTAAATGTCATACAATTGGCGGCCTTGATGTCGCGGATCCCGCTCGCAAGTCTCTAAGGCTGTGGTTCGGGCAACAGACGGCGGCGCTTGCTCAACAGTCAGATGTGAGGCGCTGCGCCGGTTTTAAGGCCATTTAGACAACGAACATTCAATCATCCAAGGAGCTTTCATTAGATGCCTACACGTATCGAACTAGCCAATGCCATTCGCGCCCTGAGTATGGACGCCGTTCAAAAGGCCGGTAGCGGCCACCCCGGCGCCCCCATGGGCATGGCCGACATTGCCGAAGTCCTCTACAACGACTTCATGAAGCACAACCCGCAGAACCCCGACTGGGTCGATCGCGACCGCTTCGTCATGTCCAATGGCCACGGCTCCATGCTGGTCTACTCTCTGCTGCACCTGACCGGCTACGATCTGCCCATGAAAGAGCTGAGCAATTTCCGCCAGCTGCACTCCAAAACGCCGGGTCACCCTGAGTTGGGTTATACCCCGGGCGTTGAAACCACCACAGGTCCGCTGGGGCAGGGTTTTGCCAACGGCGTGGGCATGGCGCTGGCCGAGAAGAACCTGGCCGCGCAATTCAACCGCGACGGTCACACCATCGTCGACCACTACACCTATGTGTTCATGGGTGATGGCTGCATGATGGAAGGCATTTCCCATGAAGCCGGTTCGCTGGCGGGCCACCTGGGTCTGGGCAAGCTGATTGCCTTCTACGACGACAACGGCATTTCCATCGACGGTGAAGTGAAAAACTGGTTCACCGACGATACCCCGAAGCGCTTTGAAGCCTATGGCTGGCACGTGATCCCCGATGTCGACGGTCATGACCCGGAAGCCGTGAAGGCCGCCATCGAAAAAGCGCAGGCGGAAACCGACAAGCCCACTCTGCTGTGCTGTAAAACCGTCATCGGCTTTGGCTCGCCCAACAAGAAAGGTACCAAGGGTATTCACGGCGCGCCTCTGGGCGATGAGGAAGTGGAGCTGGCACGCAAAGAGCTGGGCTGGACTCACGCCCCCTTTGAAATCCCCGGTGACATCTACGAAGGCTGGGACGCCAAAGAGAAGGGCAAGGCGGCTGAGAGCAGCTGGAGCGAGCGCTTTGACGCCTACAAAAAGGCGCATCCTGAACTGGCCGCTGAATTCGAGCGCCGCGTGATCAAGCGCGAACTGCCCAAAGAGTTTGCCGCCAAGGCCGAAGCCCTGATTCAGGAGTGCCAGGATGCGGGCGAAGAAATGCCCAGCCGCAAGGCCTCACTGAAATCCATCGAAGCCTTTGGTGAAGTGTTGCCGGAACTGCTCGGTGGTTCGGCCGACCTGGCGGGCTCCAACCTGACCATCTGGTCCGGCTCCAAGCCCATCACCAAAGAAGATCCCGCGGGCAACTACATTTACTACGGCGTGCGCGAGTTCGGCATGAGCGCCATCATGAACGGCATTGCCGCTCACGGCGGGTTCATCAATTACGGTGCCACCTTCCTGATGTTCATGGATTACGCGCGCAACGCCGTGCGCATGTCCGCACTGATGAAGCTGCCCAACATCTTCGTTTACACCCACGACTCCATCGGTCAGGGCGAAGATGGCCCGACGCACCAGCCGGTCGAGCACATGGCCACGCTGCGCGCCACGCCCAACATGAACCTCTGGCGCACCTGTGATGCGACCGAAACCGCCACGGCCTGGAAAACCGCCGTCGAGCGTCGCGATGGCCCCAGTGCTCTGGTATTCAGCCGTCAGGGGCTGAAAGCGGTCGATCGTACTCCCGAACAGGTGGCGGCGATCGCTCGCGGCGGGTATATCCTGCGCGATTGTGATGGCCAGCCGGAAGTGATCCTGATGGCGACCGGTTCGGAAGTGACCCCCACGCTGGACGCGGCCAAGCTGCTCGGCGACAAGGGACGCAAGGTTCGTGTGGTCTCCATGCCCAGCACCAGCACCTTCGATCAGCAGGGTGAGGACTATCGCGAGCAGGTACTGCCGCGTGCCGTCAAAGCCCGGGTTGCGGTGGAAGCGGCGCACGGCGACCACTGGCGCAAGTACGTGGGTCTGGACGGCGCCACCGTCACACTGGACATCTTCGGTGAGTCCGGCAAGGGCGGCGACCTGATGAAGCACTTCGGCTTCACCGGCGAGAACATTGCCGAGACCGCTGAAAAACTGTTGTAACACTCTGCCACTTCACAAGTGGCAATGACGTTGCACAAGTGGCCGGGTTTGCCGGCCACTTGAATGGAACAATCTGGAGCAAGACATGACCGTAAAAAGAATGCAAGACCAGGATCTGTCAGGCAAGCGCGTACTGATTCGCGAAGACCTGAACGTGCCGATCCGCGATGGCAAGATCACCAGCACCGTGCGCCTGGACGCGGCCGTCCCCGCCATCAGGCAGGCGGTGGAAATGGGCGCGAAAGTCATGGTGATGTCGCACCTGGGCCGTCCCGAAGAGGGCGAGTTCAATGAAGAAGACTCGCTGGCAACCGTGGCCAAAGCACTGTCCGAGCAGATGGGCAAAGAAGTTCCCCTGATCCGCGACTGGGTCGATGGCGTCGATATGGGCGAGCACGATGTGGTGTTGCTGGAAAACGTCCGTTTCAACAAGGGCGAGAAAGCCAACGACGACGAGCTGTCCAAAAAAATGGCCAAGCTGTGCGACGTGTTTGTCATGGATGCCTTTGGTACCGCGCACCGTGCGCAGGCCTCGACCCACGGTGTCGCCAAGTACGCGCCCATCGCCTGTGCCGGCCCGCTGCTGGCCAGAGAGCTGGATGCGTTGGGCAAGGTGCTGGACAATCCCGATCGCCCGCTGGTGTCCATTGTGGGCGGCGCCAAGGTGTCGTCCAAGTTGAGCGTACTGGATGCGTTGTCCAAGATCTCCGACACGCTGGTCGTGGGCGGCGGTATTTCCAATACCTTTGTCGCGGCCGCAGGTTACGAGGTGGGCAACTCTCTGCACGAGAAAGACCTGATTCCCGAAGCCCAGCGTCTGACCAACACCACCGAAGTGATCTACGCCACCGACGTGCGTACCACCACGGCCGGCTTTGATGACTGGGCCAACGACACGCCCACCAAAGTGAAAAAGGTGGATGAAGTGGCGGCGGATGAGGAAATCATCGATTACGGTCCCGAGACTGCAGCCAAAGTAGCCGAAATACTGAAAAACGCCAAAACCATTCTGTGGAATGGCCCCTGTGGCGTGTTTGAGTTTGACGCCTTTGCCAAGGGCACCAAAGTCGTAGCCGACGCCATTGCCGAGAGCGACGCCTTCTCGGTCGCCGGTGGCGGCGACACTCTGGCGGCCATCGACAAGTGGAACCTGGCCGACAAGATCTCCTACATCTCCACCGGTGGCGGTGCTTTCCTGGAATTTGTGGAAGGCAACACACTGCCCGCGGTCGATATTCTGGAGCAGCGCGCTAACGACTGATGCCGTTGTGAACCGCGAAACAAAAAAAGGGGCGACTGCCAAGCAGTCGCCCCTTTTTTTGTTTTACAGAACCTCCCTGTAATGAACTTCCCTGTCCGTCGAGCCGTCGCTCTTACTGAGCCGGTTGGGTCACCGCATTGGCATCCAGGTTTACCGCTGTTTGTGCCAGAGCTCGGCCGTTCAGCACGGCGCCGGTCTGCAACACGATTTTGGTTTTGCTCAGAATAATTCCCTTCACATCCGAGGTGGTCCCCAGAGTCACCTGACCGGCAACCTGCCAGAAAATGTTCTCCGGCAATGCACCGCCTTCGAGGGTGATGGTGACGTCATTGCTGACCGTCAGGTCCTGGGCAACCTGCAGGATCCAGACATCATTGTCGCTGCCCGACAGGGTGATATCCGAGGCGATCAGAAGGTTGGTGCCCCAGTTGTAGAGCCCCGGCTCGAGCGTCATGCCACTGATGTCGCCGGCACCCAGCTCGGTGTGATCCGGATTTGAACGGCCGGCCGCATCGATGTAAGCCGTTTCCATATTGCTGATGGCGGTGGTCAGGTTGGTGGGCGTGGGCTCTGTCATGCTGGCTGCGTAGAGGCTGCCGGTCACCAGGGCGGAGGTGGCAAACTCGGTGCTGGCATCGAGCGTTTCATCAAAACCGGTCATATAGGAGCGGGCCGCCGGGCTGATACCGAGGTCGCCCACAATGGCAGTGGTACCGGTGGTGGTGATTTCCGATTTTGCCAGAACGACGTAGTCACCGGCAGTGCCCAGAACAACAGGCGCCGGACCTTCGGCGGCGGTCGCGCCTGTGGTGAAGCTCCACACATAGTCAGCGGCCAGGGCGTTGGCAGGATTGGCCAGGTCTGTGACGTCGGTCATGAGGGTGGCGGTATACACACTGTCGCTTTCAAAGTTGTTTTCCGGATTGAATACGGCCGTGGTGGTACCAACGATGTTCACTTCGCCAGCAACGGCATTGCCGTCGGCATCGGCCACTACAAAGCTCTGGGTGGTGAGGGTGGTCGAATCCAGGTTTTCGCTGAAGGTGGCGGTTACGTTCCGGTTAAGGGGGACACCGGTAGCGCCATCAGTCGGGTCGGTACCGGTGACGCTGGGGGCCGTTTCGTCGGAGGCCGAGCTGGTGGTGAACTGCCAGACAAAATCGTTTTCCAGAGCGATGCCCTCAGCATCTTCAACACCGGTGGTGATCGTGGCTTCATAGACGGTTTCGGCACCCAGGTCGCCCTCTGGTGTGAAAGTCGCGGTATCGTTTGCCGCATCAAAGGTGACGACGCCGTTTACCGGTGCCTCGTTCATGCCTTCCACGGTGAAGCTGAAACTATCGAGGGTGTCAGCATCGATGGTCCGATTGAACGTAGCGGTAATGTTCCGGTTGGTTTCCACGCCGGTTGTGTCGTTGTCGGGGCTTGTAGCAATGATTTCCAGAGCGGCGGTTTCCGGATCGGGGTCCTGATCCTGGTCGGTGTCTCTGTCGTTATTGTCGTTGTTACTACCGCCGCAAGCGGCAATAGACGCCACCATCAGCAAAATGGCAAGACGCGCGAATGTCTTCGATTGATCGAAAAGTTTCATCATGTTCAACTTTTTGTGGGAGGTCGGCCCTTGTGGGCAAATCTCGATAAGGGAGCAATGCGGACCCGTTCCGGGTACGATCGTGCCGTTGCTCTAGTTCCGCGCTAAGGAGCAGGAGTGTTCTTGGGGAAGGAGATTTCCGTATGGTGATTGGATTGGCTGCCTGGGTACAGCTGAGTACCCTTATACTCCCTATCCTGGGGAATAGGTGAGTTATTTGCTCTAGCTGTCCCGGTAGACAGTGGACGGTACGGTTCCCGGATTAGCCGCGCAGGCTACCAGGACCTATAATCCCGGTATCGGACGGTTTCAGCCGCCCGGGCCGGTGAATCAAGTCAGAGGCATTACTACGAGGAGCGTGGAATGAACACGATCAGAGTCTTGGGTTACGGCGGGTTGGTGCCTTTTGTACTGCTGCCCGTGATGGGGATGACGCCGTTTATGGACTCGGGAAAGGCGCTGCTGCTGTTTCAGCTCTACAGCTGCCTGATTCTCGGGTTTATGGCCGGCGTGCTGTGGCCCGTGTTGTACCACCCGGCCCAGCCCTCGGTCAGGGCTGTCGTCGTGGTTGCCTTCCCGGTGGTCAGCTTCATCAGTTTTGCCCTGTTCCCCGCCCAGGTGCTGTTGATCCAGGGCGGGCTGTTTTTACTGTTGCGCCTGTATGAACTGATGGCGGGGGTGGAAAAGCTCTACCCCACTTATTATGCGATGCTGCGTTGGCAACTGACGGGTGTCGTTGTGGTCATGCACTTTCTGTACTTTGTTGTCAGCTGATTTCTTGAGGTCAGTTTCCTGAGAGGATCAGAAGAGGGTCAACCCTTTGGATACCGAAGAACACGTAGCGACACTGGAAGAGGTGATGGACCGCGTGGTCGACGCGGGCAAAGACCGGGAGGCGGTCACTGTCGATGACATTCTCAGTGCGGTTGGGGAGCGGTCGTTCGGGCCGCTGTTGCTTCTGGTAGGGCTCATTGTCCTGGCACCCATCATCGGCGATATTCCCGGCGTACCCACCCTCTGTGCTCTGATGGTGTTTGTGTTCGCGATTCAGTTGATGCTGCACAAGGAACACTTCTGGTTGCCCGGGTGGATGCTGCGACGCTCGGTTCGCACCCGGACATTGAACAGAGCGGTCGATCTGTCGCGTAAACCGGCGCGCTTTATCGATCGTCTGGTCAAGCCTCGCCTGACATTTCTGATACGGGGCTATATCCAAATCCGTTTTGTGGCGCTGGCCACACTGGCCGTAGCTCTGATGATGCCCGCCATGGAGTTCATCCCGTTCAGCGCGAATCTGGCGGGTGCGGTCCTGACGCTGTTCGGCCTGGCGCTGATCAGCCGGGATGGGGTCCTGGCACTGCTGGCATTCACACTGACCGGCGCAAGCGCGCTCGCCGTCGTCTACGGAATCTGGGGCTAACCCCAAAAAGGGGACGGAGGGAATATTTTTTGAACAACCCCAAAAAGGGGACGGAGGGAATATTTTTTGAACAATTTGATCAAAATTAAATCCCTCCGTCCCCTTTTTAGCGGTTTTGGGTTATCGACTGCTGAAGGTGTCCATCAGGGCCATCACCTCCCGGGCCTCAGTCATTGAACATGGATTGTCCCGCTCGCCGCGAAAGTAACGAACCACCTGCTCAATCATGGGTTGCTGGATATGGGGCGGGTTGGGTAGCTCGAAGGTCTGTTTGCCTTGAGCGTTGTACAGTGTCAGGCACTGCTTTCCGAAAAAGTTGATCGTCATCCGGCCGCTGGTTCCGATGATCTCACAGAGGTCGCGGCTTTCGGGTTCCGCTACGGCAAAGTGCCAGCGCCCCTGGAGGATTACTGTCGAATCAAACTCTGCCCAACCGGTGACGCAGTCATCCGCGGCATAGTGGCCGCCCTGATTGGTGCCAAACCCGCTGGCGCGTTTGACCGAGCCAAACCAGTGGCGCATCAAGTCCAGCTGATGTGGCGCCAGGTCGTGAAACAGCCCCCCTCCGGAAATGGTCGGATTCAGACGCCAGTTTTCTTCGGTCTGGGCGATAAGCTTGGAGTCTGCCGGCTGGAGCATGTCCAGTCGAACCAACAGGGGCCGGCCAATGGCACCCTCGTCCAGGAGACGCTTGAGCTGCATGAAGCTGGGCAGAAAGCGCCGGTAATGAGCCGCGCAGAGTTTTCCGCTCGAAGCGTTTTCGGCGGCGATCATGGTCTCGCATTCGGCGGCATTCAGCGCTACCGGCTTTTCCACATACACTGATTTGCCCGCTGCCAGGGCGGCCAGAGTATAGTGCTTGTGACTGTTGGGCGGAGTGGCTACGTAAATGGCATCAATCTGGGGATCGTTCAAGAGGGTGTCGGCATCGTCCGACCAGCGGGGCACGCCGTGGCGACGGGCAAAGTCTTCCGCTTTGGCGCCGTCGCGGCGCATCACAGCGCGTAACTCCGAGTTCGGCGCTTTCTGAAAACCGGGTCCGCTTTTCACCTCAGCGACATCGCCAACGCCGATGATGCCCCACCGAGTGGGCTGTGAATGGGATGGATTCGACATAAAAGCCTCTTCAATCAGTACCAAAAAGGGGACGACGCGAAAAATGGGGACGGAGGGATTTAATTTTGATCAAATTGTTCAAAAAATATTCCCTCCGTCCCCTTTTCAAGAGAAGGTGTTCATTATGACCAATACCGAGTGGCAGGAAAACGTTGAATCGTCTCTGGAGTGTCCGACGCTGGACGGGCGCCGGCAGATACAGCGGGTGACGCCCCGGTTGGCGGAGGTGGGCGGCATTCCGGTCAACCGGATTCTGCCCCGCCGGCAGCGGCGCACCATAGGGGCCTGGTGTTTTCTCGACCATGCCGGCCCCAGCCGGTTTCCCGAGGATGCGCCCGGCTTCCGGGTGGGGCCGCACCCGCACATCGGCCTGCAGACCTTCACCTGGATGATCGACGGGGAGGTGCTTCACCGCGACAGTCTGGGCAGTGAGCAGCTGGTCAAGCCCGGGCAGGTGAATCTGATGACGGCCGGTTACGGCATCGCCCACACGGAGGAGGCGGTGGGCGCCGAGCCGATACTGCACGCCGCGCAGCTCTGGATCGCGCTGCCGGAGGCGGATACAGAGACGCAGCCGCGCTTCGATCACTACCCGGACCTGCCCCGCTGGATGGAAGAGGGGGTGGAGGCGACCCTGCTGGTGGGCGAGTACGCCGATCGCACGGCCCCCACGCTGACCTTCTCGCCCCTGGTTGGAGTGGAATACCGGGCCTCGCGCGACAGCGAACTGACTCTGCCGTTGAAGCGCTCGTTCGAATACGGTCTGGTCGCCCTCGAAGGGGGCCTCACAGTGGACGGAGAGGCCTTCGGGCGCAATGAGCTAGCCTACATCGGCGGTCAGCGCGGCAGTGTCGAGGTCACCCTGAGCGCGGGCACCCGGCTGTTGTTGCTCGGCGGCGAGCCGCTGGGCGAGGAAATTCTGATGTGGTGGAATTTTGTCGGCCACAGCCGCGAAGAAATCAGCCGGGCTCAGGAGGAGTGGGAACAGGGTTCCGAGCGCTTTGGCCTGGTTCCCGGTTTTGAAGGCGATCCGCTTCAGGCGCCGCCGCTGCCCTGGAAGCGCTGAACCAAAAAGGGGACGGAGGCGTTATTTTTTGAGCAAATTGATCAAAATTAAATCCCTCCGTCCCCTTTTTGGGGGCCAGATTGATTTTTGTAGCCATTTGTGTATACTTCGCCGCCTCAATCGACGCGATTCCAGAGTTTCCCCTGAATGAAGATGCCCTCCTGCCCGGTTTTTTCTATTACGCCGCCATAGCGCGCAACGTAGGCAGACGTCCGGCATCGGCGTTGAACGCGTTCTGATCTGCTCATCAATACCGTATTTAGCCGCCGTAACGTCTCAGCACGGCTGCGCTGGCGCTTTTAGCGCCTTTGCATTGCGCTACCCCTGTGTCTCGCACTGTAATTTTCTCGCTCCGCTGTTCCTTTGCATCAAAGAATGGAAATGTCCCACATGTTATTACACTCCACCAAGAAAGACTGGCTCGGTAATATTCGAAACGATCTGCTGGCCGGTATCGTTGTGGCGCTGGCGCTGATTCCCGAAGCCATCGCCTTCTCCATTATCGCGGGGGTCGACCCCAAAGTGGGACTGTACGCCTCGTTCAGTATTGCCGTGATCATTTCCATCGTCGGCGGTCGCCCGGGCATGATCTCGGCTGCCACTGGTGCCATGGCGCTCCTGATGGTGACGCTGGTGAAAGAGCACGGGCTGCAATACCTGCTGGTCGCCACGCTCCTGACCGGGGTGCTTCAGGTCATTGCCGGCTACATAAAGTTGGGGAACCTGATGAGCTTTGTCTCGCGCTCGGTGGTGACGGGCTTTGTCAACGCGCTGGCGATCCTGATTTTCATGGCCCAGCTACCGGAGCTGACCGATGTGACCTGGCATGTGTACGCCATGACGTTGGCGGGGCTTGGCATCATCTACCTGCTGCCCTACGTGCCCTATGTGGGCAAGCTGCTGCCTTCACCGCTGGTGTGTATTCTGGTGTTGACCCTGGTATCCGTGTTTCTGGGGCTGGATATCCGCACCGTGGGTGACATGGGCGACCTGCCCGATACCCTGCCGTTCTTCCTCTGGCCGGATGTGCCGCTGAACCTCGAGACGCTAATGATCGTACTGCCCTACTCGATTTCACTGGCCATTGTCGGTCTGCTGGAATCGATGATGACCGCGACGATTGTCGATGACCTGACCGATACCCCCAGTGACAAGAACCGCGAGTGTAAAGGCCAGGGCATTGCCAATATCGGCTCCGGTCTGCTGGGTGGCATGGCCGGTTGTGCCATGATCGGACAGTCGATCATCAATGTGAAATCCGGTGGCCGGGGCCGTCTGTCGAGTATGGCCGCCGGCGTGTTCCTGCTGATCATGGTGGTATTCCTTGGCCCCTGGTTGTCGCTGATCCCCATGGCCGCTCTGGTGGCGGTGATGATCATGGTCTCGATCGGTACGTTCAGCTGGGGCTCGATTGTCGACCTGAAAAAGCACCCCCTGTCTACCAACGTGGTCATGGTGTCGACGGTTGTCGTAGTGGTGGCGACTCACAACCTGGCCTACGGCGTGTTTGTCGGCGTTCTGCTGGCGTCATTGTTCTTTGCCAACAAGGTCAGCCACTTCATGTATGTGGCTTCGGAAAAGGACGACGAAGGCACCACCCGCACCTATCGCGTGGTCGGGCAGGTGTTTTTCAATTCGGCCGACAAGTTTGCCGCGCACTTCGACTTCCGTGAAGTGGTCAGCAAAGTGGTGATAGACTTGAGCCGGGCGCACTTCTGGGATATTTCGGCCGTCGGTGCGCTCGACCGGGTGGTGGTCAAGTTCCGGCGCGAAGGCGCCGATGTGGAGCTGATTGGCCTGAACGAAGCGAGCGCCACGATCGTCGACCGTTTTGGTGTGCACGATAAGCCCGAAGAAATTGAAAAAGTCCTTGGAGGTCACTAATGAATAATCACAGAAGAACCATCCTGGCATGCATTGACGGCTCCTCCTACAGCGAGTCTGTTGTGGACTATGCCGCCTGGGCGTCGCGCACGGTTGAGAACCCCCTGAAACTGTTGCACAACATCGAGCGTCGCAACAGCCCCGAGCCCAATCTCAGCGGCAACATCGGACTGGGTGCTCGCGAGACCCTGCAGGAAGAGCTGACGGAAATGGAAGCCAAGCGCAGCAAGCTGCTGCTCGAGCAGGGCCAGATCATGCTGGAGAACGCCAGAAAGCGGGCCGAAGAGCAGGGCGTGTTTGAGGTGTCGGCGCTCCAGCAGCACGGCACGCTCAGTGATTCACTGATCAGCATGGAGGACGAAATCCGTGTTCTGGTGATGGGTGTTCGCGGTGAAGACCACGAGAGCAAGGACAGACAGATTGGCGCCCAGCTCGAATCGGTGATCCGCGCCATGCATCGACCGGTACTGATCGTCAACAACGAGTTTACCAAAGCACCGGAGCGTATCCTGCTGGCCTACGACGGCAGCGACGCGGCGCGCAAAGGCCTGGACATGGTGGCAACCAGCCCGCTGTATAAAGGCATGGAGTGTCACCTGGTGCATGTGAGCAAAGACGCGCACGCCGAGTCTTCGCTGCTCAAAGAGGCGGCACAGAAACTGGAAGCGGCCGGCCTGAACGTGGTGGTCGCCGGGCTGCAGGGCAGTGTGGAGACGGCACTGCTGGACTATCAGAGCGAAAAGAACATCGAGCTGACCGTCATGGGCGCCTTCGGCCACAGCCGCCTCAAAGAGTTGCTGTTTGGCAGCGTGACGGTAAAAATGCTGAGCCGGTCGAAAGTTCCTCTTCTATTATTGCGCTGATGGCAGATGTCTTGTGCGATTGTTTATCGGTTTGGAGCTGCCGCATCTCATCAAGGCCGAACTGGGATTGCTGCTACAGCGGCCTCCGCTGGCTGGTGCCCGCTGGCAGTCGCCGGAGCAGCTGCATCTGACGCTGCGGTTTATCGGTGGCGTACCGGACTCGCAAGTGCCGGATGTGCAGGCGGGTATCGCCAACCTGGCTTCGGCGCCTTTCACTTTGCAGTTGCAGAGCGCGGGCTGTTTTGGTCCGGCGTACCGGAGCCGGGTTCTGTGGGTGGGCGCCACTCCCGAGGCGCCCCTGGCGCATCTGCACACCCAGCTGAACCAGCGTCTGGCGGCTCTGGGTTATGAGCCGCCGGAGCAGGACTTCCGGCCCCACGTTACCCTCGCCCGCTTTGGCCGTTCCGGCGGCGATGTTGAGGCTTTCCTGAATCGCCACGCCCGCTATCGCTCGAGTGCGTTCCCCGTGGAATGGTTCAGCCTGTTTGCCAGCCTGCCCGAACCCGGTGGAGTGCGCTATGAGGTGCTGCAACGGTACCCGTTGAGGCCGGTCCTGTAGAGAGGTGCAACCTTTTTCGGATGGATCCGTAACTTGCGGAGACTCAATCCGAAAAAGGAGTGCGACCCATGACAGTCTCCAACTTGTTCCGATTCCTGATTTTCTGGTGTGCTTTGACCCTGGTCGCCTGTGGCGGCAGTAGTGGCGGTGGTGGCGGTTCCGGTGACAGCAACGGCAACGGCAACGGTTACGCTAACGGAAATGGCAACGGCAACGGCAATGGCACGGTGGAGGATCCGGCGCCGACGCCACTGCAGACTACAGTGACGCTCATTGGTGGGACCTATGCGGCCGATGGCAATGCTCGCGTGCTGTACGATGATAGCGGCACCTTCATGGAAGAAAACCGCGAACTGGATGGCATGACGCTCTACACCTTCGATATGGATAACCCGGGTGAGTCGGCCTGCAATAACGCCGACTGCGTGGAGGCCTGGCCGCCGCTGCTGACCACCGACGACTCGGTGGTGGAACCGCCCCTGTCCACTGTGGAGCGGGACGACGGCAGCACCCAGTGGGCACTGCGCGGAGAACCGCTGTATTTTTACGCCGGTGACATCGAGCCCGGCGATATCAATGGCGAGGGCGTCAATGATCTCTGGCGGGTGGCGGTCACCGAGCCGGCGCGGCTCAGCGATGCAATGAGCAATACCGATGAGGGGCGCTATTTTACCGCTACCGGTGAAGTTGCTGTGGGTGTGCCCGAAACCGACGGCGAGACCGATGTGTTTGTCGCCGAAAATCAGAACCGGCACGGCTACACCCTGTATACCTTTGCCATGGACGAGCCGGGGGAATCTGTCTGTAATGGTCAATGCCTGGCCAACTGGCCGCCGCTGTTGGCGGAGCAGAACGATGTGGCCGAGCCGCCCTTCAGTCTGATCGAGCGGGATATGGATACCGAAGGGGCCACGGCCATGCAGTGGGCCTATCAGGGCATGCCCCTCTACTTCTTTGCCGGCGATACCCAGACCGGGGATATCAATGGTGCCGCCATCGAGAACTGGGAGCTGGCGCGCCCGCTGCCCTGGCTGGTTCAGGACACCTCGCGGGGTCCCGCTTTCGCCGGCGCTGGACTGCTGCTGCAGGCCACGCCCGACGGTATGGCGGAGCAGACCGATGCGGTCGCCGCCCAGGGAATGTCCCTCTATACCTTCGATAATGACGAACCCGGCGTCTCCAATTGCGCCGACAGCTGCCTGGACGCCTGGCCGGCGCTGATTGCCCATAACGGTGCCGAAGCGGGCGCACCCTTCAGCCTGGTGGAACGCGGCTCCGGCGAACAGCAGTGGGCCCTGCACGGCATGCCACTGTACTTCTTCAGTGGGGACTCCGAGCCCGGTGATGTCAGTGGTGACGAAGTCAATGACCTCTGGCGCCTTGCCCGGATTCCGCCGGTGGCGGTCAACACCCATCCCGACGAAGGTGAGCTGTTTGTCGCCTGGGGGATGCTGGTGGACGCCAATGGCGACCCGGACAACGAGCGGCACGGGTTTACGCTCTATACCTTCTCCGAAGATACCGACGGCCAGTCCAATTGCACAGGCAGTTGCCTGGATGTCTGGCCCGCCTTCTATGCGTCAGCGGATGCCCGCGACTTCGGTGACTTCAGCGTGATCGAGCACCCGGAGGGCGGCTTCCAGTGGCGCTATCAGGACGAGCCCCTCTACTTCTACGCGGGCGACAGCGCACCGGGGGATGCCAACGGTGATATTACCGATGGCTTTGGTACCTGGTTCTTCGCCACGCCGTAACAGGGAGGGACGGTCATGAAGCGAGTGTCAATGTGTCTGCTGATCGCCGGCCTGTTGGCCGGCTGCGGCGCCGGGTCCGGGGAGGGGCTGGACGAGCAGGGGCTGCCGCAGAGTGGGAATGGTAACGGCAATGGCGGCAATGACACGCCGCCGGAGCCGGGTACCCTGGCCCAGTTGCAGGCGGATATCTTCAGTCCCATCTGCGCCCAGTGCCACACCGGTGGCGCGGCGCCCGAGGGCCTGCGTCTGGACTCGGAGCAGAGCAGTTACGATTCTCTGGTCAACCAGCCCTCCGGCCAGCAGCCCTCATTGCTGCGTGTGGCGCCGGGCGATCCGGAGGCGAGCTACCTGCTTCGCAAACTGGAAGGGGCGGACGGCATTGATGGCGGGCAGATGCCTCTGGGCATGAGCCCGCTCAGTGCCACCCGTATTGCCCAGGTGCGCGACTGGATTGAAAACGGCGCGCCCCGGGAGGGCGTGGGTGAATCGCCCACCAGTATCGCCCTGCAGAGCCACCTCTCGGAACCGGGCGTTGCGACGCTTCGCTTCAGCCGGCCGGTGTCTGCCGAGTCGCTTTCCGACGCGGTGCAGGTATATTTCCATAACGATGGTCAACGCGTTCTGGCATCACCGGAGCAGTATGCGCTGAGTCTGCAGGACGGACAGCAACTGCGGGTTCACTGGCACCGGCCGGACTACCCGGTCACAGCCGTGGAAGTCGTTGTGAACGACCCCGCCGTCGCGACCCTGCTGGATCAACAACATCGTGTGCTGGACGGTGACCGCGACCGAACCGAAGGAGGGCTGTTTCGCCATGAAATCTCATTCTAGCGTGATTCGTTTACTGTGCCTCGGGGTATTGTTGGCCGCGCCTCTGGTGTTGAAGGCGGAACCCTATCTGGCGGTGCGTACGGGGCAGCCCTGTGCCACCTGTCACGTCAATCCCAGTGGTGGCGGTCTGCGTTCCAGTTACGGGGCCTATTACGGTGCCCATGAGTTGCCCGCCCAGGCCGGCGCCATGGAGGCGTTCGATGGAGGCCAGGTCAATGACAGCCTGCGCCTGGGCACGGATCTGCGCTTCAGCGCCAGCCAGGTGGACTTCGACGGTGATGAAGCCGGCGATGCGCGCAGCTTTACGACCCAGACCGGTCAGTTGTATCTGGCGTTCCAGCCCAAGGATTCACCGGTCATGCTGTACCTGGATCAGCAACTGCTGCCCGGTGGCGGTCGCAACCGTGAAGCCTTTGTCATGATGCGCCTGGGCGACCACAGCGTGAAGGCGGGCAACCTGATGCTGCCCTTCGGGCTGCGGCTGGAAGACGACAGCGCCTTTGTGCGGCAGGCGTCCGGATTCGATTTCAATAACAGCGATCAGGGCGTCGAGCTGGGGCTCAACTTCGACCGACTTCGCGTTGATGTGGCGCTCAGCAATGGCAGCAACAGCCAGAGCAACGATGATCGGAATTTTCAATACCAGACCCGCGGTGAATACGTGACTCGTCACTGGCGCGCCGGTGGCAGCTATGTGTTGAATGATGCCGAAGTGGGGCAGCGCGAGCTGGTCAGCCTGTTCGGCGGTTTTGATCTCGGTGGCTATGGGGTGCTGCTGGAGTTCAGTCGCATCGAGGACGAGTCGGTCACCAACGTGCCGGGCATCGCCCAGGTGCAGGAAGTGAGCCTGGTGGAACTCAACCGGGAACTGGCCCAGGGCTACAACCTGAAGCTGACCGCCGAATGGCTGAACCCGGACACCGCCATCGACGAGAACGAGCGCACCCGTCATTCGCTTCTGCTGGAATACACTCCCTACGCCAGCGTGCAACTGCGCGGCGGAATCCGCGTCGGCGAGGATATTCCCCAGCGCGAGAGGGGGAACTTCACCCGGGGGTTTGTGCAGGTGCATTTTTATTATTAGAAGTTGTAGCGGTAATCGAGATAGGCCCGTCGCTGGTCGGGAAGGTAGGGAGATTCCCCCTGAAAATTGGCGCAACGCAGGGCGATTTCCTGGGGGCGGGCGGGTTTGAGTTGCACCTCAATATTCCACTCGCGGCCGTAGTCCCGACCGTCGGTCTGGGCGCTGAACCAGTGGTGGCGGACGGACACCTCCCAGGGGTGGGCGCGCCAGTTCAGGCGCAGGGAGCGGTCTTCCACCCCGTCATCGGGCGTGGCCGCGAACACGCCGGCAAACCCCTGAAAGAGATAGGAGGATCCGAGCGGCGTGGTAAAGCCCTCGCCCTGGTCCGAGCCCAGGACTTCATAACGCCCCAACCCTTCCAGTGACTGATAGCCGACGGCCAGTTCCGCCAGATGGTAGTGAGGCTGAGGGCGGCCGGGCCGCTCCTGCGCGGCCACCTCCAGCAGCAGCCGGTAGCGCAGTGGATGCGCCTGGTAGGAAAAACGGTAACGGGCGCCGAGGGTGTGGTTGGAGGTGCTCGGCTGGTCGCGGTTGTCCACGGCCAAGCCGTAAAGTACCAGTTGGGTGTAGTCCCACTCATTGAGTTCCAGCCGGGTTAGGTGGCTGTCGTGTCGATGCTCTCCCGCCAGACTGTAATCATCGGGATAGTAACCGGGCGGTTTACCGTCGGCCGGGTAGGACGGGTAGCCGCTCTCGGGCGGGTTCAGGTCGCGGCCCCGACCAAAGATGCGGTTCGCCCGGCCGATATAAAGATATTGCCAGCGGGAACTCATCAGCAGGGGTCGTTCGAGGGCCAGCGCGTCGAAGGTCTGATCCTGCTGCCAGAAGCTGTCGCTGCCCAGAAAGCGTTGATCGTCCCACTCCAGGCGCTGGCGCCCCAGGGTGACTTCGATTTCCGCGCCTCGATAGCGCAGGGCCAGTTGATTCAGTTCGGTACCGGGGACATCGGGGATCAGGGGTCTGCCGTTCAGGCGTCGACCGTCGCTGTGGTCGTCTTGCCAGGCACTGCTGACATGGTCGATCTCCACCAGGCTGGACCACTGCCGGTTCCAGCGGCTGGCCATGCGCGCGCGCAGCAGCAGGGAGGCCGCCCGCCCCGACTCTCCCGCGACCGTGGCATCCGCCAGGCGGGCCCGGGCGCTCACATCGGTCGAATGCTCGGCCGCACCGCAACCGAGGCTGAACAACAGCAGGCCGGTCAGGGTCGTTCGGCGCTTACCAGTCATCGGCATTCCCATCGTGCAGAATGGTGACCTGGGTCATCCGGTCCATTTCTTCGTAGAGAGGATCCGGCATGGGGTTTTCCCGGACGTCCATGTAATGCATGCCCGGCAGGTGGCAAATGTCGATATGCTCCATCTCGTTGTCGAACAGGTAGATCTTTTCCAGGGCCGGCAGGGCCTCGTAGTTGAACTGGCGCATGCGGTTGGAATTGGCCCGCAGTACCTTGAGCGCCTTCAGGTTTCGCAATGTCAGGGTCCCGAGCTGGTTGCGAAACAGATACAGCTCTTCCAGCCGGGGCAGTTCACTGATCGAGACCTGTTTGAGGCGGTTGCGGGCCAGGTTGAGATGCTTGAGGTTGGTCAGCCCGGACAGCTCGGCCCGTTCGATGCGGTTGTCGTAGAGCGACAGCTTTTCCAGAGCGGTGAAGGTGGACAGGTCGCCCAGCGTTTCTATGCCTTGACCGTGGCACTCGATGGTGGTGACTTCCCCGGGGGACGACCAGCCCTCCTCCGTCATCAGGGCTTCCACGCAGGCGCGCAGCGCCGGATCGGGTAAAGGCGGGCTTTCAGCGCGCAACAGCGGGCCGAAGGCGAGGCTCAACAACAGTATCGCGCAGCGTCGTCCGAACATGATCTCCACTCGTTGGTATCCGGTTCCTGTCAGAAGGGCGCCTGCGGCAGCAGAGGTGCCCTTTCATCAATAGATGTGCCCTTAAGTTTAGCTGGTTGTCAGGCGAACGCAGGCGCCCCGGGCCAGAGTCCGCTCACTGGGCTCGTCCAGTGGCGAGCCACCGGGCTCTTCTTCGGTCAGCAGCAGATACTCGGCGTCGACGATCAGTCGCCGGGCCGCCTGATCCAGTGCCAGAGTGCGCCGGTCGGGATCGTCGAAAACCGCCAGAGAGCGGGCCTGACCGTCGCGCCGGGACACGGCCCAGAGCTGCACGCTGCCCTCAGTGTCGGGGTAGGTTTCCCACTGGAGCCAGAGGGTTTCGCCCCCCGCAAGGGTCATGGCCGTGAGTCTGGGCTGTCCCTCGGAGTCGGCCAGAACCGCCACATAGTCGCTGTTGGGAGCCGCCGGCGGGCTGTCCGGTGGGTCGTCCGGTTGCCATAACAGCAGCGGCAGGGCGAGCATCAGGAGCAGCGCGGCCATGGCGCCCCAGTGCCAGCTCAATGTGTAGCGCTGTCGCCGGGCCGGTGGCCCGCTCACCCGTTGCTCGATACGCTCCCAGGTGTCGGGCGTGGGCGGGCGATCGGATCCGGAGGGTTGCAGAGCCATGAGTTGCTCCTCCCAGAAATGAACTTCCCGCGCCAGCTCCGGCGTTCGGGACAGGGCCCGCTCAAAGGCGGCGCGCTCGGCGCCCCGCAGGGTGCCCAGTGCGTATTCGAAAGCGCGCGCGTCCGGCGCTACTGTCCGATCCGGGCTTCCAGGCATCGCCGTAACCTCTCCGCGCCCCGGTGCAGCCAGGACTTGATGGTGTTGGTATTGGTGGTGAAACGCCGGGCCAGCTCTTCCCGGGACCAGCCTTCCAGGTAGGCCAGGGCCACGGCGTCCTGAATCCGCTGGCTGAGGTTGGCAAAGCACTCCGCCAGAAAGGCCTGAACCTCCCGTTGCTGTACCCCCTGCTCGGGGCCGTCGGAGCCCGACATCGAGTCCAGGGGGTCGAGGTCCGGTTCGGCTAGGGTCCGGTTGGCGGTGTGTTTCGTTTCCCGGCTCAGCAGGTCCAGCGCGCGATAGCGCACGATACTGGTCATCCAGGTCCTGGGACGGGCGATATCCGGGCGGTAGCGGTCGGCGTTCTGCCAGATCTGGACAAAGGCATCCTGCAGGGCCTCCTGACTGAGCGCGTCCGAGCCGACGATGCGGTAGGCCACGGCGTTCAGATAGCCCCCGAGGCGTCCGAACAGCTCCTTCAGGGCCCGCTGGTCACGGATGGCGCAGCGGCCGATCAGTGCCACCAGAATTTCGTCGTCAGAATCCATAATCCGTCCGGTTGTGAGGTGATTGGGTGCGCATTACCTCCGATACGGCATACGGTGACAAAAGTTGCAGCGCTCGCCCCGGAAAACCACTTTCTTCAGGTCCCAGTTTAGCAAAGCGGCAAAGTGGGGCGACGCGGGGGAGCGGCTTCAGGTTTGATGGGATCCACAGTCGGTCTGCCGGCGGTGGGTTCCAGAACCGATAATGGATAATAACAGCGAGGGCGGCGTGTCCCGGGTGAGAGTAGCAATCAGTATGTTGGCGTTGTGTCTGCTGGCGAGCGGCTGTCGGTCGCCGGATGAGCACGGCGCCGGTTCCGTCAGTGCCAGCGTTCATTCCCGCAGTTATCAGTGCGAGCGCAACAAGAGCGGAGCCGAGTTGACCAATGCCGGGGTGGTGCACGCCCAGGTCGCCTCCTGCAGCGGCGCCCTGCGTCCGCAGCCGCGCCAGCCCCAGTTGGCGGCGCCGGCGGCCCGGGAGCCCACCATGGCCCACCGCTGGTGGGGCAATGCGACCTTTTTCGGTGAACACGCCATTGATGATCCCGACGGGGTGGGTCATATCACGCCAGATCCGCTGATGGCGCGCATCACCGAGCGGGGCATGCGCCTGATGGGCATACCGGCCGGCCTTCAGGTTGAGGGTAAGGGGGTGACTTACCCGGTTCCCGAACCTCTGAAGGAGGTTTTCGACGGTATCGCCATTGCCAATGATCAGTTCGAGCGCCTGAATGCCTACGTGGGTGACCACAGTGATGGCAGTGTGTCCGTGGAATGGCGCAGTAGCCACCGACCGGTCATGTCCGCCACCTTTGTACAGGGCTCGCCCTACGTCTATCTCAGTGTGTTCCGCGGGGATCTGCTGTTGCGTACCCTGGAAGCCGATGGTGAGCGCAAGGGCATTTTCTACCGGGATGACAACAGCCTAGGGGTCTGGACCGATGTCGCCGGGCAGAAAAACCACTTCCTGCTGACCGGACACGGCGAGACCCGCTTCACCGGTGAGAGCGGCTCGGAGATCATCGCCGCCAGCCGGAACAGCCACTTTACCCTGACCTGGCTGCCCGAGACCGAGGGTGGCCCCCCGGCAAAGATGATCCGGGACTTTCTGGCCCACGCCCGCCAACCCGTGGACGAGGTCCGGGTGGATTATGAGGTGGACCCGCAGACCTACCAGGTCAAGGTGGTGCACCGCTACCGCTATCAGGGTGAAGCCGTTGAAACCCTGGCCGGGCTGCAACCGTTGCACTGGAAAAACAGTGAGCAAGCGCTTACGGACTATAAAACCCGCAGTGCCCGTGGGGTGGTACGTTTCGCGGTAACCGACGGCTTTGACTATTCGCTCCCCCATGTGGGGGTGCTGCCGGGGCTGCCGGCCGGGCTGGGCGAGTATGAACCCGAGCGCCTGCACGCGCTGATTCGTGACTTCCTCGCCCGGTCACCGCAGGAGTGGAACTCCGCCACCGATACCTATTTCGCCGGCAAAAATTACGGCAAAGTGGCCGAACTGGCGCTGATCGCCCGCGAAGAGGGGCTGAAGTCCGAGGCGGACCGGCTGCTGGACTGGCTCAAGTCCGAACTGGAGGACTGGTTTACCGCCGATCCGTCCAAAGAGTCCAGGTACTTTGTGTACGACGACCTGTGGAATACGGTGTTGGGGGTGGATGAATCCTTCGGCGCCCACCAGGCCCTCAATGATCACCACTTTCACTACGGTTATTTTGTGCGTGCGGCCGCCGAAATCTGCCGGGTCGACCCGGGCTGGTGCGCCGAGGACCGCTGGGGGCCGATGGTCGAACTGCTGATCCGGGACTATGCGGCCGGGCGCGATGATCCCCAGTTTCCCTACCTTCGCCACTTTGATCCGGCCTTCGGGTTTTCCTGGGCCTCCGGTTCCGCCAACTACCTGCTGGGCAATAACAACGAATCCACCTCGGAGGCGGCGACCGCCTATGGCGCCATGGTGCTCTATGGCCTGGTGACCGACCAGCCCGACCTGGTCGAGCGCGGTGTCTACCTGCAGGCCTCGACGGCCGCCACTTTCTGGGAATACTGGAACGATATAGATGGCTATCGCGGGCGTCCATCCGTGCACCACAATTTCCCCGAGGCCTATGACAAACTCACCACCTCCATCGTCTGGGGAGCGGGTCACGTCTTCACCACCTGGTTCAGCGACGCCCGCGCCCACATCCTCGGAATCCAGGGGTTGCCCCTGAGCCCTCTGGTGCTTCATCTCGGCTTGCACCCGGATTATCTGCAGGACTACGTCGCCCTGGGGCTGTCGGAGTCCGCCAACGGCAAGCCCTCGGGGCTCAAGGATGGACACTGGCGGGACGTCTGGTGGAATATCTGGGCCATGACCGACGCCGAGGCCGCACTCGAGGATCTGGCCGCGCATGGAACGGACTATGTGCCGGAAGAGGGCGAAACACGGGCGCATACGTATCACTGGGTCCACGCCTGGCGCGAATTGGGGCACCTGCGCTCCGGCCGAGGAGATTTGACCGCCGATTACCCGGCGGCACTGGCCTTTGAGTCCGACGCTCATACGCTTTATCTGGTCTACAATTTCAGTACCACTGAACGGACAGTGACTTTCTCTGACGGAGTCCGGCTCAGGGTGGACCCGGGAGCCTTCGAAATCCTGAAAATGCCGGCACACGGGGGCTGAGCCGGCGTCTCGCTTTAGAAATCGTAAAGTGAGACTGGCCACCTTGAGGTGTGTCATCAAAGTGGGACGACGCAAAGTGGCGGCATGAGGATAGTGTTGACTGAGCGGCCTACCCATCACGGCTGCATCGGTAGCACCTATAAAATTATAACGGTTTGAGGATTAGCATATGACCAACAACAGCAGTTTCAAGCGCAAGCTCATTGCCTCTATTGTCGCGTCCTCCGCGCTCACGGGCATGACCAGCGGCGCCCTCGCTCAGGAAGCTGAGGATGCGATGCTGGAGGAGATTGTCGTCACCGGCATTCGCGCCAGTCTGACCCGCTCCATGGATATCAAGCGGGACTCCCGCGGTATTGTGGATGCCATCTCCGCCGAAGACATCGGTAAGTTCCCGGACACCAACCTCGCTGAATCGCTTCAGCGTATTACGGGTGTCTCGATTAACCGTCGCGATGGTGAAGGCGCCAAAGTGACTGTTCGTGGCCTGGGCCCCGATTTCAACCTGGTGACCCTTAATGGTCGTCAGATGCCCGGCGCGACCATCAATGCCACCTCTGCCTCCGGTTCACGGTCCTTTGACTTTGCCAACCTGGCCTCGGAAGGTGTGACCGGCGTTGAAGTCTATAAGACGGCCCGCGCTGACGTACCTCCGGGTGGCATGGGTGCTACCATCAACATCCTGACACCGCGCCCGCTGGAGCTTGATTCCCGCGCCTCAGTCGGCATCAAGGGTGTTTACGATGACTCCTCAGTGGATAGCAGCCTGACACCGGAAATCTCGGGTATATTTACCGACACCTACGCCGACGGTAAATTCGGTGTGGCGGTCACTGGCAGCTACCAGGAGCGCCAGGGTGGTTCCGCTACCGCGCAAATCGGCACTGGCTGGCGCTCATTCCCGGGCACCGTGGTGCAGGACTGGAGTGGCGAGCCTGGCGTGACCAATGAGTGGGGCGGCATTGATTTCGCCAACGGCAACCACCGCAACCAGCCAGCGGCCGAAGACGTCTACTCTACGCCCCAGCAGATGGGCTATGCCTTTACCGAGTTTGAGCGCAAGCGGACCAACGGACAGCTGACTCTGCAATTTGCACCGAATGAGGACCTGACCACCACCCTGGACTACACCTACAGCAAGAACGAGATCGATTCCGAGTACAACGACGTGGGTGGTTGGTTCAACTTCGGTGGTCAGAGCACCATCTTCACTGACAATGAGTCGCCCGCGGTTCAGACGCCGCTGCTCTACTCGGAGAACATGGACGGTGGCGACCTGCCGTTTGGTGTGGGTGAGCAGTCCTCGCTCTACGAGAACAACTCCATCGGCTTCAATGCCGAGTGGAATCCCATCGAGCCGCTGACTCTGTCTATGGATGTGCATAGCTCTGAGGCAGAAGCCCGCCCCAACAACCCTTACGGCAACAGTGTCGGCATCGCGACTTCTGCCTATATTCGCGACCAGACCACGTTGAACGTCAAGGGCGATATGCCGGTTCTGATCCTGGACATCGTGGATGGCGCTGGCGGTAGTGCTCTGCGTACTGAAGACCTGCAGGTTTCCGGTAGTTTCTTCCGCAACAGCCAGATGAAACACGAGATCGACCAGATTCAGCTCGATGGTGAGTGGGAATTCAACGATGCCATGCGTCTGCAGTTCGGTATCGCCCGCACCGAGAGCGATTATCGTTCAGCCTTCTCTAACGTCCAGCGTGACAGCTGGGGCGGTTTGGGTGAAGCCGGTGATATGCCGGCGGACTTCTTTACCCGCGAGACCATCCTCGATCGCTTCGACAAAGAATACGCCGAGACGACAGCGGAAGAGATGGAGTTCCTGGGTGGCTCCAACACTGCGCCGTTGAATGAGCGGTTTGCGTTCAACTTCCAGGACGTGCGTGATTTCGCCGCGGCGAATTATGACGACGGCTCCGGCCCGGCGAGCTGCGCTGAAGGCGGTTCTTATTACTGTTCTGTCGCTCCTGATGAGTTCAATGAGATCTATGAAGACTCGGATAGCGCTTACGTTCAGTTCAACTGGGACACCTACGTGGCCGAGATGCCGCTTGGCGTGAATGCCGGTGTTCGCTATGAATCCACAGAAGTGAGCACTCCGGCCAGCACCCAGAGCTACGGCCCGATCGAGTGGGTTGCCGCCAACGAGTTCACCATGCCAAAAGTGGGTGGCGCAGAGCCTATCACTGATTCCGGTGAATACGACTTCACGCTCCCCTCTCTGGACCTGAGCCTGGAAGTGGTTGAGGACGTGATTGTGCGCGCTTCCTACGGCCAGAGCATTGCCCGTCCGAACTGGTTGGATCTGCGTGGTGGCACCAGCTACAGCCAGGGCGTCCGGGTGAACGGGGGCACGGCAAGCCGCGGCAACCCCGGCCTGAAACCGTTCAAGTCCGACAATTTCGATCTCTCGGCAGAATGGTACTATGGCGAAGCGAGCTATGTGTCTGTGGGCTACTTCCAGAAAGAGGTCGAGAACTTCCTGGGTTCCCGCGTAGTGCGTGAAGACGCACCGCTGGAAAACACGCCCCATCCGGCGATGGGCGAGCGCGCTCAAGCCGCAATCGACAGTGGCATTGAGCCGAATGATGTCGGGGGCATTCGCCAGTATATTTTCGACAACTTTGCCGATCCGGAAACCGCCTACATGAACGACAGCGGTAATATCGTGATTGTCGGTATTCCCGGTGAAGACCCCAATTCGCCGTTTGATGTCACTGAAACCGCCAACTCTGACGAGGTCGTCGATATTGACGGCTGGGAATTGGCCGTGCAGCACAACTTCTGGGATACTGGATTTGGTGTGATTGCCAACTACACTCTGGTAGAGGAAAGCACCGAGTTTGACAATCTGGTGCTGCGTGATCCGCAGTTCGCCATTACCGGTGCCAGTGACACCGCCAACCTGATTGCCTTCTATGAAAAAGACGGCTGGCAGGCGCGGATTGCCTACAACTGGCGTGACTCCTTCCTGGCCTCAACCGCGTCCGGAACGGGCAACAACCCGATCTACGTGGACGAATACAGCCAGGTGGATTTGAACGTCAGCTACGATGTGACCGATAATCTGTCCGTGTTCTTCGAGGGGCTGAATGTCACCGAAGAAAGCGGTCGTAACTACGGTCGTGCGAACGAGCAGGTTCTGGGCTTCTTCCAGGGCTACGCTCGCTACAACATCGGCGCTCGTTACAGCTTCTAAGCGAGAGTGGGTGAATTGGGTGGCAGTCTCTGGTATACGTAGAGACTGCCACCCGGTTGATGCAAGGAAAGCCGCCGCTGTTGGGCGGCTTTTCTGTCTCAGCTCATACGACCAGCTGAATCGTTTATTACTATAAACACAAAGAACGAGGTGCCTTTAGGTGAAAACCGTATTACTCAACAGTGAGCAGCACCGTGACCTGCGTGTGGACAATCACTTCCGCCGCGAATACGGTGATGCGGTCATGTGGGGCCAGACTTTCTCCCCGGAGTTTCGGGCCGTACAGGCGCACTATCCCATATTGTTTCAAAAAGATCCGAACAGCGGGCGCTTCTTCTCAGTTGCACTGTTTGGACTGGAGCAGGGTGAAAACCTGTTTCTCAAAGATGACCGGTGGGATGCCGGTTACATTCCCCTGATGATGCAGCGCGTGCCTTTCTCCATCGGCACCTATCCCGGCGATGACGGCGACGAGCCGCGCCGCATGATGCACATCGATGTGGACCATCCCAAAGTCAACACCGAAACGGGGCCCAGACTCTTTGAAGAGCACGGCGCCAATACCGATTACCTTGATCGCGTCTCCGGAATGCTGGAGGCGATCCACGTCTGGCATCAGCACGACCTGGCCTTTATCGACACACTGGTTGAACTGAAGCTGCTGGAACCGGTGACCATGGACATTACCCTGGAGGATGGCACGAGCGGCCAGTTGATGGGGTTTTATACCGTTCAGGAAGACCGCCTCAAAGCCCTGAGTGGCGAACAGATTGCCCGATTGCACGAGCTCGGCTTCCTGGAGCCCATCTATATGACGATGGCGTCCATGGGGAAAATGCCCACCCTGATTGAGCGTAAATCGCGGAACGATCATGAGCGCCAGCAATAGCGCCATCGACCAGATTGTCATTGTCGGTGGAGGCACAGCCGGCTGGTTGACGGCGGGCCTGCTCGCGGCGGACATGCGGCTGGACCCTCGCCCCAATAGGCGGATCACGCTGCTGGAGTCGCCGGATATTCCCACCGTGGGCGTCGGCGAGGGAACCTGGCCCTCGATGCTGGAGACCTTGCGGAGCATTGGTCTGTCCGAGACCGAATTCATTCGCGAGTGCGATGTCAGTTTCAAGCAGGGCTCGCGTTTCCAGAACTGGTGCCGTGGTGAGGGCGAGCGGTACGATCACCCGTTTACGCTTCCGGCCCAATATGGTCGGCTCAATCTGGCGGAGCATTGGTTGCAGGCGGGTGGTGATATACCCTTTGCTTATGCGGTCAGCCCGCAGTCGGCGGCTTGTGATCAGGGGCGGGCGCCCAAGCAGCTCGCCACCCCGGAATACGCCTTTAACCTGAACTACGGTTACCACCTGGATGCGGGCAAGTTTACCCGTCTGTTGCAACGCCACTGCGTGGAGCGCCTGGGCGTGGTTCATCACCTGGGCGAAGTGACCGGGGTCCAATCCCTGGACAATGGCGATATCAAGCACCTGCACCTGAAGTCCGGCGAGACGCTGGCCGGTGATCTGTTTATCGATTGCACCGGTATGGCGTCGCGCCTGCTCGGTCAGCACTATCAGGTGCCCTGGGTCAGTCAGCGCTCCGTACTGTTTAATGACTCGGCCCTGGCGGTTCAGGTGCCTTATTCCACGGAGCAGAGCCCGATTGCGTCACAAACCCTGAGCACCGCCCACGCGGAGGGCTGGATCTGGGATATTGCCCTGCCTACCCGACGCGGCGTCGGTGCGGTCTTCTCTTCTCATCATATTGATCAAGACAGCGTGCATGAGCGTTTGGCGGCCTATGTGCAGAACACCGATTCAGGCGCGAGGCTGAGTGACCTGTCACCGAGATTGATCCGTTTTGATCCGGGCCATCGTCAACGCTTCTGGCAGAACAACTGTGTGGCGATCGGCTTGTCGGCAGGATTCATTGAACCACTGGAAGCCACCGCCCTGGTGCTGGTGGAGCGCTCGGCCCAGTTCCTGGTACAGCAAATGCCGGAAAATCGGGAGGAAATGTCGGTGGTCTCCCGCCGTTTCAATCAGCGCTTCAGCCGCCACTGGGACAACATTATCGGTTTTCTGAAGTTGCACTATGTGCTCAGTGCGCGGGAGGATTCCGACTACTGGCGGGATCATCGCGCCGAGGAAAGCGTACCGGATGAATTGACCGAGCAACTATTGCTTTGGCGCTCCCGTAGCCCCTGGACCTGTGACAGCCTGTATCGGGAAGAACTGTTTCCCTCCGCCAGCTACCAGTACATTCTTTACGGGATGCGTCCGGACCATACCGCCACGGCCGGGCTGGAAAGACGGGTACGACAATCCGGAGCGGGCGCGCACGCCGCTTTTCACGAGAACGGGATGGAGACCCGAAAACTCCTGCAGGGGTTGCCGGATAACCGGACCCTGTTAAATCATATTCGCCAGCACGGCCTCCATACCGTGTAGACACGATTCGCTCAAAGTGAGCCGAGGTAAGCATGACTGAAAGCATCAAACGCATAGTGATTGCCGGGGGCGGAACCGCCGGCTGGATGGCAGCCGGACTCCTGTCGCAGACGCTCGGAAAGAATCTCGATATCAAGTTGGTGGAATCCGATGATATTCCGACCGTAGGCGTGGGCGAGGCCACCATTCCGCCATTGATGACCTTCCACAAAATGTTGGATATAGATGAGCGGGAGTTTCTTGCCGAGGTGAACGGTACCTTCAAACTGGGCATTTCGTTTGAAAACTGGCGGGAAAAAGGTCACAAGTACATTCACTCCTTTGGCTACGCCGGCAAAGATTGCTGGGCCTGCAGTTTCCTGCATTTCTGGTTGGCGGGGAAGGCCAAGGGAATCGATTACGACTACGGCGACTACTGCGCTGAGTTGCTGGCCTCGCACAAAAACAAATTTGCGGTGCTGCCCAATGGCCGGATGAACTACGCCTACCATATGGACGCGGGGCGCTATGCGGCGTTTTTGCGTCGACGCAGTGAAAAACTCGGTGTTGAGCGGGTGGAAGGCAAAATTGAACAGGTCAATCTCAATCCGGAGAATGGCGACATTCAGTCGCTGACCCTGGCCTCGGGCCAGCAGGTCGAGGGTGACTTCTTTATCGACTGTACCGGGTTTCGCGGGCTTCTGATCGAGCAGTCACTGCACGCCGGCTTTGACGACTGGTCGCACTGGCTGCCCTGCGATCGCGCCCTGGCGGTACAGACCGAAGCGGTGAGCGAGCCGATTCCCTACACCCGCTCCATGGCCCATGATGCCGGCTGGCAATGGCGCATTCCGCTGCAGAATCGGGTAGGCAATGGCCTCGTGTACTCCAGTCGTTATATGAGCGATGAGCAGGCCCGGGAAACTCTACTGAACAATCTGGAAGGGGCGCCGATTACCGACCCAAAACCGATTCAGTTCCGTACCGGTACCCGGCGCAAACACTGGGTGAAAAACTGCCTGGCATTGGGCCTGGCCAGTGGTTTCCTCGAACCGCTGGAATCCACCAGCATTCACCTGATTCAGCGCAGTCTGGTCCGGTTTGTCCAGCTGTTTCCCGCCAGCGGGCAGATGGTTCAGTCGGACATTGATGAATTCAACCAGCAGACCAAGCTCGAAGTCGAACGTATTCGTGACTTTATTATCATGCACTACAAAGTCACCGAACGGGAGGACACCCCTTTCTGGCGGTACTGCAAGCAGATGGAGATTCCGGCCGCGCTGCGGCAACGGATTGACCTGTTCAGCGATTCGGCCCGGGTGTTCAAAATTGAAAACGAGCTGTTTGGCGAAGAGTCCTGGATCCAGGTAATGATGGGGCAGGGGATCATCCCCAAGGCCTATCACCCGATGGCCGATGTGATGACCGAAAAAGAGCTGGCGGACTTTCTGAAGAAGCTCCGTCAGTCCACCGAGCAGCTGGTCGCCAAGTTGCCATCGCACCAGGCGTTTATCGACTACTATTGCAAAATGCCCATGGCCCAGGCAGCCAACAGTTAAGAGACGCTTATGGCGGCAACAGCGCAGTCCGATTATGCCATTCTGAATGCCGAAGCGCAGATCGTCCGTATCGGCGCCGAGCAGACGCCGGTGATCGTATTGGACAATGTGCTCGGTGACCTGGAAACATTGAAACGGGTTGCCTGTGAGTGGGCACCGTTTTCGAGCGAAGGACAGGCAGGTTACCCCGGCGTTCGCGCTAACCTGCCTGCAGATTATGGACGCTGGGTTTTATCCCGGCTGGAACCGTTGATTCGCGAAGTGTACAAGGTGCCAGAGCATTTCCGGGGGCGTTGTATCCACCAGCTGTATTCACTGGTGACAACGCCCGAGTCCGAATTGGCCGTGCTCCAGCGTGTTCCTCATTATGACACACGCCGAGGCTTCTACTTTGCCATCATGCACTACCTGAATCCGGGCCCCTTTGGGGGCACTGGGTTTTTTCGCCACAGGCCGACCGGTTATGAACGAATCACGGATGAGCGGTTTGAGCATTTTGTGGGCGAGGCCGAGCGGCATATGCGCGAGCACGGTGCTCCTCCGGCGCGCTATTGTCAGGGCAGTGATGCGCACTTCGAGATGATTCACGAGGTGGACTACCGACCGGACCGATTGCTGATTTACCCGGGGAGCCTGTTCCACAGCGGATTGATTCAGGCCGACCGTGATCTGAGCACCGATCCGGCCGTTGGACGATTGACTGCCAACCTGTTTCTGGATTTTGATGCCCCATGACTGTTTCCATTGATGTAACCGAAAGCAATCAGCCGGCAACACCAGGAGCCCGGAAGGTGGTCTGCTGGAGCCGGGAGAAGGCCCTGCGCACCGACTTTGAGCAGGCCCCGCCGGAACAACCGGTGTTGCTCAAAGGGTATGCGAGCCATTGGCCCATTGTTGATGCCGCACGACGGTCACCCGAGGCCGTAGCCCGTTATCTGCTGCCCTTCGATGCTGGCAAGCCGCTCGAAGCGATGATTGCCGACCCCAGGGAGCAGGGAAGGCTCTTTTATTCACAGGACCTGAGTGGCTTCAACTTTACTCGCATGAAGGGCTATCTTCCGGATGCGCTGTCCATCCTTGCCTCGCAGTCCGGGAAAGCCAGGCCGGCCGCTTTTTACGTGGGTTCCACTTCAATTCCGGAATATCTTCCGGGGCTGGAAGCGGTGTGCCGCTTGCCGGGTATTTCCCCGGACGTGATCCCTAACCTGTGGATGGGCAACTCCACGCGGGTCGCCACGCACAACGATGCGCCCGAGAACATCGCCTGTGTCGCGGCGGGTCGACGGCGCTTCACCCTGTTTCCCCCGGACCAGGAAGAAAATCTGTATATCGCGGATACGCCGCATACGCCCGGAGGCCGCCCGATCAGCCTGGTAGACCTGCGCGCGCCGGACCTGGATCGCTTTCCCCGCTTTACCCGCGCTCTGGAAACGGCGCAGGTGGCCGACCTGGAGCCGGGGGATGCTCTCTACCTGCCCCGTCACTGGTGGCACAACGTGGAAGCCTTTGGTCCGCTCAATATTCTGATCAATTTCTGGTGGTAGGACCGAGAGGTTGCGCGGGCTTCTTTCGCGCCCGCCGCCGCAAGAGTTCGTGCCGCCTTCAGTCTGTACTTCATTACCGGTTATTGCTTATGAAGAATCTGCGTTTCCGGGCCTGCGGGCTCATGGGGCTGTTGTTATTGTGCTTGCCGTTGTCTGTCACGGCAGAGTCGTCCACCTGGCCCGGTGGTGCCAGAGCGGCGGTCAATCTTGCTTATGATGATGCCCTCGCCTCGCAGCTGGATTACGTGGTTCCCGACCTGAACCGCCACGGTTTTCGGGGCAGCTTCTATGTGCCGGCAGCCGCGCCGTTACTCCTGGAGCGTCTGGAAGAGTGGCGCGCAGCGGCCGCACAGGGGCACGAGCTGGGCAACCACTCGCTGTTCCATCAGTGTGACAAGCAGCGTCCGGGACGCGATTGGGTGGCGCCTCACCGGGATCTGAGTCAGGTCCCGGTGCAGGCATTTGCCGAGCAGGTCGCGCTGGCCAACGATTTTCTGTTTCTGGTCGACGGTGAAACCGAGCGGACTTACACGCCCCCCTGTGGTGATGTGCAGGTGGGCGACAGGGACTATCTGACACCCGTGAAGCCGCTCTTCCTGGGGGCGAAAGCCATTGGTGCGGGCGGCGTGACGCCCTCGATGGAGTCACTGGACCGCTTCGGTATTACCGTCGCGGTGCCCTCGGAGGTGTCCGGTGAGGAGCTGATCGCGGTGGTTGAAGAGGCGGCGCGCCGGGGCACCATGGCCAACTTTACCTTCCACGGTGTCGGTGGTGACTATCTGTCGGTCTCCCGGGAGGCTCATACCGCACTGCTGGAGCACCTGGCAGCGCACCCCGAGCGCTACTGGGTGGACAGTTTCGTCAATATCATGCGCCACCTGCAGGATCACTGACCACTATTCCACCTAAGTGTAACCGCCCGCAACCAGCGGGCGTGCGAGTCCCACCTTTGCCCGGTCAGCGCCACTGCAAAGTGGCAAACACCACCTTTCCATCCGTCCTCAAAGTGGGACGACCCCTTCCGGCCACCGGTCAACAATGGCATCACGGACGAGCGTGGGACTTGTCCGGGTTATCGAACGACGTGGTCTTCTGGCATGGGCTGTCAGGCGTCGCTCTGAACTCTCCTTGAAAAAGCTTGGCTCCGCGCGGGCGACCCCGGGGCCTTTTTTCCCCCATACGAATAACAGCGAGATCGACAATGAAGAAACCCTTGACCCTCTGGGTCCCTCTGACACTGGCGGTGCTGGTGGGGTGCAACGGCCCGACCAGCAACAATCCATCCGAAAGCAGCTCCGGCGCCACGCTCTGGCCTGAGCATCCGACCCCGCTCGAGAATCCGGGTGCCTACGAGGCGGACATTGAAGCCTTGCTGGCACGTATGTCTGTCGAGGAAAAAGTGGGCCAGATGATTCAGCCCGAGCTGCGCAATGTCACGCCTGATGACGTCAAACGCTACCACCTGGGTTCTGTCCTCAATGGCGGTGGCTCTTTCCCCGGCGGCGACAAGAATGCCACGGCCGATGACTGGCTGGCCCTCGCCGATGGTTTCTATGAGGCATCCATGGACGACAGCGATGGATTTGCCGCCATTCCCATTGTCTGGGCAACGGACGCCGTGCACGGCCATAACAATGTCAAAGGGGCGACCCTCTTCCCTCACAACATCGGTCTGGGCGCCACCCGCAACCCGGACCTGATCCGTCAGATCGGCACCGTTACCGCACGGGAAGTGGCCGTCACCGGTCTGGACTGGAACTTTGCCCCGACTCTGGCCGTTGCCCGGGATGATCGCTGGGGCCGGACCTATGAGGCCTACGCGGAAGATCCGGAGATTCTCTACGATTACGGCAAGGCCATGGTCGAAGGGCTGCAGGGCGCGCCCAACACAGACGAATTTTTCGGGCCGGGCCGGGTGCTGGCAACGGCCAAGCACTACATCGCCGATGGGGGCACCGAAGGCGGTATCGATCGCGGTGATGCCACCTTCCCTGAAACCGAACTGCGCGATGTCCACGGCCCCGGCTATTTCGGTGCTCTGGACGCCGGCGTGCAGACGGTAATGGCCTCCTTCAGCAGTTGGCAGGGCAAAAAGCTGCACGGACACGGCTACCTGATGAATGACGTGCTGAAGCAGCGCATGGGCTTTGATGGCCTGATCGTGGGTGACTGGAACGGGCACGAATTTGTCGATGGTTGCCGTCAGGACTCCTGCCCCCAAGCGGTCAATGCGGGTCTGGATATCTTCATGGTACCGGATCAGTGGCGAGCTCTGCACGCCAATACCGTTGCACAGGTGGAGTCCGGTGAAATTTCTGAAGAGCGCCTGGATGATGCTGTGCGTCGCATACTGCGGGTCAAATTCCGTGCGGGCATGTTTGAGAAGGGAACGCCGTCGGAGCGCCACTATGCCGGGCGCGACGATCTGGTTGGTGCTGACGCGCATCGTGCGGTGGCCCGTCAGGCGGTACGCGAAAGCCTGGTGTTGCTCAAAAACCAGAATCAGATATTGCCGCTGAACCCGAGCTCGCATCTGCTGGTCGCCGGCGATGGAGCGGACAATATCGGCAAGCAGTCCGGTGGCTGGACCTTGACCTGGCAGGGCACCGGTAACGAGAAAGAGGATTTCCCCGGGGCCACCTCGATCTATGACGGTATTGCCCAAGCGGTCGAGTCGGCCGGAGGCTCTGTCGAGCTGGACGTGGAAGGTAACTTCAGTCAGAAACCGGACGTTGCCATTGTCGTTTTTGGCGAGGATCCCTACGCGGAAATGCAGGGCGATCGTGCGGATGTGGATTACGAGCCCGACAGTGATCTGGCTCTTCTCAAGCGGCTACGTGCGGATGGGATTCCCGTTGTCTCGGTATTTCTGACCGGTCGTCCTCTCTGGGTCAACCCGGAGATCAACGCCTCGGATGCGTTTGTGGTGGCCTGGCTGCCGGGCTCCGAGGGGGCCGGCGTTGCCGATGTCCTGGTGGCCGATGCAGAAGGGCAGCCGCGCCACGACTTTATCGGAAAGCTCTCGTTTTCCTGGCCCGCCCGCGCCGACCAGACGCCGCTGAATCGCGGCGATGGCCAGACTCCGTTATTCGCCTACGGCCATGGGCTGACGTACGCGGACGAGGGCGACCTGGCACCGTTGTCAGAAGAGAGCGGGTTGTCGGAATCCGAAGCGCAGACCGTATTGCCACTGTTTGATAACCGTCCGATGGAGCCCTGGCAATGGGTGCTCAGCGATGTCACCGAGCGTGCCCGGGTTGTCACAGGCAGCGGTGCGAAGCTTCCCGGCATCGAAATCCAGTCCGTTGACCGACAGGTGCAGGAAGACAGCCGCGCGGTGCGCTGGACCGGAACAGGCCCGGCCGAGGTGGCCCTGCGTTCTCCGGGGCGTGCCGACCTGAGCGCCTATGCCAGCGAAGCCCACTTGCGTGTCGACGTCAGTGTCATCAAAGCGCCCGCTGCTGAGGTGTCACTGGGTATGCGTTGCGGGCAGGACTGTCTTGCCAGCGTAGATGTGACCGAGTGGCTTACGGAGGCTGAAGATGAGGGTTGGCAGACACTGTCGGTTGACCTGAGCTGTCTGGTTGAGGCGGGCGTGGATCCTTCCATGGTGCTGTCGCCTTTTTATATGACGACTGAAGGCCCCCTACAGATCAAGCTGTACAACGTTCGACTGGAAATGGATTACCAGGGGCAAGGACTATGCCCGTAACGTCGACAATTTAAGCGTCGGCTGATGCCCCCGGGACCGCTTGCTGTCGCCCGGGGGCAACACAATTCTAATGACAATAAAGAGGTGTTTATGAAAACAGTGAACTACCCAGTAATCGGCTTGGGTATGGTGCTGCTTGCGGCAGGTTGTGGCAGCGACTCGGACGATTCCCCGAATAATTCCAGCAGTAGTGTCAGTTCCTCCAGCTCTTCATCCAGCAGTGACAGCTCAAGCAGCGCTCCGGGCGCACTCAGTGAAGACTGGACCCTGGTCTGGAGTGACGAGTTTGATGGCGATTCGATCAATACCGACAACTGGTCTCACGAGGTGAACTGCGCTGGAGGCGGCAACAATGAGTTGCAATGCTACACCGCGCGGGAAGAGAACAGCTACGTCGAAGACGGGCATCTGCACATTGTCGCCCGTCAGGAAAGCTTCAGCGGTCCCGGCGTCTTTGATGATGACCCGGCTTACAACCCGGATGATGCCTCGGTCACCCGTGACTATACCTCCGCCCGTCTGCGCACCAAAAACAAGGCGGACTGGCAATACGGTCGTATCGAAATCAACGCCAAAACGCCTCAGGGGCAGGGCCTGTGGCCCGCCATCTGGATGCTGCCTACCGAGAATGTCTACGGCGGTTGGCCGCTCAGTGGCGAGATCGATATCTTTGAGGCGGTGAATACCAACGCCAGTGGCGAAAACGAGATCCATGGCACCCTGCATTACGGCCGCCCCTGGCCCAACAACTTCTACAGTGGTGCCAGCTTTACACCGGCTGACCCTATATGGGATAACTTCCATACCTACGCCATTGAATGGGAAGAAGGTGAAATCCGTTGGTATGTGGACGACGTGCACTTCGCAACCCAAACCTCGGATGACTGGTTTACGCTTGCCTGGCAAGGGCAGGACGAAGGCTTCCAGACCGGTGATACGGCTTCGCCGTTCGATGAAATGTTTCACCTGGTTCTGAACGTCGCTGTGGGCGGCAACTGGCCCGGTGCTCCGGATGAGGCCACCAGCTTTCCGCAGGAAATGGTCGTGGATTACGTCCGCGTCTATGAGTGCAGTGTCGATCCCGATACCGGGAAAGGGTGTGCCTGGATTGATGAAGGCGCTGAGGATGTTCAGGGTACCGGCGGTACTCAGAGTGAGTTCACGTTTTATGAGGATGGTCCGGCGACACTGAACTTCTCCGTGTTTGATACCGAAGTCAGTAATACACTGGTACCCGCCCAGTGGGAGGAAACCGGTGGCAACCTGGTGGTGGATACGGCGCTGGAGCTCGATGCGCAAACGGTCTGGGATGTGCAGTTCAACGGCCTGAGCAACATCTTCCTGTTGTCGGGCGATATGAGTGGGGTCGATTATGTTGAGGATGGTCTGACCTTCTCCGTGAATGAAGAGCTCAGCGGCATCACGTTTGATATGCGGGTCATTGAGGCCAGTGAGGACGCGTCTCTTCTGGTCAAGCTGGACAGTACCTGGCCGAATGTCAGCTCCAGGGAAATCGACCTGCCCGATCCTGGCGTGTGGCAGAGTGTCTCAGTGCGGCTGTCTGATTTCGTTGCGCACACCGACCCGGCAGGATCCGTAAACTACAGCAATATAGTGGCACCTTTCGTTCTCGAGGCGGTCAGCGGTACAGCCCATGTTCAGCTGAACAATGTGCGACTGACCTGTTTCGGTGAATCCTGCGGCGTGAAGCCCAAACTCGACGGTACGGCTCCGGAAGGCACGGAAGCGGTTGACGTCTTTGTTGATGGTAGCCTGGCCGACACCTGGTCCGATCCTGGCGTAGACTTCTATGTTCAGGATGGCCAAAGCATCACCTCCACCCTTGTCAACGATGGTGAACGCGGCGATGTTCTGGAAGTGGCGTTTGGCGCTGGTGGCTTCGGAACCATGTTCATTCAGTCCTCCGATCCCCAGGATCTGAGTGCCTACGCCGGGGGTAACCTGGTGTTCGATCTCAAGGTGGTTAATGCCGGCAACAACAGCGATGGCTTTCTGGTGAAAGCCGATTGTATCTATCCCTGCACGTCGAATGAGTTGCCGGTGCCCCTGCAGAACGACGGTGAATGGCATACGGTGAGCGTATCCATCGCCGATCTGACCTCGGGCTCGGGCTTCATCATGAGCCGTGTGAACACGCCTTTCAGCCTGTGGCCAGTGGCGGAGCAACAAAGCAATGTCGCCTTCCGGCTCGATAATATTCGCTGGGAACTGGCCGAGTAGCAGCGAACGCTGCGTTCACCAAAAAAGCCGCTCTTCGGGAGCGGCTTTTTGCTGGCCTTGGACGTTTGTCAGCCGACCCTACCGGTAGGCTAAAACAAAATGATATAAATACATTGGAGGCAATATGATCGGTCACTACCTGACACGCAGTACTCGATGCCTGGCCATTGGGACATGCATTCTGGGGTTGGGCTTGCTCGTCGGCTGCTCGGATAACAATCAGGAGCAACCGCCAGCCACTACCGGGAACAACCCGGCCGCAAGCACCGCCAGCGATTTTCCTGTCCATAAACAATGGCACAGTGTCACCCTCAATTTTGAAGGGCCCGAAACCTCTGAGCAGGACGCGGACAACCCCTTTCTGAACTACCGCCTCATCGTCACCTTTACCCATGACGGCCAGGAATATCCCGTGCGTGGCTACTATGCCGCCGATGGACAGGCGGAAGCCAGTGGCGCCGATGCGGGCAATATCTGGCAGGTGAAGTTCAGAGCCCCGGAGACCGGCGAGTGGCAGTACCGCGCCCGACTTGAGCGGGGTGATGAAATCGCGCTCGGCTCAGGGTCCGGTGACCGCGTGCCACTCAACAACGCCACCGGCCAATTTATGATTGAAGCCAGCGACAAGAAAGCGCCGGACTTTCGCGCGCTGGGCCGGCTCTCGGTGAACAATGGCTATTTTTACTTCCCCGGTACCGACCAGTACTGGCTCAAGGGCGGTACTAACAGCCCGGAGAACTTTCTCGCCTACGAAGGTTTTGATGGCACTTACCGGGTTGAAACGACGGCTCGCGAGGGGGAAGCGAGCGCTGACAGCGAACTGCATCATTACGAAGCGCATCGGCAAGACTGGCACTCGGGCGATCCCACCTTGCGAGAGGGCACCGGTAAGTCGATCTTTGGCGCTGTCAATTACCTCGCCGGGAAGGGCATGAATTCGCTGTATTTTCTGACGATGAACATTGAAGGCGACGGCAAAGATGTGTGGCCCTATTCCGGCCCGGAGGACTTCACCCGTTTTGATGTGAGCAAACTGGCGCAATGGGAACAGCTGTTTCAACATATGCAGAACCGGGGCATTCTCATCCACCTGGTCACGCAGGAAACCGAAAATGAGAGGCTGCTGGATGACGGTAATGTCGGCCCAATGCGCACCCTGTACTACCAGGAGCTGATCGCCCGCTTTGGCCACCATCTCGGGTTGATCTGGAATCTGGGCGAAGAGAACGGTTACGCTGAGTGGTCACCGCCGGCGCAAAACACCGAACAACGCAAAGCCATGATCCGCTTTTTTGAGCAGGCGGACCCCTACCAGAACCCGGTGGTCCTTCACACCCATGCGGAAGTGGGCACCCGTGAGCCCGTGGTTGAACCCCTGCTGGGCTTCGAGGGGCTGGACGGCCTGTCACTTCAGGCGCACGAACGGCGTCACGCCTATGAGGTGGTCATGAAGTGGAGAGAGCGCTCAACGCAGGCCGGTCAGCGCTGGCTGATCACCATGGATGAGATTGGTATGTGGCACACCGGGGCCGACACCGACGAAAATGATCCGGGCCACCCGAGCCTGCGCGGTGATGTGCTCTGGGGAACGCTGCTATCCGGGGCCGCCGGGGTGGAATGGTATTTCGGTGCCAAGGTCCCCCACAACGATCTGACCTCCGAGAACTGGCGTCTGCGGGACGAACTGTGGACTCTGACCCGGCACGCCATGGACTTTTTCCAGGATTACCTGCCCTGGTGGAAAATGGAGCCGGCACACGATCTGGTGCCTCAGGAGGGCGCTTTCTGTCTCGCCCAGAGCGGCGAAGTGTACGCCGTGTATTTCCCCAACGGCACGGAGCAGTATCAGATTGATCTGAGCGGACTGGGCACCGACTTCGAGGTTCATTGGTACAACCCGGTGTCCGGTGGCGACCTGATGTCGGGAAGCGTGTCCCGGGTGCAGGGCGGTGAGGTGGTCAATCTGGGAAATCCACCGAGCCGGGCCACAGAGGATTGGGTTGTTCTGCTGCGCAGCGCCGGACGCTAAGCAACAGCGGCAGCGGCAGCGGCCGCTGGGTCGAAGGGACACCTGTTCCACAGACCTGGCCTTGCGGTCGTTGCCCGCCCGGAGGACACTATCCTTCCCTCCAGACGGGCAATTGCCCCGGGCTTCAGTGCTTCCCCTGTTAGTGTTCGAGACCTTTCTCTTTACGGTATTCCGACGGGGATACCCCGGCGAGGCGTTTGAAGAAACGATGAAAAGCCGACTTACTGTTGAAGCCAGAGTCCAACAGAATATCCAGAATCGTTTTGTCGGCCATCTCTGGATCGGACAATAACCGTTTGGCCTCCTCCACCCGGTAAGAGTTAACATACTCAAAGAAGTTGGTGCCAAAGTGTTTGTTGATGACCGATGAAACGTCCTTGACCGGCAACTCCAGGTGCGCACCGAACTGCTCGATGTTCAGGTTGTGCTTCAGGTACACCTTGTCGACCTCCATGGCCTTGCGTACCCGGTCAATGGCCGAGTCGGAGGGTTTCTCCTCCGAGTGCGCTCGGGTTTCCTCGGGCCGGGTCGTCAGCAGCTGGTGGGCGTACACGAGACTGTAGGTAAACAGGCCGTTGATCAGAATGAAGGTAATGTAATTGTCGGCAACACCCAGATAGTTCGAAGTCTCCGGGGTGGTGTACCTCGCGAGTATGTGGACCATCGTGGTCCAACTCCAACTGACGAAAAAACCGAGGGTCAGCACATTCAGCCAGCGGGGCTCGGTATTGGAAAAATGTGAGTATTCGTCTTTGAGGGTGGCCTGATAGCGCTGTGCCAGAACAACGGCGGCAAACGAATAGGCCAGTGGCGTCAGCTTGGCGGCATCCCACAGCCGGGTCACCAGCGTTTCGGGCTGGGATTCGCCCATATTCCAGATGTGGCGCAGGTCATTGCTGTCGATCGTGAACGCCGCCATTACCAGAATGGTCAGCAGCGCCGGTAAGAGATGCAGTGCGTGTATGGGCTTGAGCGTAAAGTCGACCCTGTTAACTGGGCACATTTCAGGGGATTCGGTTCCGTTAACGCTGCGCAGATGGCCCGTAAACCGCGTATTGCGGTGACGGCCGCTTGCTTGTCTTTATGACCAGAATGGGTGTGTTCAGCGTGGGAAACGGCCCCCCCCCCTTCCGGGCCAAATAATGGTCACATAATATGTAAGGTTGTGCCTGGGTTGATGAAGACGCTGAGGATGTTTCAGGCTACCGGTGGCGTTCAGAATGAGTTCACGCTCTATGAGGATGGTCCGGCGACACTGAATTTCTCCGTGTTTGATACCTGGGTCAATAATACACTGGTGCCGGCCCTGGCCTCCTTGACCGCCGGGCGGGCAAGCTCCGCTGCTTTCAGTGCTTCGCCTGTTTGTGTTCGACACCTTTCTCTTTGCGGTATTCCGACGGCGACATACCGGCAAGGCGTTTGAAGAAACGATGAAAGGCCGACTTACTGTTGAAGCCCGAGTCCAGCAGAATGTCCAGAATGGTTTTGTCGGCCATCCCGGGGTCGGACAACAATCGCTTGGCTTCTTCTACCCGGTAAGAGTTAACAAACTCAAAGAAGTTGGTGCCAAAGTGTTTGTTGATGACCGATGAAACGTCCTTGACCGGCAACTCCAGGTGCGCACCGAACTGCTCGATGTTCAGGTTGTGCTTCAGGTACACCTTGTCGACCTCCATGGCCTTGCGTACCCGGTCAATGGCCGAGTCGGAGGGTTTCTCTTCGGAGTGCGCGCGGGTTTCCTCGGGCCGGGTTGTCAGCAGCTTGTGGGCGTACACGAGGCTGTAGGTAAACAGGCCGTTGATCAGGATGAAGGTAATGTAGTTGTCGGCAATACCCAGATAGTCCGCTGTCTCCGGAGTGGTGTACTTCGCGAGTATGTGGACCATGGTGGTCCAGCACCAGCTGGCGAAGAAGCCCAGAGTCAACACATTCAACCAGCGGGGCTCGGTATTGGAAAAATGTGAGTATTCGTCTTTGAGGGTGGCCTGATAGCGCTGTGCCAGAACAACGGCGGCAAACGAATAGGCCAGTGGCGTCAGCTTGGCGGCATCCCACAGCCGGGTCACCAGCGTTTCGGGCTGGGATTCGCCCATATTCCAGATGTGGCGCAGGTCATTGCTGTCGATCGCGAACGCCGCCATGACCAGAATGGTCAGCAGCGCCGGTAATAGGTGCAGTGCGTGTATGGGCTTGAGGGTAAAGTCGGCCTTGGTAATGGAGGTAACATAGAGGTAAAGCGCAGGGCCCTTGAGCATCAGCGCGGTCATCAGGAAATAGGGGATCCAGTAGTGATCGATGGTCGGAGAAATATGGACCTGGTCGTTCCAGAGTATAAGCGTGGTGGCCGAGGCCGTGGCGATCACCAGAAGGAAGGCGCTGAGAAGCCGACCGTAGAGTCGTTTTTCGGCCGGCATTGCGGCCTGAAGCAGTGCCAGCAGTATACTCTCGGCGACGGTCATCAGAAGAATGACGTCGTGAATGTTGAATATATAGTCTTTCATGAGGTCTCGGGGCCGTCGTATTATTCTGGTTAGTATACCCTGTTAACTGGGCACATTTCAGGGGTTTCGGTTCCGGTATCGCTGCGCAGACGGGCCGTAAACCGCGTATTGCGGTGACGGCCGGTTGTTTGTCTTTATGACCATAATGGGTATACTCAGCGTGGGAAACGGTCCCCTTTCTGGGCCAAATAATAATCACATAATATGTCAGGAGTTACCATGGTAAGTGCAATGACCCGGTCAATCTCCAAAGCCTGGGCGCTACTGGTCTCGGCCACCCTCTGCCTGTTTCTGGTGACCGGCTGCGGCTCATCCGGCAGCGACGCCGACGATATGGAAACACCATCCAACCCCACCGATGGTGAGCCCAATGAGGACGATAACAGCGACACTGAAGATGACAGTAACGCTGATGATGGCGAGGACCAGCAGGATCAAGAGGATTCGGAGAACGACGGCGAGCTGGCCGGTGGCATCCGCCTGAACCAACTTGGCTTTCTGCCGGACGGGCGCAAATGGGCGGTGATTCCCGATGTGGCGGCCGAAAACTTCAGTATCATCGACGCTCAGACCGATTCCGAGGTACACACCGGCGAGCTGAGTGCTGCGGCCAACTGGGCTCCGGCGGGCGAGTCGGTCAAGCTGGCGGATTTTTCCGCGCTGGTTGAGCCCGGCGAATACCGGGTCCGGATCGAAGGGGTGGATGACTCCCCGGTCTTTTCCGTGGACTCGGAAGTTTATACCGAGCTGAATGCCGCCGCGCTCAAGGCTTATTACTTCAACCGCGCCAGTATCGAACTGGAAGAAACCCACGCCGGTGATTACGCCCGTCCGCTGGGGCACCCGGATGATGTGGTCCGGATTCACTCCTCCGCTGAAGACGGATCGCGTTCCGCCGATGACGAAATATCCGCTCCCAGGGGCTGGTACGACGCCGGGGATTTTGGCAAGTATGTGGTCAACTCCGGCATCTCCACCTACACCCTGCTGGCGGCCTACGAGCATTTTCCCGACTATTACGCCGCCCGGGATGTGAATATTCCCGAAAGCGGAGACCAGTGGCCGGATATTCTGGATGAGGCCTTGTGGAACCTGGCCTGGATGCTGGATATGCAGGATGAGGATGGCGGCGTCTACCACAAGCTCACCACCCTGAACTTTGCCGGGGCGGTCATGCCCCATGAGGCTGACGCTCAGCGTTACGTGATTGGCAAGGGCACCTCGGCCACCTTGAACTTTGCCGCCGTGATGGCCCAGGGCAGCCGTATCTGGAAGGGCCTGGGCGAGGACGAACTGGCGGCACAGATGCTCTCGGCGGCGGAGTCAGCCTGGAGCTGGGCGGAGGCCAACCCGAACGAGGCCTTCACCAATCCCGATGACGTTTCGACCGGCGAGTACGGAGGCAACAATATTCCCTCCAACTTTGCCTGGGCGGCCGCCGAGCTTTATATCACCACCAATGATGACAGCTACTACGAGGCATTCGAGCAGCGGGGCATCGATATCTGGGTGCCCGGCTGGACCGACAGCCGCGGTCTGGCCTGGATGTCTCTGGCGTTCCATCGGGACAGTCTGACTGGTGCGGCCGATCTGACGCAGATCAACAATCGTATTACTGGCCTGGCGGACAGCCTGGCCAACAGCTGGTCCAGTTCCGCCTACCGGGTGCCCATGGGCACGGGTGACTTCTACTGGGGCAGCAACAGCAATGCCCTCAACCGGGCCATGATGCTCCTGCAGGGCTACCGGCTGTCCGGTGATGAGGATCACCGGGACGCGGCCCAGTCGCTGTTGGACTATATCCTGGGCCGCAATCCCACTGGCTACTCCTACGTGACCGGCTATGGTGACAAAACGCCGATGGACCCCCATCACCGTGCCTCCTACGCGGATGAGGTCGAGGCGCCGGTGCCGGGCTTTGTTGTGGGCGGGCCCAATACCGATTATCCGGCCGACTGCGAAAACCAGGGCAACGATTACCCGGCCGGGGACGACGCCATCGCCAAAGCCTACCTGGATGACTGGTGCAGCTATTCCACCAACGAGGTCACCATCAACTGGAATGCGCCGCTGGTGTATGTATCGGGCGCCTTACAGGCCTGGTCAACCCAGGGAGAGGATTAAGCGCCAAGCTTTGATAGACTGGGCTCATACGTGAGTAGGAGCCCAGTCTGTGACCCGACCCGATTTTTCCGACCTGCCCGAGGCGCTGCCGGAGCTGACCTTCGATCTTCAGAAAGACCTGGAGTCGCCGGTCAGTTCCGGTGTCCGCGCCTATCTCGATCATTATTTACTGCCTGTCGCGGAGGACACCCCGGGTGTACAGCGCGCACTGGGCCGCGTCTCGCTGGTGGGGTATGACATTCTGGTGCATTACTGGCGCCCCCCCGAGCCCAAGGGCACACTGATCATTGTGCACGGCTACTTCGATCACAGCGGGCTCTATGGCCAGGTGGTGCGTTTTGGCCTGGCTCACGGCCTGACGGTGCTCGCCTACGACCAGCCCGGTCACGGCCTGAGCTCGGGCGAGCGGCTGGCCATCGATGACTTTGATCGCTACGCCGATGTGCTGGCGGCGCTGTTGCGCCGGGCCGAGCCGGTGCTCTCCGGCCCCCGTTATACCCTGGGGCAGAGCATGGGCGGAGCGGTGCTGCTCAATCATCTGTGGCGGTACGGCTCGGAGCCGACCGGTCGCATTGCCCTCTGTGCGCCGCTGGTCTTGCCCCGGGCCTGGGGGCTGAGTAAGTGGTTACACACCCTGCTCAGACACTGGGTGAAACGCGTCCCCAGAGCCTTCAGCGACAGCTCCCACGACCCGGACTTCAACGAGTTTCTGGCCAGGCACGACGGCCTTCAGGACGCGTATGTCAGCGTGCAGTGGGTGGGAGCCATGCGCGCGTGGGATCAGAGATTTCGCGGCCTGCGCCCGAGGGAGGATGAGCTCTTGGTGGTGCAGGGTACTCGTGACGGCACGGTGGACTGGCGCTATAACCTGATGCAGATCCGGCGCAAGCTCCCCAATGTGAGGGTGGAAATGATTGAAGGGGCCCGGCATCAGCTGGTCAATGAGAGCGAGCCCTACCGGGCTCGCGTCTTCGCCGCTGTGGAGCGGTTTTTCTTCGGCTAGCCCGGGGCTCTTTAGAAGAGCACCCGGCAGCGGATGGTCCCTTCAATCTCGCGCAGTTTCTGCAGTACTTCCGGGCTGTAGGGCGAGTAGATATCCAGCACTACATACCCCACTTTCTCGTTGGTCTGCAGGTACTGGGCCGCGATGTTGATCTGATTGTCGGAGAAAATCCGGTTGATCGCCGACATCACGCCGGGCACGTTGGCGTGCACGTGCAGCAGACGGTGCGCATCGGGGTGGCCGGGCAGCGCCACTTCCGGGAAGTTGACCGAGCTGGTGCTGGTGCCGTTGTCCGAGTACATGATCAGCTTCTCGGCCACTTCGACGCCGATGTTCTGCTGGGCTTCCACGGTGGAGCCGCCAATGTGCGGGGTCAGGATCACATTGTCCAGGCCGCGCAGCGGAGTGACGAACTCATCATCGTTGCCTTTGGGTTCGACCGGGAAGACATCGATCGCGGCCCCGGCGAGTTTTTTCGCTCTGACCGATTCGGCCAGCGCCTCAATATCGATTACCGTTCCGCGCGAGGCGTTGATCAGGAAAGAGTCCGGCTTCATCTGCGCCAGCTCCTCGGCGCCGATCATGTTTCTGGTGGCCGCGGTCTCAGGCACATGCAGGCTGACGATGTCGGCGGTGTTGAGCAGCTCGTTCAGGCTGCGCACCTGACTGGCATTGCCCAAGGGTAGCTTGGACACCACGTCGTAAAAGCAGACCTTCATGCCCAGCGATTCGGCCAGGACACTCAACTGGCTGCCGATCGACCCGTATCCGACAATCCCCAGGGTTTTGCCGCGAATCTCGTAGGAGCCCGCCGCCGACTTCATCCAGCCACCGCGATGGCAGGCGAAGTTTTTCTCCGGAATGCCGCGCAGCATCAGGATGGCCTCGGCCAGCACCAGCTCGGCCACCGAGCGGGTGTTGGAGAAAGGCGCATTGAACACTGCGACGCCGTGCTCCTGCGCAGCGCTCAGGTCGACCTGATTGGTGCCGATGCAAAAGCAGCCGGCGGCAATCAGTTTGGGGGCGTTTTCAAACACGCGCCGGGTCAGCTGGGTGCGCGAGCGCAGACCGACAAAATGGGCATCGCGGATACGCTCGATCAATTCGTCTTCGGCCAGGGCGGTTTTCAGATAGTCGATATTGGTATAGCCGGCGGCGTTAAGCGTATCGATGGCGGACTGGTGTACACCCTCCATCAACAGAAACTTGATCTTGCTTTTGTCCAAAGACTTCTTGCTCATGAACGCGGTCACCTCAGCTGATTGGGTGGGCAAACGCCCTGCGGGGAGTGGTGGAAAAGGGCCGGCATCATACCATAAGTTGTCGCGCCGTTGGGTGCTTTAGCCCGACGGGGGCCGGCGTGGCGTCACCGCCGTGACCACCAACCGGTGCTCGCCCTCATCGGCCGGCTCATAGCGCCAGTGCACCTCGGCGTCCTTGAGCGTCATGCCGTAGCGCCGCTGCGGATCCGGCTTCTGGTACTGGGGCCGGGGGTCCTGCTGCAGAATCTGGCGGATCAGCGCTTCCCAATCCTGTCCCAAGCGTTCGGTCAGTGCCCGACACGCGGCTTGCGCCTCAGAAGAGAACACCACGGTGGCCCAGGTCGGGGCCGCCCCGGCAAACTGATTCTCCGCTTCGGGAACCAGGTCGGTGTAGGGCACATAGGGTTTGATATCCAGCACCGGGGTGCCGTCCAGCAGATCAATCCCCGACAACTCCAGCCAGATCCGTCCCTGCCTCTGTGTCACGCCGTCAAATTTCACCACGGACAGCCCGATGGGATTGGGCCGCAGGGGCGAGCGCGTGGCGAAAACACCCAGGCTCCGGTTGCCGCCCAGACGTGGCGGTCGCACCCGGGGGCGCCACTGGTCACTGGGCGGGCGATGGAACACAAACTGCAGCCAGAGGTGGCTGCACTGCTCCAGCCCCTCCAGCGTCTGGGGATCATCGAAGGGCGGGAGCAACTCCAGTTGCCCCCGGGCGGCCGCTGCCAGCCCCGGCTGGCGGGGAATCCCGAACTTCTCGACAAAGCAGGAGTGAACAATACCAATGGCCTGGAATTCGAAGTTCATGTTGGCTCTCTGGGCTTAAGTTCTCTGGGGGAAGCTCTTCGGGGTGCGCTGAGTCATCGGCGAGCGCCTGACACTGTTCGGAGCGTCCTGTCTATCTGAATGGCCGTTATGGTGGCCGTTGGCGTCACAAAACGCAATCGTCTGCCTTCGGTCGCGCCGGGGTGAGAACGGGGCCGTTGCGGGTTCACGCGGGAAAGCATAGGCTGGATGTTGTCATCAGTGAGGGAGCCGTTCATGTGGATCAGTCTGTGGGTCGCCGCGACGCTGTTATTCGTGTTGAGCGCGTTGCCGCTGTGTCGTATCGAGGCTTGGTGGGTGCGCGGCCTGGACTTTCCGCGCCTGCAGCTCGCCCTGGTGGCGCTGTTGTTGTGGGGGCTGGAGCTTGCCCTGCTGGACTTTGGCCGCCTCGGGTCCTGGGCCTTGATGGGGCTCACGGTAGTGTGCCTGGGCTTTCAGGCCTGGTGGATCTGGCCCTACACGCGCCTGCATTCCAGGGAGGTCAAAACGGCCCGAAAGCACGACCCGGACAACCGGATTGCGATCATGACCGCCAATGTGCTCGCCTCCAACCGCCGCGCCGATGACCTGCTGGCACTGGTGCGCGAGCATCGGCCCGATATTCTGGTGACGCTGGAGTCCGACCACTGGTGGCAGAGCCAGCTGGATGCGCTTGAGCCGGACTATCCCCATACCATCAAATGCCCGCTGGATAACCTCTACGGGATGCACGTCTATTCGCGCTATCGACTCGACCAGCCGGAGATCCAGTTTCTGGTGCAGGAGGATGTGCCCTCGATGCACGCCGAAGTGGTGCTGCCCTCCGGGGCGAGGGTGGCGGTGCATTTTGTTCACCCGGCGCCCCCGAGCCCCACCGAAAACGACACCTCGTCCGAGCGCGACGCCGAGCTGTTGGTGGTCGGGCGCAGTGTGGCCGATCTGAAGGTGCCGGTGATTGTGACCGGGGACCTGAACGATGTGGCTTGGTCGAGCACGACGCGGCTGTTTCGCAAGATCAGCGGGTTGCTCGATCCGCGTATCGGGCGTGGCATGTTCAACAGCTTTCACGCCGGTTACCCCTTTGTCCGTTGGCCCCTGGATCATCTGTTTCACAGCGAGCATTTCGCGCTGGAGCAGCTGCGGCGGCTGCCCGCGTTTGGCTCCGATCACTTTCCCGTGTTTCTGAGCCTGATCTACCGTGGCGACCAGCGGAAGCAGGGGGGGCTGGAGGCGGATGCGGACGATCTGAACGAGGCCCGGGAGAAGATGGCCGACGAGTCGGTCTCCCCGGGCGAAGTGCACCACCCGGAGTCGGTGGGGGCGTGATTCTCGCTCACGAGCTCTTGGTCAAACCTGCTTTCTTTAGGGTCTGGTACAGCTTGGCCAGAGTGATCGGCTTGCCCAGATAGTGGTTCATGCCGCTGGCAAACACCTCCTCCCGATGCTCCTGCAGCGCGTGAGCGGTGAGCGCGATAATGGGCACGGCCGGTCTGTTGCGCTGGCGCTCGAACTCGCGGATGCTCCGGGTGGCCTCGAAGCCGTCCATTTCCGGCATTTCGCAATCCATCAGAATCAGGTCGAAGTCTTCCGCCCGAACGGCGTCGTAGGCCTCCATGCCGTCATCCACCAGTGTGGGCTCAATGCCCAGTTTGCCCAGCATGCCCTTGATCACCATACGGTTGACGCCATTGTCTTCGGCGACCAGGACTTTGAGGTGGGAAAACTGGGCGTAGTCGTGTTCCGGTAGCGCCGGAGTCTCGTCGGCCTCGCCCTGGTAGCCGAGCATGTTGGCCAGACGGCGGCGGAAGCTGCGCGCTGAAAAGGGTTTGTGCAGCACGCTGTGAATATCCAGCTCGGTCAGCGTTCGGGTATCGGATTTCAGATCACCGGCATTGAGCAGCAGGCGTGGAATGGCTTGCGCGGACGGCTCCGCCTTCAGTTTCTCCGCCAGGGACAGGCCGTCGGTATCATCGAGCTGGCTGCCGATGGCAATGGCGTCGATGGCCTTGTTTTCACCGTTCAGGGCGGCAAGACGCTGCAGCGCCGCTTCACTGGAGCTCACGCAATCCAGGGTCATGCCCCAGCGCTGGCAGTGCTGCTTGAGAAAATCGCACAGGCGCCGGCTCGGGTCGGCCAGCAACAGGCGCCGGCCGCGCATGACCTCCAGAGCTTTCTGTTCCTGTTGCAGGGCCAGGCGCGAATCGACGCGCTGGAAGCGGGCGGTAAACCAGAACTGGGCACCTTCCCCCTTCTGGCTGACCACCCCGATGGTGCCACCCATCAATTCCACCAGGCTTTTGCAGATGGCCAGCCCCAGCCCGGTACCGCCGTACTGACGGGTGGTGGAGCTGTCCTCCTGATTGAAAGAGTCGAACAGATTCTGCTGGGCCGTCCGGTCGATACCGATGCCGGTGTCCTGAATGGAAAACTTCAGAACCGCCTGCGCGTCGGTGCTGTCCGGGTCGAGAGTCACATCCAGAATGATATGGCCCTCAGAGGTAAACTTGAAGGCGTTGCTCAGCAGGTTGATCAGCACCTGCCGCAAACGGGTCGGGTCGCCTTTGACCTGCCGGGGCACATCCGGAGCGACGCCTCCCATCAGCTCGATATTGCGTTTGTTGGCGGTGGCACCAAACAGGCGCAGACAATCTTCGATGAGGTCTTCCAGGTCAAACGCCGCCACCTCCAGTTGCATCTTGCCGGCTTCAATCTTGGAGTAATCCAGAATGTCGTTGATGATGTCGAGCAGGGACTCACCCGAGCGGTGAATCACATCCAGGTAGTGTTTCTGGGTTTCATTGAGCGGTGTGTCGCGCAGCATGTCGAGCATGCCGATGACCCCGTTCATGGGAGTGCGGATCTCGTGGCTCATGGTGGCCAGAAACTGGCTTTTGGCCCGGTTGGCGTCTTCGGCGGCGAGCTTCTGACGCTGACTTTTGAGTTTCTCCTCTTTTTCGCTGAGCAGCGCCAGCTCGATCGCGTGCCGTTGCTCAATGTCCTCCAGCAGCGTTTCGCGCATGTGGTTGATGGCATCGGTCACATTGTCGAGCTCATCGGGCTTGTCATCCGGCTTGATGCGCTTCAACTTCAGCGGCATGGTCAGGTTATCGAGATGCAGCTGACGGGTGTAGTGCGCGATGGTCTCCATATGCCGGGTCAGCAGGGTGTACACCAGCCACAGAATGAAGAAGGAGATGATCAACGTCTTGGCGCCCTGAATACCGGCAATGAACAGGGTCCTCTGCCACAGGCGGTCGTAAATGTTGGTGAGGCTGGCGGTGATTCTCAGGGTGCCCAGTTCCTGCCGGGGTGTGCTCTCGTCCTGGTAGGTGAGCGGGTATTCCTTGATCAGGTACTGGTTGGGGTTGGCGGCCAGCGTCTCTTCGTCGACCGACTCCTGGCTGACCACCAGCGTCTGTACCGTGTCATTCCAGTCGCGCCAGACCACCTCGACCTGAACCACGTCCTCCACATCCAGGACACTGTCGATCTGGATGTTGAGCTGGTCCTGGTCAAACCCCCAGAGGCTTTTGGTGATGCTCGCCAGCGTGCTCACCCGAACCTGGTCAATGCGCTCTTCCAGAGCCGCCATATCGTCGTGAAAGCTCGAATACAGCTGCATCAGAATGGCGATCAGGGTAATCACCGAACTGCTGAGCAGAATCAGCCCCAGCAGGCGGGTGGAGATCGGGTTGTCGCGCGCGTAGCGGATAAGTTTGAGCATGGGATGCAGAATCGCCAGCCATCGGGCCCCAAGTGGTTTGTAGTCAGTGTAGCATCTCTCCGGGGGCTTGGCGCTTGAGTCAGGCCCGGGCTGTCTGCGCGATTGTTGGTCTTTTCTCGGCCCCGGAGCGTATAGTCGAGTAGACTGGCTGAGCCGGTGGTCGGGTAAGGAGTGCTCGCTCCGTCCGGTGCGGCATCAGCATACCGGCGGTCACTTGGCCGTCGTTTCGATAACCGGTGACGGGAAGGTCCCATGTTTGGTTGGTTTGGTTCAGATCCGCGCAAAAAGCGGCAAAAGGCTTACGAGAACAAGCTGCAGGAGGCGATGGTGGCGCAGCGCAGCGGCGACATCAAACGCTATTCTCTGCTGAGTGAAGAGGCCGACAAGATCTATCGCGAAATTCTGGAAATGGATAAACAGCAGTAGCGGCCCATCAGAACTGGGCGAGAACATCGTTGAGAAAACGCCGCCCCAGGTCGGTGGTCCTCAAGTGTGTCCGTTGATCGTCCACCAGGCCTTTGTCCCGCAGCGCCTGCCACTGGGGTTCCAGCGCCGATAACGGCAGACCGGTCCGCTCGGTGAAGGTGCCGGCGGCGACGCCGGCGTTCAGGCGCAGGGCGTTGAGCATGAAATCCAGTGGCAGAGCCTCGGCGCCCAGAAACTCCCGGCCAGCGACGAACGGATTGTGAGGCGTTTGACTCTCGTCCGACGCTTCGCTGGAAGCTATCCGGTCTGATTGATCTCCCGGGTCGCGTTTGTCCCGGCACTTGTTCAGATAGTGCTTGGGCAGGCGCGTTTTCCACAGGCGCATGATCTGGCCCGACTCGGGCCGGGTGATTTTACCGTGGGCGCCCGCCCCGATCCCCAGATAGTCGCCAAAGGTCCAATAGTTGAGGTTGTGCCGCGCCTGCTGGTTCGGGCGGGCATAGGCCGAGACCTCATATTGCTCGAAACCCGCCTCGGCCAGCTGCGCCTCCCCTCGCGACTGGATGTCGGCCAGGCTGTCTTCTTCCGGCAGTACCGGCGGTGAGTTGTAGAATTCGGTATTGGGCTCGATGGTCAGCTGGTACCAGGACAAGTGCTCCGGGGCCAGATCGATGGCCTGGGCCAGGTCGGCGTAGGCGTCCTCCGGCGTCTGCCCGGGCAGGCCGTGCATCAGGTCCAGATTGAGGTTGTCAAAACCGGCCTTGCGAGCCACCGCGACGGCCGCCAGCGCTTCGGCCCGGCCGTGAATGCGCCCCAGCCGGTGCAGCTGCTGCTCATTGAAGCTCTGGATACCGATGGACAGGCGGTTGACCCCCGCCGCGCGAAAGCCGCTGAAGCGCTCCTGCTCAAAGGTTCCCGGGTTGGCTTCGAGCGTGATTTCCGCCTCCGGCGCCAGACCGATGATCCGGTTCACATCCTCCAGGATCTGCCCGATGGCCTGCGCTGACAGCAGGCTCGGGGTCCCGCCACCGAAGAACACCGTCTGCAGCGGTCGCCCCTGCGCCAGAGGCCGGTCGTGCTCCAGGTCGGCGCGCAGGGCGGCCACATAGTCGGCTTCGGGCAGGGTGTCGTCGGCCTGGTGGGAGTTGAAATCACAGTAGGGGCATTTGCGCACGCACCAGGGGATATGGATGTAGAGCGAGAGCGGCGGTAGTGGCAGACTGGCGGTCATGGGTACTCGGCTGGTGAACAGAATCCACGCCACTATACCATGAGGGCCACCGGCATATGGAGGGCGCTCCCGATGGCCGGGAGCGACCCGATTGCGGCGACCGTCGTCATTCCTCCTGCTGTGCCAGCTCGGTGGGCGCGGCGAGGTGTTCGTCCAGAAATACCAACAGACTTTCCAGCATCTGCGCCTCGGCTTCCGGCGTGTCCAGGTTGTGGCCCGAGTCGTCGATTTTTTCAAACGTCACCGGTTTGCCGGCCTCTTTCAGGTTGTCGCGCATCAACTCCGCCTGCTGAATGGGCACGACTTTGTCGTCTTCGCCGTGAATCAACAGTACCGGTATCTGCATTTCGTTGGCGAAGTTGGCAGGCGAGTAGGCGGCGATGCGCTCGGGGGTAAAGTAGTCTCTGGCCATGGAGCGGGAGAAGTGGTCGATCACCCAGTGGTTGCTCCCATGCTCATCGAGTTCGTACTCCATCATGCTGGTCAGATCCGACACGCCATTGATGGAGGCCGAGCACCGGTAGATCTTGGGGGTGAAGGCGGCGCCCGCCAGGGCCGCGTAGCCGCCGTAGCTGGCACCGACGATGCAGACGCGCTCCGGGTCGGATATGCCCGCTTCACTCAAAAACGCGACCGCATCGCTCAGATCATCCTGCATCCCGCGGCCCCACTCACCGAGGCCGGCCGCCCAGTGGGCCTTGCCAAAGCCGGTGGAGCCCCGAAACTGGGGTTGAAGCACCGCATACCCATGTTCCGCCATGGCTTGCGCCCAGGCATTGAACGATTGTCGGTCGTAGGAGTGGGGACCGCCGTGGGGCATGATCACGGTGGGCATGTTGGACGGGGCTTCGGCGTAAGGCCGGGGAATGGTCAGCAGTGCCGGAATGGTCAGCTCGTCCCGTGCCTGGTAGTCAATCGCTAACACGGGGTGAACACTCTCGTCCGGAATATGGGGCCTGGCAGCGAACAGGTGGCCCAGCGGTTTGTCCCTCTGCGCCAGATAGTAATCACCTGCAGTGGTGTTGCCGGAGACCAGCAGGATGGCCCGTTGCCCGTCTTCGCTCCAGTCGACTAGGGAAACAGAGTGCTGGGGGAAGTCATCCTGCAGTGCTTTTACCCACTGGTTCATGGCCTCATCAAAGAAAAAGTACCGGGGCTGGAAGCCGCTGTAGGCAACTCCCTGAACCACTCCGCTCAGATCAGTATGCACGTTATCGATATCCGCATCGTCTCCTCCCACGCTCAACGCCTCGATCTTGCCATCATCCAGCGCGAGGGTGTAGTAGTTGGTAAGGCCGGTATCCCGGTTCTCGCGCAGCATGACCAGTGATTCCATGTCCGGTGTCAGGCCGCTGAACCACGCCCTTCTGAAAGTTGAATCGTCGGAATAGATGGCGCGCCAGCTTCGTCCCTCCGGTACCCAGATCGAATGGATGCGTGTCTCAGCGTCGTAGCGCTCCTGCGCCAGTACATCACCCTTCTGGTTCACGAAGAAATTTTTCGCGTCGCGATGTCCTTTGCTGTGAACGCGTGGCCGTCGCGGCGAGTCCAGGTCGACCCGCATCAGAGCGTAGTCGGGGCTGCGGTCGTGGCGCTCTCCGACATAGGCGGGCATGTAGGCGTGGGAGTTGTCGGCCGAGAGGCCAACGATCCGTCCCAGGCCGGACTGGCCCTTGAAGATCCCATCGCCGGGGGTCAGCAGCTGCTGCAGTTCGCCGGTTTTGGCGTTCAGGGAGAAAGCGGTACTCAGATCGAGTCGGCCCTCAAAGCCCAACAGTCTTCGGTCCTCTTCGACCACCCTCACAATCAGGTGGTCGTTGTTCACAAAATGGAGGCCGCTCGGCTTGCTGCTGGACACATCGGCTCCGGTTACCATCTTGCCCTCTTTGAGCGAGTAGACGATCACCAGGTCACGTTCGTCATTGCGGGCGCGAAAGCCGATCATTTCGCCATTGGGCGAAATGGTGATCATGCTGCGACTGCTCGGGATGCTGTATTTCTGGGCGGTGTCGATGGGCTTGGGTGTATCGGCCCAGAGTGTTGAGGGGCCTGCCATCAGTAGCAGTAAAAAGCCGACGAATCGGGCCGAATATGAGCTACAAAAGAGCCGGGGGGAGTGCGGATGCTTGTCCATGAGTCAATTCCATTGTCAGAGCCGTTTGAAGCCTGCCAGTTGACCGGTCTGTCCGCTGTTCCGCCGCCGTAGGGGTAGGGATTATTATTGACGGGCGAGCCCTGGTCCTGGCCGTTATTTATAATACGATTCTGGAGTTTATTTTAACCTTTGGCGCATTTCAAGGCTGGGCGGGGGCTTTCAAAGCCTCCAGCAACGCCCGGGTGGCGATGGCCCGGTGGCTCAAGCGCGATTTGGTTTCTTTGCCCAGCTCGGCGGCACTGCACTGATGCTCGGGGACCAGAAACAGGGGGTCGTAACCGAACCCGCCGCTGCCCCTGGGCTCGGTGAGAATACGCCCCGACCAGTGGCCGCTGCAGATCAGGGGCGTGGGGTCGGCGGGGTGGCGCAAAAAGGCGAGCACGCAATGATATTGAGCTCCGCGCTGGGCTTCGGGTACGCCCTCCAGCTCGCTCAACAGCTTGTGGTTGTTGTCGGTATCGCTGGCATCGGCGCCGGCGTAGCGGGCCGAGTAGATACCGGGTCGGCCGTCGAGCGCGTCCACGGCCAGACCGGAGTCATCGGCCAGTGCCGGCAGCCCGGTTTCGGCGCTGGCATGGCGGGCCTTGAGGATCGCATTCTCAACGAAGGTAAGGCCGGTTTCCTCGGCGCTCTGGACACCAAACTCTCCCTGGGACCGCACCTGGTAGCCACAGTCGGACAGCAATTGCTGGAATTCCCTGAGTTTGCCGGCGTTGCCGCTGGCGAGTACCACCGTTTGCATAAGCAGGATCCTGTGCGTGTCTATTTTTCCAGGTACAGTTTCTGGGAAAAACTCAGTTCAAAGGGGCGCTCGGCTCCCTCCGGTTGTATCTGAAGACGGAAGTTGTACATCTCTTCGTCGGTATGACGCACCGTGGCGATGTAGTAGGTCGCATCCCCTTCGTCAATCTCCCGGAATTCCAGATTCTGCGTCTGCTGTAGCAGGTTACTCGCCGTGCCGCTGACTTCGGCGGGTAGCCCCAGGTTGGACGCCTCACCACCGGTGCGGGCCACGCTGACATTGACCAGAGCCCGATCCCGGGCCCGATTCAGCTGGTAGGTGCTGGCAATATCGGCGCGCACGAAGGTGCTGTTGAACACACTGTAATAGACCTGATAATCCCCGAAGGATTCAGAGCCGCTCTGGGCCTGGGCGGTCAGAGAAAGACAGAGGCTGGCCAGCAGGCCGCCAAAGGTGGTGAGCAATCGTTGGATCATGGTGCGCTCCGGGGTGTAGAGAATCAGCCCGAAAGTGTACCGCAAGAGGGGCGTGGCTAGAAACAAAAACGGGAGCACTTGGGCTCCCGTCAGATCACGTTGCGCGTGCCGCGCCGGCTTTACTGCTCTACGCGAGCCGTCAGCGCTTCTTCGATCTGGCCGCGCAGCTCTTCATCCTGGCTGGCCTGATTGGCGATCTGCTGATACTCGGAGATGGACAGGCCGGACTCGCTCACCGCTTCCTGCATTTCAGTCTGAGCTTGCTGCTGGAGCTCGGTGGCCTTTTCGGGGTCTTCCACGGCCTGCAGCTTCTGGGTGTATTCCTGGTTGATGCCCTGGACGGCCATGTAAGCGTCAACGAAGTTTTCAACGTCTTCGCTGCTGACGTCAATGCTTTCGGCTTGCTGCGGGGCCGAAGCACCTTGCTGCGCTTCACCCTGGGCGGTGGCAGTACCGGCCGCCAACAGCAGGCCGGCGGCAGCCAGCAGGGCGAGTACGGGGTTTTTGATTGAGTGGCTCATGGTGAATCTCCTCACAGGTAGTTTGGAAGGGGCTTCTCGGAGCCCCGCTGTCTAGGTTTGCGACCTATGGTGAGTAGTCTGCAATGGCTATGCCAGGTTGTTAAAAACAGCCTAACCGATTGATATTGTTGGTTTTATGGATTTTAACGATGTCGGGAGCCCATCCGCGCCGCTGGTCCCTGGCGCTCATGTGCCAATCTGGCACATCCCATTTTGTTGTTTACGCATCGGTTTCCAGCCAGCGGTACAGGGTGCGACGGCCAATATTGAGGATGTCGGCGGCCCGTCGTTTGTTGCCCTCGACCTGGTTCAGGACGTAGTGAATGTAGCTGCGCTCCACGGCTTCCAGGGGCACGATCTGGCCGTCCCGGGTGGGCGGCTCCCATTGTTCTCCCGAAGTGGGTTCAGGCGTGGGAGCGCTCTGTTGCACCCGGGGCGGTAGATGATCCGGGCCAATATGGCTGTCGGTGCAGAAGGTGACCGCGCGCTCGATGATGTTGGCCAGCTCGCGCACATTGCCGGGGAAGGGGTAGCGCTTGAGCAGCGCCAGAGCATCACTGGTCAGACCGTCCACGGGCATCTGGCGGCGTTCATTGAACTGGTTGATCAGGTGAGCGATGAGCCGTTCGAGATCGTCACCACGCTGGCGCAGGGGCGGCACTTCGATCGCGAAAGTCTCGAGTCGGTAGTAGAGGTCCTCGCGGAAGCGTCCTTCGGCCACCTCCTCGGGCAGCTCCCGGTTGGTGGCCGCGATAATGCGCACGTCCAGCGCCTGCTCGGTATTGCTGCCCACCGGTCGCACCCGGCCGTCCTGGAGGGTGCGCAGGAGGCTCGACTGCATTTCCAGTGGCATTTCGCCGATTTCATCGAGCATCAGGGTGCCGCCATTGGCGGCGGCGAAGAGCCCCCGGCGGGCCTTGCTGGCACCGGTGAAGGCACCGGCGGCATGGCCGAACAGTTCGCTCTCGAGCAGGTTGGCGGCGATCCCCCCGCAGTTGATGGCGACAAAGGGCCCATCGCGCCGGTCGCTCTCGCGGTGAATGGCCCGGGCCACCAGCTCCTTGCCCACGCCGCTTTCACCGGTGATCAGTACCGGCGCATCGGCCTGAGCGATCTGGCGGATCTGGGTGAACAGCTGGCGCATGCTCGGGCTGCTGCCGATCATGCCGTGGAACTCGCCCTGATCCAGCAGGCGGCGATAATAACTGAGCTCCTGCTCCAGCTGCTGGCGCTGCAGCGTCCGGGTGACCGACAGGCACAGGTGCTCCAGGTCGAGCGGCTTGGTCAGAAAGTCATCGGCGCCGCGCTTGAGCGCATCGACCGCCTGGTCGATGGTGCCAAAGGCGGTGATCACGATGAAACTGGGGGTCACGGGCAGCTGTCGCAGCTCCTCGAGCAGATCCAGGCCGTTGCCATCGGGCAGGTGCAGGTCGCTGATCACCAGCTTGGGGGCCTGATCCTGCAGAAACTGTTGGGCGCTGGCCATATCGCCCAGCCCGATGCACTCGTGCCCGGCGTCAGTCAGCTCTTCCAGGAGCAGCTGCCGCAGGTCGGGGTCGTCCTCCAGAATCAGGATATCAGAGGGGTTCTGTGCTTTGGGGCTGCTCATTCGGACGAGGTCTCGTTCAGGGTTGTGGGGGAATTGAAGGGCAGGAACAGCTCAAAACGGGCGCCGCCCAGGTCACTGTTACCGACTTCAATCTGGCCGCTGTGTTCCGTCACCACGGCATTGACCACTGCCAGCCCCAGGCCGGTACCGACCCCGACGGGCTTGGTGGTGACAAAAGGTTCGAGCAGTTGATGGCGCACCTTGGCGTCGATGCCGGGGCCGTTGTCCTCCACGGTGAGGTGGATTCCCTCGGGTGAGCAGATCCAGCTCAGACGGACCCGACCGCCAGGCGTGGCCTGCACGGCATTGCGCAGCAGGTTGATCAGCGCCTGTTCCAGACGCAGCCGGTCCGCCTGCAGAGGGGGGCACTGAGCGTCGCCTCGGGTCTCGATCTGCACTTCCTGTCGCTGACGCTCGCCTTCCACCTGCTGCAGGGAGGATTGTATCAGGTCATTCAGGCGCACCTCCTTGCGCTCGGGGGTGACCGGGCGGGCGAAGTCCATCAGTTGCCGGATAATGCGCTCCATGCGCTGAAGCTGCTGGCGGATGTCATGCAGAGGCTGACTGTCCTGTTCGCTGGTGCGTCGCAGGGCGCGCTGGGCCTTGCCATCGGCCACGCTCAGGGGGGTGCCCAGCTCGTGCGCCACCCCGGCGGCAAAGCGGCCGATCGCCGCCAGCTTTTCGTTCTGATGCAGCTGGCTCTTGAGCTCGTATTCCTTTTCCCGCCGGGCGCTGATTTCCCGTTCGGAGGCGACGATACTGTCGAGCATCCGGTTGATGCCCTCGGACAGAAAGCGCAACTCGGTGGGGCCCTTGGTCTCCAGGCGATTGTCCCGACGGCCGCCGGCAATCTGGGCCATGCTCTGGCCCATGGCCTTGATGTGGCGACCAATGGCGCGCTGGTAGCCGATCCACACAATCAGCAATACCAGCAGCGCGGAGCCCGCAAGAACGCCCACGGCGCGGGCCCGGAATTCGCGGATCTGCTGAACGAAGTCACTGCCCCGGCGGGTCACCTGTAGCAGACCGTTGATACGGCCACCGCTGTCGGTCAGCGGCATGAAATAGGAGAACACCGCCTCGCCCCCGATTTCCTCAAACCCCCCCTGCTCGCTGCCCTGGGAGGCCAGGTCGGCCGCCTCAATGTCCTGGACCTGCACGTTGCTCGGGCCCTGGGCGGTGATGCGCTGCCCGTTCCGGTCGTAGACATACACCCCGTAGACGCGACCGATATCCCCGGCCGAGGTGACGGTGCGTCGCAGGGTTTCCTCGTGGCCGTTTTCCAGGGCGTAGCTCAGGGGGCGACGGATCGAGCGGGCGATCAGCTCAATGTCCTCCTCCATGCCGGCCTCGGCCACCTGTTCCAGCTGACGCAGACTGAAGCCCCCGCTGATGATCATCACGATCAGAAAGGGGGTCAGCACGAAGGCCAGCAGGGCCGTGCGGATAGTGTAAATACCAAAGGGTCGGCTTGAGCTCATGGGCCCTGGGCTCCCGGTTGTGGGCGAGCGGTTCTACTGAGCTTTACACAAATGATAGATCGCCGTCTCACCAAACAGGTTGGGTGACAGATCTTTGAGCCAGTTGAGTGACTGTTCGTTCACTACCTGGCGGTGCAGAACGGTAATGTTTTTCTCCCGGCACAGCACTTCAAAATCCCGGAAAGTACAGAAGTGGATGTTGGGGGTGTTGTACCACTCGTAGGGCAGTAGGTCCGACACCGGCATCCGACCCTGCACGGCCAGGTGCCAGCGGGCGCGCCAGTGGCCGAAGTTGGGGAAGGTGACGATACACTCCTTGCCCACACGCAACATTTCATCCAGCACTTTGTGGGGGTAATGCATGGTCTGGATGGCTTGGGCCATGATCACGGTGTCGAAGCTGTCATCGGCGAAGTTCGCCAGGCCCTGATCCAGATCCTGCTCGATCACATTCAGCCCTTTGTCGATACAGGCATTGATCTGGTCCGGATCGATTTCCAGGCCGTAACCCGAGGCATCTTTGTGATCCCTGAGGTACTTGAGGAGGGTGCCGTCGCCGCAGCCCAGATCGAGAATGCGGCTCCCCCGGGCGATCCAGTTTTCCAGTTCGGTCTGGTCCAGGCGCATGGTGTGATTGTTCATGCGTTCACCTCCCGGGCCACGCCGGCCATGTAACGGGTAAAGGCTTCCCGGTACCGGTCGCTGGGCAACAGGAAGGCGTCGTGACCGTAGGGTGAATCGATGGCCGTGTAGGTCACCGGCTGCTGGGCGCCGAGCAGCGCGTCCACGATTTCTCGCGAGCGGTTCGGGGCAAAGCGCCAGTCGCTGCTGAACGAGACCACATAAAACCGGCAGCGGGCGTGGCGGAAGGCCTCCACCGGGTCGTGGTCGTATTCGCGCGCCAGATCGAAGTAATCCAGCGCGCGGGTAATCAGAATGTAGCTGTTGGCATCGAAGTTGTTGGCGAAGTTGTCGCCCTGGTAGCGCAGGTAGCTTTCCACCTGAAACTCGACCGGATCGTACTGGCCGCGCAGGAAGCTGCCGCTGCGCAGTTCGCGCCCGAATTTCTGCCCCATGGCGTAATCGGACAGGTAGGTGATGTGCCCGATCATGCGCGCGACCGCCAGTCCGCTTTTGGGCAGGGTGCCCTTCTCCAGATAGCGACCCCCTTCAAAATTGGGGTCGGACATGATGGCCTGGCGCGCGGTTTCGTTGAAAGCGATATTCTGGGCGCTGAGCTTCATGGCCGAGGCGATCACCACGGCGTGGCGCAGGCGCTCGGGGTGCTCCAATGCCCAGCGCATGACCTGCATGCCCCCGAGGCTTCCCCCTACCACGGCGGCCCAGCAGTTGATGCCCAGAGCGTCGGCCAGGCGTGCCTGGCTCTCGACCCAGTCGCGCACGCGCAGCATCGGGAAGTCCGGACCCCAGGGTTTTCCGGTGTCGGGTTTGGTGCTGCGCGGGCCGGTGGAGCCACTGCAGCCACCGAGGTTGTTGGGGCAGACCACAAAGAAGCGATTGGTATCGATCGCTTTGCCCGGGCCGATGTAGTTGTCCCACCAGCCGGGTTTGCGATCGTCCATGCTGTGAAAACCGGCGGCGTGGTGGTCGCCGGACAGGGCGTGACAGATCAGTACCGCGTTGGATTTGTCGGCATTGAGCTCGCCGTAGGTTTCGTACACCAGTTCGTGGCGCTCGAGCGTGGTTCCGCAGGCCAGCGTCAGCGGCTCAGTGAATGCCATCACCTGGGGGGTGACCAGGCCGACTGAGTCGTTGGGTAGGGTTTCGGGCATGGGCGGTCTCGGTCCTGCGCTCGTAATAAAGCGGCAAGTCTAAAGTTGCGCCGCCCCGGCTGCAAGCGCCGGCGGTTCGCTTATTGGGCCAGCTGCGCCTCGCGGACCGCGTCCAGAGAGACCACCGCGGCTCTTTCGCTCTGCTCCGGGGCCGGCTGTTCGGGTTCGGGCACTGGTGGCAGAGGCCACACCAGGGGGTGCAGCTGCTCCAGCGCCAGCTGCACTTCATTGATGTTCACGCGCAGCGCGCGGACCTGCTCGGTGTGACTCTGTTGCTGGGTCTGCATACGCGTGAGGCGCAGCATACGATGCTCCAGCAGTTGGCGCTGATACTGGTTCTGATGGAACAGCGGCGCCAGCCCCTGGGCCAGCCAGTCGTCCACCTGGCGGTTCAGTTGCTGCCAGAGCTCGCGCGCCTCGCTCACAAGAGTGCCGATGAAGCGCTCGATCAGAACGGGTTTCAGGCTCAGAACGCTGTTCAGGGATGCCCGAAACTGGTCGGCGCGCTGTTGCAGCTGGCGTAACTGGCGACGCTCCGCCCCGATATCAAGCAGATGCTGCTGGAGCGACTGCGACTGGTCCGCTCCGTGTTCCGGGCGTTGATAAATGGAGCTCAATACGCGGTTGGCGCGCTCCACTTCCCGCTCCAGGTGGCTCATCTGACTGTCGAGCCAGTCGAACAGCTCGGCCATCACGCGCGACAGACCCACCGTGGTCCAGCTCAGACCCAGGCGCCGGCGGGTGGCCTCGATTTCGCTCTGCAGTCGCGACATGTGAATGGCCTGGGTCAGGGCCGGTCTCTGTTTTTCCAGCAGCATCTGGCTGGTGCGCAGCGACAGGGCCTGTTTGTGGTACTGGCGATGGCTGGTGCGGATGGTTTCGCGCAGTTCCCGGATCAGTTCGCTGTTGTCTTTTTCGGTGCTGGCGCGCACCAGTTGCAGTTCTTCTTCGGCATCGGACAGATGGCGCTCCAGGCTCTGATGCACGTTGGTGATCATGGCCTGGCTGTCTACAATCTGGCGGTGTTCTTCCAGCTGTTTGCGGTTGCGCTCGACCGTGTGCGCCAGTGCCTGTTCCAGCTGCGGAAAACCGCTCTTCTCCCAGTTGTCCTCCTGTCGCCGCGCGCGTGCCAGAAGCGCGTGCTTGGCCGACAGAGGCAATACCTGGGCGTTATCCAGCTCCAGCTGTCGGGCGGTCTGCTGACACAGCGTCTGGATCATCTGCCGGGTCTGCTCCGGGGCGTAGAGGTCATCCCAGAGACTGTCCACCTTGTTGAGCAGGGTCAACACCGCCGTGCCGCGACTGCGGGTCAGGTCCTGGATGTGGTCCCGCCAGAGGGTCAGGTCGCTGGCGGTGACGCCGGCGTCGGCGGCCAGCAGGAAAATGATGGCCTGGGCCTGGGGCAGGACCTTAAGTGTCAGCTCCGGCTCATTGCCCAGGGCATTGAGCCCCGGTGTGTCGATGATACGCAGCCCCCGGCGCAGCAGGGGATGATCCAGGCTGATCAGCGCGTGGCGCCAGTTGGGCACAGTCACCCGGCCTTCGTGATCGCGCTCGCCCCGGGCTTCGGCATCAAAGCCGAGCGCCTGCGCCTCCTCGGGTGTGACCCAGCGGCTGGCGCAGACCTGCCCCAATGCCGCCCGCATCTGATCGGGCGATTCGGGGTCGAAGGGCACTGTGACCCAGTTCTGGGGAATCCGTTTGAAGCTCTGCAGGCTGACTCGACTGCGCCGGGTCTCAATGGGCAGCAGGCGTACGCAGTTGGGGTACTTGGGATCGCAGTAAATTTCGGTGGGGCACATGGTGGTACGCCCGGGCTGGGAAGGCAGAATGCGCTGCGGTTGATCGCCCATCAGCAGGGCGTTGATCAACTCGGTCTTGCCGCGGGAGAACTCGCCCACGCACACCAGAGTGAAGCTGTCGTTATCCAGCAGTTGGCGGGCGCCTTTCAGGCACTGGCGCACCTCATCGCTGACAAAGCCGTGATCCTGTATCCACTGCTCAAAGCCGCCCAGGCGCCGGTTCAGTTTCTGGCGCCACTGGTGGTACTGGGTCATCTGGTGGTACAGCGCTCGGGTATCCATAAGTCGGCCTGTCGGATTTTATTCTGATGGGCTTTGGTGCCGCATTTTGGTGCACCATTGGACACCGACAGTGGGGACTGGGCCAATGCCTTTTTGCCCCAGCGGGCGCTGACGCAGACAGACGGTCGTGCCCGAGCGTCGCGCCAGCTGATTCTAGCGCGACGAAAAAAGAGGGGGAACGGCTCAAAGGCCCAGAAGCAGACCGCCGGGCATGCCCACGGACCGGGCGAGCTCCGGGACCAGGTAGCCATTGAAAATATGCAGGACCATGAAGGCGAATATCGGAGTGATATCGATTCCGCCCATCGGGGGGATCAGTTTCTGAAAGGGCGCCATGACCGGAGCGACCAGTTGCCGCACGAGCAACAGGGCCGGATTCTGGCTGAACGGTGCCACCCAGCTGGCGACGATGGAAATGATCAGACACCAGAACAGGATGGTCAGCGTCATCGACACCAGGCCCACGGCCGCCCAGGCAACGGTGTAGAGCGGGTTGAGAAAGCCCAGCCCGGCGATCACCAGTAAGAGTTGAATCAGTATCCACTGGACCAGCAGCGCCAGGAACAGGGAGGCAAAGTCGATCCCGAAAAAACCGGGAATCACTTTGCGCAGCGGCATCAACAGGGGGTTGGTGGCCTTGGCGATAAACTGGGAGATGGGGTTGTAAAAATCGGCCCGCACCAGCTGGAACAGAAAGCGCAATAGCACCAGCATCAGATACATGGTGCCCAGGGTGCGGATGACGTAAATGCCGATTTCGGCGGAGGTAGACATGGCGTTGATTCCTCTAGCGTAAAGTCGTTGAGCGCTCTATTGCGCCAGTTCGCGCGACAGTGTGACGGAGCGTTGGGCACAGGCGTCCATGGCGCGCTTGAAAGTCGCGCGCAGCTGGTCCTGTTCAAAGGACTGGATCGCCACCTCGGTGGTGCCGCCGGGCGACATGACGCGCCGACGCAGCTCGTCCACGCCCACCTCGCTGCTCTGGGCCAGGCGCGCCGCCCCCAGGGCCGTCTGCAATGTCAGCTCGGTGGCCGCTTCGCGCTCCAGGCCCAGATCCACTCCGGCGTCAATCATCGCCTCCATCACCAGGAAGAAGTAGGCCGGCCCCGAGCCCGACACCGCGGTCACGGCGTTGATCAGGTCCTCATTGTCCAGCCACTGAACCAGGCCGACGGCACTCATGATCTGTTCGGCCGCCGCCCGCTGCTCGGCACTGGTATGAGCGTTGGCGTAGAGGCCGCTGGCACCGGTTTTGACCAGCGACGGGGTGTTGGGCATGCAACGCACGATGGCCTGATCCTCTCCCAGCCACTGGCTCAGGCTGGCGCCATCGATGCCGGCGGCGATGGACATGATCAGGGGCTTGTGTTCGAGCGCCGGGCGCAGGTCTTCGGCCACACCCCGCAATACCTGGGGCTTGACCGCCAGTACCACCACCTCCGCCGCTCGGGCGATCGCTTGGTTCTCCCCGGTGTTGATGCCGAAGTCTGTGGCCATCTGCTCGAGCGTGTCGGCCGCCCGGTCGCTGGCGCTGATCCGCTCGGCGGGGTAGCCCTCCTGAAGCAGGCCGCCAATAATACTGCGTGCCATGTTGCCCGCACCGATGAAGGCGAGGCGGGGGTATTGGGCGCTTTCGGTCATGGTCAATCCTGTTGTTGGTCGTGTTCGGTTGCCTGCTGGGCGTTTCGAGTCCGCCATAGTATGCCCTAACGGGCCCGGTTGATCACGGTTGCGCCGGCTCTCTGGGGCCGAAAATATCCGTGCCGACGCGCACCTGGGTGGCCCCCTCCGCCACGGCCGCCTCCAGGTCGGCGGACATGCCCATGGACAGGGTGTCGAGGGTCAGGCCCCGGGCGTTGAGCGACTCCATCGCCTCACGCAAACGGGCGAAGCTGGCGCGTTGGTCGTTGAAGTCGGTCTGGGGCGCCGGGATGGCCATCAGCCCGCGCAGCGTCACGGCCGGCATCTCGTTGACGGCCCGGGCCAGCTCGGGTAGTTGTTCGAGGCTGATGCCGGCCTTGCTCGGTTCATCGTCCAGGTTGACCTGCAGACAGATCTGCAGGGGTGGCTCGGAGGCCGGGCGCTGGTCACTCAGGCGCCGGGCGATTTTTTCCCGGTCGACGCTGTGCACCCAGGCAAAATGTTCGGCAATGGCCCGGGTCTTGTTCGACTGTATGGGACCGATAAAATGCCACTCCAGGTCGGGCAGATGGGCCAGGGCCGCCTGCTTGTCCAGCGCCTCCTGCAGGTAGTTCTCGCCAAAACGCCGCTGTCCCGCCCGATAGGCCTGCTCCAGCGCCTCGGCCGGCCGGGTTTTGCTGACCGCGATCAGAGCCACCTGCGCCGGGTCCCGCCCGGCCTTTTCGGCTGCGGTGCGAACACGGGCGGTGACATTGTTGAGCTTCTCGTCTATCTTTTGCATATCTGTCCCGGTTCAGGGCATGCTGTGGCGGTAAGATAACAGCCGAAAAAGGCGCCGCGAGCGACAGCTAACACCACTCAAAGAAAAGTAAGGTAGCAGTATGGATATTACGGAACTCCTGGCCTTCAGCGCCAAACAGGGCGCTTCAGATTTGCACCTCTCCGCGGGTCTGCCGCCGATGATTCGGGTAGACGGCGACGTCCGGCGCATCAATTTGCCGCCGATGGAGCACAAGCAGGTGCATAGTTTGATCTACGAGATTATGAATGACAAGCAACGCAAGGACTTCGAGGAGTTTCTGGAAACCGACTTTTCGTTTGAGGTTCCCGGGGTGGCCCGCTTCCGGGTCAACGCCTTCAACCAGAACCGGGGCGCCGGCGCGGTATTCCGTACCATTCCCTCCAAAGTGCTGACCATGGAAGAGCTGGGCATGGGCCAGGTGTTTCGCGATATCTGCAGCGTCCCGCGCGGGCTGGTACTGGTGACCGGGCCCACCGGCTCGGGCAAGTCCACCACCCTGGCGGCGATGATCGATTTCATCAACGACAGCAAATACGAGCACGTCCTGACGATTGAGGACCCCATCGAATTTGTGCACGAAAGTAAAAAATGCCTGGTGAACCAGCGCGAAGTGCACCGCGACACCCACGGCTTCTCCGAAGCGCTGCGCTCCGCGCTGCGCGAAGACCCGGACATCATCCTGGTGGGCGAGCTGCGTGACCTGGAAACCATCCGCCTGGCACTGACCGCGGCGGAAACCGGTCACCTGGTGTTTGGCACCCTGCACACCACCTCGGCGGCGAAAACCATCGACCGGGTGGTGGACGTGTTCCCGGCCAATGAAAAGTCCATGGTCCGCTCCATGCTGTCCGAGTCGCTGGAGGCGGTGGTCTCCCAGACACTGATGAAAAAGAACGGCGGCGGACGGGTGGCCGCGCACGAGATCATGCGCGGCACCTCGGCCATCCGCAACCTGATTCGCGAAGACAAGGTGGCGCAGATGTACTCGGCCATTCAGACCGGCGCCTCACTGGGCATGCAGACCATGGACCAGTGCCTGGCCGACCTGGTGGCACGGCGGGTGATCCTGCGCGAAGTCGCGCGCGAAAAAGCCAAGATGCCCGATAACTTTTAACCTGGTGTGGGAGTTCAGATCTGGTCGCCTTGCGGGCCAACCCCTTTCCGGGACACGCTGTGAATACATCCCTGTAAGCTCGACGTCGGCATCCATGCCTTCGACGGTCCCGGAAAGGGGTTGGCCCGCAAGGCTCTGTGCCAAAGAATGAATTCCGAGCCCAGCACTTGAGTTTCACCGAACAACCACTTAACCAGCGGATATTACTATGGATTTCGATCGCCTTTTATCGCTCATGGTCGAGAAAGGAGCCTCGGATCTTTTCATCACCGCGGGCGTGCCGCCCTCGATCAAGGTCAATGGCAAAATCGTGCCCGCCACCACCTCGCCACTGCCGCCGGAAAAGGCGCGTGAAGTGGTACTGGGGGTGATGAACGAAAAGCAGCGGCGCGAATTTCTCGACAACAAAGAACTGAACTTTGCCATCAGCGCCCGGGGCATTGGCCGTTTTCGTGCCAGTGCCTTTTACCAGCGCAACCTGGCGGGCATGGTGCTGCGCCGCATCGAGACCACCATCCCCGAAATTGACGATCTGGGCCTGCCGGATGTGATCAAGGATCTGGCCATGACCAAGCGCGGCCTGATCCTGTTTGTGGGCGCCACCGGTACCGGTAAGTCCACCTCACTGGCCTCGATGATCGGCCACCGCAACCGCAACAGCAAAGGCCACATCATCTCCATCGAGGACCCCATCGAATTCATTCACCAGCATCAGGGCTGCATCATTACCCAGCGGGAAGTGGGGATCGATACCGACTCGTTTGAAACCGCACTGAAAAATACCCTGCGCCAGGCGCCCGATGTGATCCTGATCGGTGAGGTGCGCACCCGGGAGACCATGGAGCACGCCATCGCCTTCGCCGAAACCGGCCACCTCTGTCTGGCAACCCTGCACGCCAACAACGCCAACCAGGCGCTGGACCGGATCATCCACTTCTTCCCGGCGGACCGGCACCGGCAGCTGTGGATGGACCTGTCGCTGAACCTGCGCGGCATTGTGGCCCAGCAACTGATTCCCACCCCGGATGGCCAGGGGCGTCGGGCCTGCCTGGAAGTGCTGCTCAATACGCCGCTGGCCTCGGATCTGATCCGCAAGGGCAACGTCAGTGAGCTGAAAGAGTTGATGAAAAAATCCGGCGAACTGGGTATGCAGACCTTTGATCAGGCCCTGTACGAGCTGTACGACGGTGGCGAAATCACCTACGAAGATGCGCTGAGTTACGCCGACTCGCCCAACGACCTGCGCCTGATGATCAAGCTCGGTTCCGAGACCGATGCCGCCTATCTGTCCAATGCGGCGGATGAGCTGTCGATTGAAGGTGACGACGAGGGCAAGGACAGCGGAAGGGTGTTTTAGGTAACTACAGGCTGCCCAGGTAGGTCTCAACAATAATGCGCGCGGCGATGGAGTCCACGGGGTTTTTACCGTAGTCGCGCGAGCCGCCGCGCGCCATCACTTCGCCTTTGGCCTCAAAGCTGGACAGGCGCTCGTCCACCATCTCCACCGGTAGGCCAAAACGCCCGTGCAGCCGGTTGGCAAACTTGCGCGCCCGCGCCGAGAGCTCGCTCTCGGTACCGTCCATATTCAGTGGCAGTCCCACCAGCACCCTCTCCGGGCGCCAGTCGCGCAGCAGCGTCTCAATTTCGGCCCAGTCGGGGATGCCGTCGCGGGCGCGCAGCGGTGCCTGCGGTGAGGCGGTGCCGGTCAGCGTCTGGCCGGTGGCCACGCCGATGTTTTTCAGCCCGTAGTCAAAGGCGAGCAGTTGCACCTGGTAGACCCTTACGCTAAGCGTGGCCAGCGGTGGCGGAGATCAGATTCAGGTCGAACCCCAGATGATTGGCGGCCGCTGCCCAGCGCTGTTCCGCCGGAGTGTGAAACAGGATGTGCCGGTCGGCCGGCATGGTGAGCCAGGCGTTGGCGGCAATCTCTTCTTCCAGCTGCCCCGCTTCCCAGCCGGCGTAGCCGAGCGCGACCAGGCAATTGGCCGGGCCCTGGCCGGCGGCCAGCGCTTCGAGAATGTCGCGCGAGGCGGTCATGCTCAGATCATCGGCAATGGGCAGGGTGGACTGCCAGCGGCTGGTGTCGTTGTGCAGCACAAAGCCGCGTTCGACCTGGACGGGACCGCCGTTGAGAACGGATTGCTCGCCCATATTCTGGGTGTCTTCCAGCTCGAGCTGCTGGAAAATGTCCCCGAGGGTCAGGGGCATGGTGTTGTTCAGCACGATGCCCATGGCGCCCGAGTCGCTGTGGTCACAGATGTAGGTAATACTGTGCGCAAACGAGGGGTCCTGCATGCCGGGCATGGCGATCAGAAAATGATCACGCAGGCTGTCAGCGTTGCTGAGGTCGGTTTTGTCTTGGGAAAAAATAGGTTCATTCATACCTGAAGTATTGGGGGAATGGCGGCGGAAAACAAGCGCTGTCCGAAAATTTTGTGCAGCGGGTTCAGCTCGGTACTCACTCAACGCTTACTCACTCAACGCTTACTTGACGCTCGTCGACAGTCCGGCAATTTCGAAATTCCAGGTCCGGATGATTTCCAGCCGGTCGTACTCCTTGCGGATTTCCCGGGGGAAACTGTTGAATGGAGCCGACAGGTGCACAATCTGCACGGCGGCCTGGTCCAGGATCGCCTGACCGGAGGACTGCAGAATGTCCACCTCGTGGATGGTGCCGTCCGGGTTGATCGCCACCGAGAGCCGCAGGCTCCCGGTGATGCGCCGGTTGAGCGCCTCTTTGGGGTAATGGCGATTGCCGGTGCGCTCGATCTTCTGGCCCCAGTTGTGCAGGTACTCGGCCTCGAACGAGGAGCGGGTGGCCACTGAGGTCAGCCGGCGGATACGGGGGCGCTTGGCGTATTCCTGCCGCTGGCGGTCGAGCTTGGCCTGGAGGCTGGCGATTTCCTGGCTGAGCAGCGGTTGCTCCTCCACCAGCCCCTCCCGCTTTTGCTGTTCCTCCTGGTCTTCGGGCTCCAGCTCCTCGGTGGTTTTGCGCTCGCTCTCGCCGGTGGTGGCGATCAGCGTCCGCTCCTGGCGCTCCTTGGGGGTGGTGGCCTGGACCTGGGGGCTGGGGTTGATGTCCCGCACCTGGGTATCGGCAAATTCGGCCTCGCGCTCGGTGGTCAGTTGGCGCGCCTCTTCCTCGGTGCCGCTCGCCTGCTGGTTGTGTTGTGCCAGATAGTCGGCCTCGTCCGGCTCGCGGTTTTCGCGGTGGCTGGCGAGGGTCACATCCAGCGTCGGGGCCGCCTGTCCGGGGTCGGGCAGGGTGAAAGACACACCGAACACCAGCAGGGCGTGGACCGCCAGCGCCAGGAACAGGGTAAAACTGAGCCGGTCACCGGTATCGACCGGTGCGTTGGGCGGGGTGTTTTCGGTGGTGTTCTGTTCGGTCATTGCTTCGCCAGGTGTCGTTCAATGGCATCCATCAGGCGGGCGCCGATTCGGGTGTCCTGCGCCTTGTCGATCTCGCGTACGCAGGTGGGGCTGGTCACGTTGATTTCTGTCAGATAGTCGCCGATCACATCCAGTCCGACAAAAATGAGCCCCTTGCGCTTGAGGGTGGGGGCGACCTGCTCGACGATCCAGCGGTCCCGGTCGGTCAGCGGCTGGGCCACGCCGCGCCCGCCCGCGGCCAGATTGCCGCGGGTCTCGCCGCTGGCGGGAATGCGCGCCAGGCTGTAGGGCACCGCCTCGCCATCGACCATCAGAATGCGCTTGTCCCCCTGCTTGATTTCGGGGATGTAGCGCTGAACCATGACCATCTGAGTGCCGAAATCGGTCAGAGTTTCCAGAATCACGCTGACATTGGGGTCATCCTCCCGGCAATGGAAAATGCTGCTGCCGCCCATGCCGTTGAGCGGCTTGAAAATGACATCTTTGTGCTCCCGGTGAAAGGCGCGCAGGCGCGCCGGGTCGCGGCTGACCAGAAGCGGCGGGCAGCACTGGGGGAACTGGGTGGCAAAGATCTTCTCGTTGCAGTCGCGCAGACTCTGGGGGTCGTTGACCACCAGCGAGCCCTCGCGCTGGGCCGCTTCCAGAATGTAGGTGCTGTAGGTGAACTCGCTGTCAAAGGGCGGGTCTTTGCGCATCAGCAGCACGTTCAGCTCGGACAGGCGCCGGTCCTGGCGGGGCCCCAGGGCGTACCAGTCGGCTTCGTCATCGGCAACCCGCAGCGGGCGGGTAGAGGCGCGCGCTTCACCCCGGTCAAGGTAGAGGTCGCTCTGTTCCATGTAGTGCAGCTCCCAACCCCGCTCCTGAGCGGCCAGCAGTAGCGCCAGGCTGGTGTCCTTGTAGAAGGTGATATCGGCTATGGGGTCCATGATGACGCCAACAGAGATGCTCATAGAATTCGGCCCGGGTCGCGAAAGGAAAGGGTGAGTTGCCGCCTGCGGCTATGCGCGCTAAAGTTAAGGCTTGGAAGCGATTTACGCAAGTGTTGATCGCCGGAGTTGGCCCCATAATAGCAGGGCATAACAAAAGCAGAACACTAACGAAATTCTTATATATTCAAATGCTTATAGATCTACCTTAAAAACTGTGTTAAAAGTTGGGGTAATGTGTGCTGTTGCTGGATCAGACGCCATTTTTGAGGGTTTAATCCTAAAAATGTGATACCCGTCACAAAGCTGGCAGCGAATATAACAAAAACGCATTGTTGTGCTGGGCTAAAGTAGCATCACAATCACAACGGTGCGGAAAAGGCGAAGGTCGGTATTTATGGACGTTAGTTTGGAAAGCCTTAAAGTGATGGTGATTGACGATAGCAAGACCATTCGTCGCACCGCCGAAACCCTGTTGAAAAAGGCCGGTTGCACCGTGGTCACCGCGACCGACGGCTTTGACGCGCTGGCCAAGATTGCCGATACCCGCCCGGACATCATCTTTGTCGACATCATGATGCCCCGTCTCGACGGCTATCAGACCTGTGCGCTCATTAAAAACAACAGCGACTTCAAGCGCACACCGGTCATCATGCTGTCCAGCAAAGACGGGCTGTTTGACAAGGCCAAGGGCCGCATCGTCGGTTCCGATCAGTATTTGACCAAGCCGTTCAGTAAGAGCGAGCTGTTGGGCGCCATTGAGGCCCACGTAAAGCAGGCTGAGGCCTCCTGAGCGTCAGATACGGACAAAACCGGGTAAAAAGGTCCTGCATTACACACGTTTAAGAGTGTCGGACTCAGTCCCACTTCGCCGCCGACTTTCATTCTGATCCACCGGATTTTCATTGACTCATTGTTCTTGGGGTATTTATGGCCAGAGTATTAATCATCGACGATTCACCGACCGAAATCTATAAACTCAGCTCCATGCTGGAAAAACAGGGCCATGAGGCGCTGACGGCCGAAACCGGCGAAGATGGTATTGCCCTGGCCAAAAAAGAGCTCCCCGATGTGGTGTTGATGGATATCGTGATGCCCGGACTCAATGGTTTCCAGGCGACCCGCCAGTTGAGCAAGTCACCGGAAACGGCCCATATCCCGGTCATCATCGTGACCACCAAAGACCAGCAGACCGACCGGGTCTGGGGCATGCGTCAGGGTGCGAAAGATTTTCTGGTCAAGCCGGTCACGGCCGAGACCCTCAATGCCGCCATCGTCAAAGTGGCTCAAGTGACCCAGTAGAGGTTGAGTCTGTGCCCGATGATTTTCAAATAGGCGGTCGATATGTCTGATTCCCAGACGGCATTCAAATCCCTGGTGGAGCTGGCCGAGCGCAGTCGGTCGGCGGCCCGGGGTCTGCCTGCCCAGCTGGATATCCGCCCCTACTGGAGCGGCATCGGCTTCATGCTGATGGGACAGCGCTTTGCGGTCCCGTTGGGGGAAGTCTCCGAGATGCTTGAAGTGCCGCCTTTCACCCACCTCCCGGGCGTGCAGACCTGGGTGAAAGGGGTGGCGAACGTTCGTGGCCGCCTGCTGCCGGTGTTTGATATGGCGGCCTTCTTTGGTGGGCAGTTGACCGCCGGGCGCAAGCAGCGGCGTGTGCTGATCCTGGAGACCGAGTCGCTCTACAGCGGATTGATGGTAGACCAGGTGTTTGGCATGCAGCACTTTCCCACCGACGAATTTCAGGAGGAAGCGGGTCCGGTGGATGCCAATATCCAGCCCTACACCGCCGGCAGTTACGAGCAGGACGGACAGCGCTGGACGGTATTCCGCCCGGCGTTGCTGGCGCAGGATCCGCGTTTCATCAATGCCGCCAAAGGCTAGCGGCCAGCATGGCTTGTCTGGGACGTGAAAGTCCGGCAGGTTATTTTATTAACGGGCAGGAACAACAATAAGACGTTACGTCATTTTCAGGAGTGCATACATGAAATCCGATTCCAGAAACTTGTTTACCAACGTCCGGGCCAACCCGGCGATGGTCGTTCTGGTGGTCTTGCTAGTGGGCTTCCTCGTGTTGATCCCCATTACTTATGTAATGGTGCAGGAAGGGCTGGAGCGAGACCAGCAGTACCTGCAGCAGACGGCTGAACTGCGAGCCCAGGCCTACCGCCTGACCGCTCTCTCCCGGGAGGCGATTGAGGGTGACGAAGCGGCCTTTGAGGAGCTCGACACGGTGGTGGGCACCATGGAGAGCACCTGGAGCTCGCTGCGCTCCAGTGACCCCACCACTCGCTCCGAGTTGAATCAGGAGTTCGCTGACTACAACCAGGTCTGGAGCGAAGTACAGGACAATGCCAATACGATCCTGGACAACCGGGACACGATTGTCTTTCTGAACGAAGTCGGTCGCACCCTGAACGACTCTCTGCCGGAATTGCAGGCTGAGCACAACAACATTGTCGAGATTCTGCTCGAGAGTGACGCCCCGGCCGAACAGGTCTCCCAGGCGCAGATGCAGAGCTGGCGCGCCGAGCGCATCGGACGGAACGTGGATAAAATGTTGCGTGGTGACGCCGACGCCCAGCGCGCAGCCGATCAGTTCAACCTCGATGCCAGCATCTACGGCCGTGTGCTGAGTGCCATGCAGGAAGGTGACGAGGCCATGCGTATCAGCCAGATCACCGACGAGGAAGCGCAGGAGAGCCTGGCCGAAATCGCCGAGTTGTTCGATTTTGTTAACAGCTCCGTTCAGGAGATCTTTGAAGGCTCGCCCGCCTTGCTCGATGCCCTGCAGGCCAACGAAGCACTTCTTGATGACACCCCGGCGCTGCTCGAAGCGCTGTCCGATATTTCCGATAAAATTGACGCCCAGGCCTCGGTGCGCACGCCCAACAACATGCATATTCTGGCATTGGCGGTCGCGGCGGTTCTGTCCATTGCCGGCATTGGTATGCTGTTGTACCGCGGTACCCGCCGTCGCCTGCTGGAGACGGCCGAAACCAACGAGCGCAACCAGAACGCGATTCTGCGACTGCTGGACGAACTGGCCGATCTGGCCGATGGTGACTTGACTACCACCGCCACAGTGACCGAGGACTTTACCGGTGCCATCGCCGACTCCATCAACTTCACCATTGACCAACTGCGGGTGCTGGTCGCGCGCATTAACGAGACAGCGGTGAACGTATCGGCGGCGGCTCAGGAAACCCAGCAGACCGCACTGCACCTGGCCGAAGCCTCCGAGCACCAGGCCCAGGAAATCGCCGGCGCCTCGGCAGCCGTGAATGAAATGGCCGTGACCATTGACCAGGTATCGGCCAACGCCTCCGAATCGGCCGCGGTAGCAGAACGAGCGGTATCCATCGCGACCAACGGCGCCAAGGTGGTGCAGAACACCATCCACGGCATGGATACCATTCGCGAGCAGATTCAGGACACCTCCAAGCGGATCAAACGTCTGGGTGAGTCCTCGCAGGAAATTGGCGACATCGTAAGTCTGATTAACGATATTGCCGACCAGACCAACATCCTCGCTCTTAATGCGGCGATCCAGGCCTCCATGGCCGGTGACGCGGGCCGCGGCTTTGCGGTGGTTGCGGATGAGGTGCAGCGCCTGGCGGAACGTTCCGCCGGTGCGACCAAACAGATTGAGGCTCTGGTAAAAACCATTCAGAACGATACCAACGAGGCGGTTATCTCGATGGAGCAGACCACCTCTGAAGTGGTTCGCGGGGCGCGCCTGGCACAGGATGCGGGTGTCGCGCTGGAAGAGATTGAAACGGTATCCAACAACCTCGCCGAGTTGATCCAGAACATCTCGAACGCGGCCCGCCAGCAGGCGTCGTCCGCCGGTCACATTTCCAACACCATGAACGTGATTCAGGAAATTACCACTCAGACCTCCGCCGGTACCGGCGCCACCGCCCAGTCCATTGGTAATCTGGCGGAAATGGCGTTGGATCTGCGCGAGTCCGTCGCCGGCTTCAAGCTTCCCGAAGAAGAGGCCGAGGCGGCCGAGCAGATCGCCAGCGCTCAATATTCGGGCTACTCCCCGTCGGATGATGAGTCGGGCCCCGGTGCGGGAAGCGACCTCGACCTGGGTGAAGAGTCGGAGTCCGACTACGAGCGCTACGCCTCAGTGGACAGTGATGATCTGGACGACTCGGATATCATTGATCTGGATGACGAAGTGCTGCCGGAAGAGGACGAAGAAGACTCTGACGGCCGCGGCTCCAGCAAGCGCTCTGATCGCGAGCTGGTGTAAACCGGTATTGGGAACGCCGGCGGCCTTGAGTGCATCGGGCCCCGGCAAAAAGGTTTAGAGAACCCCTATGGTGTGGTCCCTGCAGGCGCCGTCCGACTTGTCCGATCATCAGTTTGTTCAGTGGAGCAAACTGCTGGAGGAGCGGACGGGCATACAATTGTCGAGTCAGCAAAAGACGCTGCTGCAATCGCAGGTGGCGAGGCGTATGCGTGAACTCGGCTGTAGCGACTACAACCAGTATTTTGAGCAGGTTACCGATGGTCTCCCGGGCCTGATGGAATGGTCGGTTCTGGTGGACCGGTTGACGGTCAAGGAAACCAGTTTTTTCCGCCACCGTCCCTCGCTGGAATACGTGCGCCGCTATCTGCAAAACCGGATCAACAATCGCAAACTCGACAAAAGCTTCGATATCTGGAGTGTCGGTTGCGCCAGTGGTGAGGAGCCCTACTCCCTGGCCATGGTGGCCAACGATTGCTTTGAGCTGGCCGCACTCGATCCCTACTACGGTATTACCGGTACGGATATCAGCCAATCGGCTCTGGAGCAGGCGCGCACCGCCGACTATGCCAAACGCAAGCTCGAGCCCCTCTACCCGGACGAAATCAGCCGCTACTTCAAGCGCACCGATGATGAGCGCTTCGTCGTGGCGGAAAAGCTGCGCGACCGGGTCTGCTTCAGTCAGGGTAATGTTACCCGGATCAATTCCATGCCCCTGGTCAAAATGGATGTGATCTTCTGTCAGAATCTTCTGGTCTATTTCCGTCGCTGGCTGCGGCGGGACATACTCAACGCCTTTGCGGATCGGCTCAAGCCCGGTGGCGTTTTGATTATCGGTCTGGGCGAGGCTGCAGACTGGGAACACCCGAGCCTGCGCCGCGCCATGGGAACCGAGGTTCAGGCCTACATCCGCGACGAGCGACAAGAACAATGAGGAATGCTCCGCATGTCAGACAGCCGTAATTTTGCTGCCCTTGACTGGGTTGTCCACGAAATCATCGACACCTTGAAAGAGGCGCGCGACGCGCTCGAGGCGTTCGTCGAAAACCCCAAAGACGAGGCGCGTCTGCGCTTCTGCCTGACCCATATTCACCAGGTGCACGGTAGCCTGCAGATGGTGGAGTTTTACGGGGCGGCCATGATGGCCGAGGAAATGGAAGCGCTTGCCCAGGACATGATCAAGGACTCCGTGGCCAACACCCAGGAGGCCCAGGAAGTGTTGATGCGGGCCATCCTGCAATTTCCGGTCTACCTGGAGAAAGTCAAAAATACCCGGCGCGATAACCCGATTATTGTTCTGCCGCTGCTCAATGACCTGCGCGCGGTGCGCGGTGAAAGCCTGCTTACCGAAACCAAACTGTTCAGCCCCTACCTGGCGCCGGCCCACCGGGTGGAAGGTGAGCGTCTGGCGATGCTGGGCAACGAGTCCCAGTTCAAAGACACGGTGCGCAAACTGCGGCAGATGTACCAGTACGCCGCCGCCGGTTTCATCCGTGGCGTCAACCCGGATGAAAACCTGGCCTACCTCAAAAAAGTGTTTGAGCGGATGCACAAGCTCACACGCGGCACCGCGCGGCAGCCCCTGTGGCACATCTGTCTGGCACTGGCCGAAGCGCTGGAAATGGATGCCATCGAATCCAGTGTGTCGATTAAAAATCTCTTACGTCAGTTGGACCGAGAGCTCAAAGAGCTGGTGGTGCACGGCATCAAAGCGCTGGACAGTTACACCGACGATCAGCTGATCAAAAACCTGCTCTACTACGTGGCACGCTCGGGCAAACACACCCCCGGCTTCGCCAGCGACTCACACTTGCAGCGGGTGTACGAGCGCTATGAGCTGGAGCGGGCTTTGCCCGAGGGGCGCGAGAGTGACGAGGAAGGCAGCGAAGCCCAGGACATGCTCTCGGCGCCCGACGCCGAGGCCATGAATTCGGTGGTGACCGCGCTCAAAGGCGAGCTCGATGCCGTCAAACGGGCTCTGGATGTCTCGCTGTCTGACATGGACCGCCAGCAGGCGCTGGAAGAAGCGCTGCCGGTGATCAAGCGCGTGGCCGACACCATGGCCGTGCTTGGCATTGGGGATCTGCGCAAACAGGTTCTCGAGCAGGGCGCCGCACTGGAGCTGGTGGTCAACGCCGAGCGCGAGATGGACGACGACGAACTGATGGCGCTCGCGGGTAAAGTGCTGGATATCGAGAACCGTCTGGATACCCTCGCCGCCACGGCCGGGCGCAGCGGCGATGCCCAGCACGACCCGGTGGATCTGAATCTGAGCCGGGCACAGGAGTCGGTCCTGCGCGAATCCCGCAGTGGGCTCGAGCAGGCCAAAGACGCCATCGTCGAATACATCGCCTCCCAGTGGGACCGCTCGCACCTGCATTCGGTCCCCGCCACCTTGCGGGAAATTCGCGGCGGGCTGGATATTATCCCCCTGGCCCGTCCGGGCCGCATTATTGGCGCCTGCGCCCGCTATATTGAAGAACAGCTGCTGGAAAGTGACGCTACCCCCGAGTGGTCGCGGCTCGACACCCTGGCCGATGCCATCACCAGCGTTGAATATTATCTGGAGCGCTTCAACAGTGAGCACGCCGAGGAGAACGAGCTGTTGCTCGGCGTTGCCGAAGACAGCGTGTCCCAGTTGGGGTATGCGGTGGCCAAAACACCGCGGCCCGATACTCTGAAAGCGGCGGCTGACGCCGCGAAAGCCGAAGCTCCGTCCACCGACAAGGACGATGAAGAGAGCATTCTGCTCAGTGCCGCCTACGAGTCGGCTTTTGCAGAAGCCGAACCCCGGGACAGTGAGACCCTGTTTGATGAAGCATCGGCAACCGATCACGCCGATACCGACGCCCTGCCTACGGCCGATGTCGAGGAGACCGATACACCGGAGGCCGAAGCGCAAGAAGCCTTTGGACAGGAGAGCGGGTATGAAGGGGTAGATGATCAGGCTCCGGTCGCGGACGCGCCCGACGAGGAAGACTACTCCGTTGAAAGCCTGGCGGCGGAAGTGGCAGCGGCTGACGCCGAGGACACCACCGACGCCACTGAGCCGGATTCAACTCCAGACTCAGAAGCCGAGTCAGAGCCTGCGGCGGAATCCGGACAGGACGACGAAGACGAAATCGATGAAGAAATTCTGGAGATCTTTGTCGAAGAGGCCGGTGAAGTCAGCGAAGCCATTGACGAATACTTCCCGCGCTGGGCGCAGAACTTCGCCGACCAGGAATCCCTTACCGAATTCAGGCGCGCCTTTCACACCCTGAAGGGTAGCGGCCGCATGGTGGGGGCCACCGACATCGGCGAGCTGGCCTGGTCGATTGAGAACATGCTCAACCGTGTCATTGACGGCACCGTGGAACCGGGTCGGGACCATGTGGCGGTGATTGAAAAAGTCCGCGGCCTTTTGCCCGACATGATCGAAGCCTTCCGCACCCAGCAGCCCAACCCCCACCTCGAGTTGGCGGAAGCCTACGCCGCCTACGCCACGGCCCTGGCAAAAGGCGAAGCGCCGGGTCCGCTTCCGGGCGAAGACCAGAGCCCTGAAACCGAGCTCGCCGAGAGCGCTTCGGCGACCGACCCTTACAGCGAATTACTCGATGGCGATCAGCACGCTGAATCGAAAGACCGGGAAGAGGTCAGCACCGACAGCGATGAAGACGACCGCGACGGGCAGTTGTGGGAAATTTTCGGGGTGGAAGCCCTGACCCACCTGCAGGTGGTGGACCAGTACATTCGCGACATGGAGGAGGCCGCGCCACTGTTCACCCCTCCGAGCGATGCCACCCAGCGGGCCCTGCACACGCTCAAGGGCAGCGCGCACATGGCGAACATCACGCCCATTGCCGAACTGGCGACCCCCCTGGAGCGCTTCGTCAAAGAGCTGCGTACCTACCAGGTCGATATCAACGAAGATATTCTGCAGTTGTTGCGCGATGCGGTGGACTACACCACCCATGCCCTGGTGGATATTGAGCAGGGCCAGGACGTGGAAATTCCCCGCCTCGGACAGTTCCTCGCCCGGGTGAATGAGCTGCGCGAAATATTTGTGGCACCGCTCGCCCGCCAACAGGAGGCGGAGTCGAAAGGTCAGAAAGCCATCGACCCCGAGCTGCTCGCCATCTTCATGGCCGAGGAAATGAACCTGCTGCTGGACGCCGACGAGATTCTCGAACGCTGGCGCCAACAGCCCGATGACCTCACGCCACTGCAGCCATTGCAGACCGAGCTCGCCACCCTGACCAACGGCGCCCGTCATGCCAACCTGCCTCCCATGGCGGAGCTGGGTGACAAACTTCAACAAGTCTACAGCGGCATCATGGCCGGCCAGCTGACCGACCAGGACGCGCTGTGCAAGACCCTGACCGACGCGCACATGGCGCTGCTGGATCTGGTGGACGCGGTCGCCGTCGGGCAGAGCCTGGAACCGGCCCCCGCCGCCGTGCAGGAGCCGCTCGATCAACTGCTCGCCCAGCTGACCGCAGTGCCCTCAGCGGATGAAGAGCCCTCAGCTGAAGAAGAGCCCTCAGCGGACAAAGAGCCCGTAGCGGAAGAAGAGCACCCGCCTGCCGCGACCGAACCGCCCGCTGCGAGTGAGTCACCGACCGACGCCTTTGCTGGCGCCACCGAGCCCTTCGGCGCGGCGGAAGATGAAGACGATGTCGACGAAGAAATTGTCGAAATCTTCTTGGAGGAGGCGGAAGATCTGATGGAAGACATCGATCGCGCCCTCAATGACTGGCAGGACGACTGGAGCAACCCCGAATACCCGGAAGATCTGAAGCGCTCACTGCACACGCTCAAAGGCGGCGCCCGACTCTCGGGCATTACCGACGTGGGCGACCTGGCGCACGACTTTGAGGCCCTCCTGATCGGGATGAGCGAGCGCGACACCATCGACCGCGCCTTCTTCCAGCGGCTGACGGACTATCAGGACAAAATTCATACCGGTGTGGCTCGCGTCCAGAAACAGATGGCAGGCGAAGCCCCCGAGCCCGGCGCACCCACGCCGCCGGCCGAGCCGGCCTCCGCCACCCCGCCGCCCTCGGCGAGTCAGGGCTCCATGCAGACGCCGCGCGGTGAAGCCAATGTGGTGCCCTTCGCGCCCAAAGCCAAGCCCGGCACGGCGGCCACGACCGCTCCCGCGCCTCCGCCCGGCGGCGGGTCCGTCAGTGCCACGGGTGGCGGTGGTGGCGGCGCCCAGGTCCAGCACTTGGCCGCGCGCCGCTCGGGCCCGCAGGAAGTGGTGCGGGTCTCGGCCGAACTGCTCGAAGAGCTGGTCAACCTGGCCGGTGAAACCTCCATTGCCCGCGGCCGGATTGAAGAACAGGTGGGTGACCTGGGGATGGCCATCGACGAGATGGACTCCACCATTGTCCGCCTGCAGGAACAGCTGCGCCGGCTGGATATCGAGACCGAGGCCCAGGTGCTGTTCCGGCAGGAACAGATGGAAGCCCACGAGGAATTCGACCCTCTGGAGATGGACCGCTACTCCCAGTTGCAGCAGCTGTCCCGCTCCCTGATGGAGTCCGCCTCGGATCTGCTGGATCTGAAAAACACCCTCTCGGACAAAAACCGCGATACCGAAACCCTGTTGCTGCAACAGTCGCGCATCAACACCGACCTGCAGGAAGGGCTGATGCGTTCGCGCATGGTGCCCTTCTCGCGCCTGGTCCCGCGCCTGCGGCGCATCGTGCGCCAGGCGGCCACCGAACTGGGTAAAGAAGTCGACTTCGAGCTGGATAACGTCGAGGGCGAACTGGACCGCTCGGTACTGGAGCGCATGGTCGCGCCGCTGGAGCATATGCTGCGCAACGCCGTGGACCACGGCATCGAGCCGGCCGATGAGCGCGAGCAGCTGGGCAAGCCCCGGGCTGGTCGTATCATGCTCAGCCTGGCGCGCGAAGGCGGTGAGGTGATGCTGCGCCTGGTGGACGACGGTCGCGGCATCAATCTCGAGCGGGTCCGGGCCAAGGCGGTCGAACGTGGCCTCATGACCGAAGACGCGCAATTGAGCGATCGGGACATCATGCAGTTCATCCTCCACGCCGGCTTCAGTACCGCCGACAAGGTCACCCAGATTTCCGGGCGCGGCGTGGGTATGGACGTGGTGCACTCCGAGATCAAACAGCTCGGCGGCGCCATGTTCATCAACTCCGATGCAGGCAAAGGTTCTGAATTCATTGTCCGGCTGCCCTTTACCGTGTCGGTCAACCGCGCCCTGATGATCCAGATCCGCGACGATTACTACGCGATTCCCCTCAACACCATTGAGGGCATCGTGCGGGTCAGTCCCTTCGAGCTGGAGCACTACTACCAGGACGAAGACGCCCGCTTCGAATACGCCGGGGAGCAATATCAGGTCCGCTACCTGGGCTCCATGCTCGACAGCGAAGCCCGCCCGAAACTCGACAGCCAGTCCCTGCCGCTGCCGGTGGTACTGGTGCGCAGCGCGGAGAATACCGTGGCCGTGCAGGTGGACCGACTGCTGGGCAGCAGTGAGATCGTGGTAAAAACCCTCGGGGTCCAGTTCAGTGCGGTGAGCGGCGTTTCCGGTGCCACCGTCATGGGTGATGGCAGCGTGGTGGTGATTCTCGACCCGCACGCCCTCATCCGCGAAAAACTGGCGCTGGGCATGCCCTCGGCGACGCTGCTCGAGCCGGTCATGCGCGATTCGCAGCGCGATGCCTCCAACGAGAAAACCGTGATGGTGGTGGACGACTCGGTGACCGTGCGCAAGGTGACCGGTCGCTTCCTGGAGCGCGAAGGTTATCGCGTGATCACCGCCAAAGACGGGGCGGAGGCGCTGCTGACGCTGCAGGATCACATTCCCGACGTCATGCTGCTGGATATCGAAATGCCGCGTATGGATGGCTTTGAAGTGGCCAGTAACATGCGCAGCAGCACCCGCTTGCAGGATATTCCGATCATCATGATCACCTCGCGTACCGGTGAAAAGCACCGGGAGCGCGCGTTCAATATCGGTGTGGACAAGTACATGGGCAAGCCCTACCAGGAAGAGTTGTTGCTCAATAATATCCGCGAGCTACTGGAAAAAGTGCAGGCCTGACGGTGGCCAGCCTGCGGATCGGACTGCTGGTCGACACCCCGCTCAAGCGTCAGTATCTGACGCTCAGTGTGCGCGAGGCCGGCCACCAACTGGTGGTGAATCAGCTGGTTTCCGATGCGACCGAGCCCCCATTGGAAGGCGTGGATGCCTGGCTGGTGGACACGTCGCTCTCGCCCGAGGGTGAGGCACCCGCGGTGGTGGACACCCTGCTCGAGCAGGTGCGGGTGCCACTGATTGTCAGTGACAGCAGCGATTATCGCCCCGGCAGTGACGAACATACCGCCTGGCTGAAGCGCACCCTGATGAAGCTCCGCCAGCTGGCCGGCGACATCAACCTGCAGACCGTGCCGCGGGCGTCGCGGCTCTGGGTGCTGGCTGCGTCCACGGGTGGGCCGGCGGCGGTCAAAACGTTTCTGTCACAACTGCCACCCGCGCTGGGTGTGGCATTTGTGTATGTGCAACATATCGACGCCAACTACACTGGCACGCTGGTCAAAATGATGAGCCAGAGTCCTTATCCGGCGGTGCTGGCGAGTGCCGGTGCGGTTCTGCAGGCCGACCGGCTGATGATTGTCAGCGCCGGTGAGCGGGTCGATATTCTGGAAAACGGGACCCTGGGCGTGCCTGGGAAGCCCTGGAGTGGCCCCTACGCGCCCTCGGTGGACGAGCTGGTCGCCAACGCCGCCCGGGTTTACGCCGATAAGCTCGGCCTGATCGTCTTTACCGGCATGGGCGAGGACGGTGCCTGTGCGGCGCGCCTGGTGCGCCGGCAGGGCGGGCAGGTCTGGGCGCAGACCCCGGACAGTTGCACCAGCTCGTCCATGCCCGATTCCGCCCTGGCCACTGGCTGTGTCAGTGTCACGGGCACTCCCAGTCAATTGGCCGAGCAGCTGGCACGCCATTGCCGCGCATCGGCTCCGAACACCATTGAGGAAAGGCAAACCCATGAACACCCCGCAGCCCACTGAAACCGCCGACGTTCGGGAAGTCTCGAGTCTGCTGATTCCCGTCCGGGATCAGCTGTTGCTGGTGCCCAACGTCTCCGTGGCGGAAATCGTGCCCATTGGCGAGATTGAAACTGTCCCCGGAGCGCCCGACTGGTATCTGGGCGATTACCGGTGGCGCGACCTGACCATTCCCCTGGCCTCCTTTGAGACGCTCAACGGCAGTTCGCGGCCGGTGCCGGGCGAAGATGCCCGCGTTGCGGTATTCAATACCACCGGGGTGAGCGATCACATCCACTTTCTGGCCCTGCTGGTGCAGGGTCTGCCGCGCCTGGCGCGGGTCACCCAGGAAGAATTGCAGGTGCGAGACGACCAGGAGGTGGGCCCCTGCGAGCTGATGCACGTGAGCTGGGCAGGGGAGGACGCGGTCATCCCCGATGTGCCCGGCATTGAGCAGCGGGTTCTGGAATACCTCAAAACCCGCGTCTGAACCTTTACCTGGCCCGGGCGGTCTCACAGACACGCCCGGGGGCGCTTTATCCCGGTCGTACCGTCTCACCTGACCCCTGGCCCGGCAACACCTGATACCTGGAAGGACCTTGAACCATGGCACGTTTCATTTTTACCGGCACGCTTAGCCTCCTGACCTTGAGCACGCTCTTGGTCGCCTGCGGTGGCGAGCGCGAGGAACCCTTTGATCCGCCCGAAGAGCCGGAAGAATTTCGCGAGCGGGTCAACTCGTTCGTGGTGTACGACAATGTCATCAGAGATCAGAGCCGGCCAGAGACCGATACCGACGGCAAGCGTCTGGAGGTCATGGACGATTCGGAAGACTACGATACGCTGCTCAACGCCTATCTCATCCCGGGTGACTTTGTGAATGAGCCGAATTTTGACGAGGGACAGGTCGTGTTATACGACGGTGGCTGGATCGATGAAAGCGGCTGTGAACAACAGCTGGATCTGCGCCGGATCGAAGCGCACTACATTACCGAAGAGGAAGATCTGGTCGAGGTGACTGTGACTCATCGGCGCATAGAGGCCGATGAGGATGCCGTCTGTAATGAAGCGGTACTCTATCGCCCCTTCGAGTTTCACTACGTTGAAAGCCGCGCAGACATCGTGATTGTCGAGCAGGTGCAGGGCCTTTCTGAGGGCAGTGGCGGCAGCAGTAGCTCGTCGTCCAGTAGTTCCAGCGCCAATTGAGCCGGTAAGGCTACCAGTCTCCCCATAAATACTGGGCGAGGCTGACCGCCGCCACCGGCGCGGTTTCGGTGCGCAGCACCCGGGGCCCCAGGGTCAGGGGCTCGCAGCCGGCCGCCCGGGCCTGCTCAATCTCCTCGTCCGAGAGTCCACCCTCCGGTCCCACCAGCAGCGACACCTGGGTGAGCGCTTCCTCCGCGGGCAGCCCTTTGCTGTCGCGGTGGTGCAGAACAAACCGGCGCCCGGCCGGGGCATTGTCCAACCAGCTTCCAAGTGTGGCCGGATCAGCCAGTGAAGGCAGGCGATTGCGCTGGCACTGCTCGCAGGCGCTCACGATCACCTGGCGCCAGTGGCTCAGCTTCTTCTCCAGGCGCTCGCCCTTGAGTTTGACCTCGGTGCGCTCGGTAAACAGTGGGGTGATACGCGACACGCCCAGCTCCGTGGCCTTCTGCAGCACCCAATCCATCCGGTCGCCGCGCGACACGCCGATGGCCAACTCCAGATCCAGAGGCGACTCCCGGTCCTGCGGATCGAAGTCCGTCAGCTCCAGCGTCACCGCCTTTTTTTCGACCGAAACAATGCGCCCCAGATGTTCCCCGCCCTGGCCATTGAACACCAACACCTCGCGTCCGGCGGTCATGCGCAGCACCTTCCCCAGATGCCGGGACGGCGCCTCTTCCAGCGCCACCGTCTGGCCTTCGGCCAGCGGCTGATCGGTGAATATCCGTGGCACGCGCATAGAGCTCTCCTCAGGCAAAAGCCCTATGTTACTTTTGTCCCGCCTGCGCCACCAGCCATGGCACCCAAGGGGCGACTGGCGGTATAATCGCGGTTTTCCGTTCCGTCCCGGTTTCTGGAGACCTCAATGGCCAATCGCCGAGCGCAAGTCAATCGCAACACCCTGGAAACAAAAATCAGCGTCAGTCTCGATCTGGACGGTGAGGGCAAGGGCGTCTTCGATACCGGAGTGCCCTTTCTCGAGCACATGATGGACCAGATCGCCCGCCACGGCATGATCGATCTGGACATCACCTGCGACGGCGACACCCATATCGACGACCACCACACGGTGGAAGACATTGGCATTACTCTGGGTCAGGCCGTGGCCAAGGCCGTGGGCGACAAAAAAGGCATCCGTCGCTATGGCCACGCCTACGTCCCCCTGGATGAGGCGCTGTCGCGCGTGGTGATCGACTTCTCCGGTCGCCCCGGGCTGATGATGGACATCCCCTTTACCCAGAAGCGCATTGGCGCCTTTGATACCGAGCTGTTCTCGGAGTTTTTCCACGGCTTTGTCAATCACGCCGATGTCACCCTGCACATCGACAACCTGCGCGGGCACAACGCCCACCACCAGATCGAGACCGTCTTCAAGGCCTTTGGTCGGGCCCTGCGCATGGCGCTGGAAATGGACCCCCGCATGGCGGGCGTGATGCCCTCCACCAAGGGTAGCCTGTAAACGGAGCCGTTATGAGCCAGCAAACAGTCGCCGTGATCGATTACGGCATGGGCAACCTGCACTCAGTGGCGAGCGCCCTCAGTCATGTGGCGCCGGAGGCGAACGTCCAGATTACCAGCGACCCGGAAGTCGTCAGCGCCGCCGATCGGGTGCTGTTTCCGGGCGTGGGCGCGATTCGTGACTGCATGGCCGAAATCCGCCGCCTCAAGTTTGACCAGCTATTGCGCGAGCAGGTGGCCTCGGGCAAGCCCGTCCTGGGTGTGTGCGTGGGTATGCAGGCGCTCATGGACGCCAGCGAAGAGAACGATGGCGTCGAGTGCATCGGCCTGCTGCCGGGACGTGTGCGGTTTTTCGGTCACGACCTGAAAGACGAGGCGGGCCACAAGCTCAAGGTCCCCCACATGGGCTGGAACCAGGTGCATCATAACGATCACCCGCTCTGGGCCGGCATCGAGCAGGACAGCCGCTTCTACTTCGTGCACAGCTTCTACGTCGAAGCCGGCGACCCGGAACAGGTGGCGGGTACCTGCGAATACGGCAAAACCTTCACCGCCGCCCTGAGCAAAGGCAACCTGTTCGCCGCCCAGTTTCACCCGGAAAAAAGCCACACCGCCGGCCTGCAACTGCTGCGCAACTTCGTCGCCTGGAACGGCAAGCCGTGACGGCTGGGGGAAATGGCGGATGCGCTTACAGCTTATCCGCCCTACATTGACCTCGAGCCACCCGTAGGGCGGATAAGCTGTAAGCGCATCCGCCACAAACCCACTAAAACCGAACAACCCAACTGGACCCAAACGCAATGCTGATCATCCCCGCCATTGATTTAAAAGACGGCCAATGCGTACGCCTGCGCCAGGGCCTGATGGACGACTCTACCGTCTTCTCCGACGATCCGGTCGCCATGGCCAAACGCTGGGTCGACGCCGGCTGCCGTCGACTGCACCTGGTGGACCTGAACGGTGCCTTTGAAGGCAAACCGGTCAACGGCGAAGTCGTGACTGCCATCGCCAGGGCCTATCCCGACCTCCCCATCCAGATTGGCGGCGGCATCCGCAGCGCCGAGACCATCGAACACTACCTCCAGGCCGGCGTCCAATATGTCATCATCGGCACCAAGGCGGTCAAGGAGCCCGATTTTGTCACCGACATGTGTCAGCGCTTTCCCGGCCACATCATCGTCGGCCTGGACGCCAAAAACGGCCTGGTCGCCACCGACGGCTGGGCGGAAGTGTCCGAAGTCAAAGCCACCGACCTGGCCAAGCGCTTTGAGAAAGACGGCGTCAGCGCTATCGTCTACACGGATATCGCACGCGACGGCATGATGCAGGGCGTCAATGTCGAGCAGACCCTGGCCATGGCCAACGCCTCCAGCATCCCGGTCATCGCCTCGGGCGGCATCACCAACATGGACGACATCAAAGCCCTGAGCAAAGTCTCGGACCAGGGCATCGTCGGCGCCATCACCGGCCGGGCCATCTACGAAGGCTCCCTGGACGTCGCCGAAGCCCAAACCTGGTGCGACTCAACAACGAACTAACACCCAAACTCGACGTGGGGCGGGTCGGTCCGATGTTTCGAAGCCCAAGCCGCATCCACCACAACTTTCCGTAGGGCGGATAAGCTGTAAGCGCATCCGCCACAACCAAACGTAGGGCAGGCAAGCTCCGCGCCACCTACCCCAACTTCCCGTAGGGCGGATAAGCCTAAGGCGCATCCGCCGCAACCGACACAGCAGGTACCCCATGCCCCTAGCCAAACGCATCATCCCCTGCCTCGACGTCGACAACGGCCGTGTCGTCAAAGGCGTCCAGTTCGTCGACATCCGCGACGCCGGCGACCCGGTGGAAGTGGCCAAACGCTACAACGAAGAGGGCGCCGACGAAGTCACCTTCCTGGACATCACCGCCAGCCACCAGGGCCGGGACACCACCGTACACACCGTCGAGCGCATGGCCGCCGAAGTGTTCATCCCGCTGACCGTGGGTGGGGGCATCCGCAAAATTGAAGACATCCGCCGCATGCTCAACGCCGGCGCCGACAAAGTGGGCATCAACTCCGCTGCGGTGGCCAACCCCGACTTCGTCAAAGCGGCCGCCGACCGCTTCGGCGCCCAGTGCATCGTGGTCGCCATCGACGCCAAACAGGTCAGCGCCGAAGGCGAACCCCCGCGCTGGGAAATCTTCACCCACGGCGGACGCAAACCCACCGGCATCGACGCCATCGAATGGGCCGAGCGCATGGCCACCAACGGCGCCGGTGAAATCCTGCTCACCAGCATGGACCGCGACGGCACCAAAAGTGGCTTCGACCTGGGCCTGACCCGCGCCATCAGCGACGCCGTGCCCGTCCCGGTCATCGCCTCCGGGGGCGTGGGCAACCTCCAGCACCTGGTTGACGGTGTCCAGGAAGGCGGCGCCGACGCCGTGCTTGCCGCCAGCATCTTCCACTTCGGGGAGTACACCATCCCCCAGGCTAAAGCCTACATGCGCGAGCGGGGCATCGAGGTCCGATAGCCCGAGTGGCTTTCAGCGCAGTTTTCGTGTTTTACTCACCAGTACCGAGATGCAACCAGAGGAATAACAACAATGACCATCAAAACCATCATCCGGACCCTGTCGGCCTGCCTGCTGTTCTCCGTGGGCATCACCGCGCAAGCGGAATCCGACACCGTCTTCGAGCTCAGAACCTATACCACCCACGAAGGCCGGCTGCCCGCTCTGCACGAGCGGTTCGAGAAGCACACCACCGGCTTTTTTGAAAAACACGGGATGCGCAACGTCGGCTACTGGGTGCCCACTGATCCGGACAAGTCAGGCAACACGCTCATCTACATCCTGGAGCATGAGAGCCGGGAAGCGGCCGCCGAAAGCTGGGAGGCATTTGGCAACGACCCGGGCTGGCAAGAAGTGTACAAAAAATCCCGGGAAGACGGCCCCATCGTCAAACACATCGACTCTGTCTACATGACCGCAACAGCGTATTCGGCCATTCAGTAACGCGCCCCGGAACCCGCTTTCAGGCGGCCATTCGGCTGCCTGAAAAACCAACAATCCATACAGTGTATTGGCAGCCGTGCCAAAATAATGCACACTAATCCTCAGCGGCTTGCTCGTTCTTATCCGGAGCATAAGAAAATAAATAACAAAATCAAAGCGTTACAAAAACAGCGAGAAGATTAACACGCACCACCCGGGAACAGAACGCGCATGCGCGTTTACGAGCCTAGACAGACAGGACGTTTGCTATGAAATTCTTTCCAAATCAACGCACTAGCGACTCCTCTTCGAGCGAATGCTCGGAGAGATATTACGCATGCGCGATATAAAGATGTTATGTGTGTTATCAGCTATGACAAAGAATGAAGCAATAGCGAAGATAGAAAATTCCATTGCGGAGGGGTCGCAATTGATCACCCCTGCGGGGAAAACATATGAAGATCACCTTGCAGCTGTCTCCAAGAAACTTTTTGACCACGTAATTGAACCAATGCCTGCTTTGGTTACATCAACATGCGTCGCCGGTGAGGATTATGAGAAATACAAGAATTCGAGCGTCTTGGCTATTGCACAGATGGGGAGCAGTTGGTTGCTTACGCTGGAGTTCGAGAATGAGTTTGCCCTCGGTTTCGGTGAATCACCGAAGGACATTATGATGCATGGGTTCTCGTCACCGGACGCTATAGGTGAGTGGTGTGTTTAGCAAACACATAACCAAGTGCATCAGTTCGCGCCCGGTCGGGCGCCGGACGCTCGCAAGCTCGCGCCGCTGTGCACGGCGTTATAAATCAATGGGATTGAATCGATGAGTTTGACTCACTTTGTAAAGAGACTTACTGATTTAGGTTGCAATGTCGAGGTTGTCGATGACGGTATCAGCCTAGAGGTAGGTGAAGCTGTCACCTTCATTCGAATCGACGATGAATGGAAAGACGCGATAGAAAGGTTTTACAAAGCAAGGCAATACAAATTTGATTCCGAACGTCGAATACTTACATCGAATAAATCTGCTGAGTTTCTGGTCGTCAGGCTAGACCCAGGCTTTTTCTACAAGGTCGAGCATGAATTCTCAGGTGCTAAAGAGAACACCGTGTTGATCACTCAAGCAAGCAAAGAGTACCTTTTATCTTATTTTGAATCCGACCGTTACGAACGACTTTTTGAAAGAATTAAAGATCGCATCGCGCGAAGATACTACAGAAGAAACCCAGTTCAAGGGGGCCGGACTCGCCAGGTGCGAATGTTTATTGAAGATCTATTTTTTCGTTTTCATACAGCTACATATACCGTTAAAAGAAAACCTCGAAACAAGACAATCGACGAAGTTGCTATAGAACCAGTCAAGGCATGCCTGTTTTCTCTGGCGCATAAGAAGGATGAAAGCTGGGAGCTGAGTCACGAAATCAAGTCAAAAGGATTGATCTATCCAAAATCAGATGACGAAGACGGTGAGGAAGGCCTAGTAATACCGCGCGCATCTTATCAAGATTCGGTCGTGACATATTATAAGGTAGCGAAAAGTAGCCAATTCCCAAGCCAAGCATTTTTATCCTATTACCACATACTTGAGTTCTACTTTCTTAGGGTTTCGGATGAGGAACTGTTCAGTGCAGTGAGTGCTCAGTTGAACGATCCTGATTTTAAATGCAGCTATAAAAATGTAACAAAACTGCTTGCTGCAATAAAACGAAACGATAACACGTCAAGTGAAAAGGAAATGCTTTTTAGTGTGCTCAAAAAGTATGTGTCTGAGCAAGAATTTATCGAATTTGTCACCGACTTCGAAGATGGGCTGGGAGAGAAGATCTATACTAAATCCAAGGAAACAATATTTGGAGAAAGGTTCCCGTTTAAGCTTGAAAAGGGGCATGCAATTAATAATGCATCCACTGTTATAAAGCATATTAGAAATGCCCTTGTTCATTCTAGCGATAAGTACAATCGGGAGGATTGCTTTCTTCCTTTGTCCGAGTCTGAAGATGTTGTTGTAAAATATATACCTATAGTCAAATTCCTTGCGGAAAAGGTTATTTTTGCGACAGCTTCAACATGATTGATAACCAGTGCAGGCACGGCGACGCCCATTACATTGCGCCTTCGGCTCCACTCCATGGGCGCGCATGCTGCAGGTGTTAGCAGGTACTAATCAGGTCGCTTAATGGCATTCAAAAACTCTGATAGAAACAAGCCATGCAAATGTGGAAGCGGCAAAAAATATAAGAAATGCTGCCTCGCACGCGACAAGTCGTGGCAACGTTTCTTAGTCAAAATGAAAAGGAAGGAAGTACCATTTCGGACGAAAATAAGTGACCCAGAGGGTACGGGTCTAGGTGTTGAAGTCATGCCTGACTATACACCAGGCGAGGATGTTGAGTTCAAGCCGACCATCGAATTGAAAACAGGCACTGTGCAGGGAGGTGAGGGAGTACCATCAGAGGTGACTCTCAGCGTCCCGCAAAAAGGACCGCGGATCGCATCAGTTGATGCGAAGGGCAGTGCGTCTGCATCAGCATCGGAAGGAGGTGGCGCCTTCACCGCTAAGATAAAAAATGCGAAGAAGCTCAAAGCGAAAAGCAGAAAAGGTCTATTCGCCATAGCGCGTATAGGAAATCAGCGCGACACGGGGTTGTGCTTTTTTGATGTGATTTTTGGATTGGCTGGTGAAAGCGAGACTAAGAAGGCGGATACGGGAAAGGATCGGCCTCATATTGCAGTGTATCCCTCGGGGAATGGCAAGTTCTTTAGGCTAGCAGAATACAAATGCAACATTGTCAGCCGTATGAACTTCGATCTCGATCAACAGTTAATTGTGCCAACAGGATTGGAAGTTGAGTGCCAACTGACGGGCGAGGTACTTCTTCTCGAGTTCTCCATCGATCAATCTGAACGGGCTTGTTATCTCGACCAAATTAGTTTTAGTTGAATGGGCAGCTGGACAGTGGTTCTGTGCGCGGAGACAAGATCTGCTAACAAGTGGGTGAAGCTGACGGTACTACGCTGCGCTCCGCACCGGCAGCTTACCCAAGGCGTTAGCTGTAAATTGAAATGAGTATATTAAAATACATTCAGTCATTGTTTTCTACCGATCTGTACATACAGGTATGGGGAGATAGACTTAAGATTTCCGCCATAGGTTCTAATAAAGTCTACGACGAAGAGCCGTTGATGGCCCTTAAGGACGATAAAAAAGGGCGGCCTATTGTGGTCCAAATCGGCAATAAGGTGAGGAATCTTAGCTCCATTGAGAGTGATTGTATCGTGAACCCGTTTAAGCATCCCAGGCTGCTTGTCCACGATTTCCTGGTCGCTGAGAAAATTGTCATGCACGGAGTGAAGGAGCTACATGGAGTAAAGTGGCTTGCCCCTTCCCCAAGAATCATTTTTCAGCCCATGGAAAAGTTGGAGGGCGGGGTTACTGGAATCGAAGAGCGATTATATCGTGAGCTTTGTATCGGCGCCGGGGCTAGGGAGGTTCTTCTGTACTATGGGGCTGCGCTTTCCATCTACAACCTAGACTATGATAAATTCAAACGCGAGCACAGCTAACAAACGCAGTCTGTCGGAACGCCTTTTGGTACCTTCGTCACTACAAGTCGTCCGCAGTTGCAGGCGTTAAATCTGATCATGAATCAAAAGTATTTTGCGTTATACACAAGCATATTTATATTGCTCGTCTTATTGCTTCAGGTCTTAGGCCTAGATGTTGGTGGTGGTCTTGCGGAGGACACGTTTGAAAAACCACCAGGGAAGTACATTTTTGGACCGTTGATTATCATATCAATAGTCCCTGTTTTCTTGCATATCGCAGGAATGCTTGGAAGTATGGTAAGAAGCCAGAAATGGGGCTGGCTTGTTTTGTCAATTTTCGTTTTGTTCGCAGCTACGATACCGTACTATTTCATAGTATACCGCCATCAGAGTGATATTTAACAAACTTTTGCAGTACATTCCGGCACCTGTGGTGCCACCATCGGACAGCCTAGATGCGGCTTCGCCGCAGGCTGCCGCTGAACAAGGGCGTTAAAAGGCATTGCAGATGATCGATGAGGATCACTATATTGAATGTTGCGAACACGGCAAGCAGCAGGCGACGTATGTTTGCCAGCATGTGGTGCAAAGTCTACGAGATGGTGAGCCGCGAGGATTCTGGTCTTCGGAAGAGAGCCCAGAAAACCCCCGCCCGGATTCTTGGTGTTCGGCCTGCGAAGATGTCGTCAATCGCGTAGGGGACTGGAATGATGAATCCGAAGCGTTTGCTGGTGTAAAGCTGCTGTGTGGCGCTTGCTACGATAAAGCCAAGAAAATAAACTCGGTTAACCGGAAGCGGTGGTGGCAATTCTGGAAGTAAAGCCTATTAACAAGCCAAGGCAGTCGGAGATATTTTGCCTCGCTGCGCTCAAGACGCAAAATATGCTCCTGCTTGGGGGCGTTAAATGTAGAAGGTCTATAGATGCTCTTGCTCACTGGATATCTTTTAATAATTTCTAGTATTGGCACGATGATAGCCTTAGTCTTGGGGTTTCATCCTCAGTTATGGTCTATAGCAGAGCTTGTCACACTGAACGTGGTCTCCCTTATTGGAGGGGGTGCCATGGTTGGTTTTGGCACCATTTGAAGTGGTCTAATGATTCCGGACACCATTTAAGGTGGTATTCTACCACCCTAGAAGAGGTGT
>NZ_JBCAQT010000016.1:0-118532 GCF_038419845.1 Marinimicrobium sp. C2-29
AGTGTGGTGTGGAGATATTACCTACATCTGGGTCGACAGTCGCTGGCATTACCTGGCCGTAGTGATGGACCTGTACCGCCGTCGGGTGATTGGCTGGTCCTTGTCTACCAGACCCGACGCCGAGCTGGCGGCAAGGGCCCTTGAATTGGCCTACGAGCAACGAGGCCAGCCGGAGGGGGTGATGTTTCACTCAGACCAAGGTTGCCAGTACGCCAGCCAGCTGTTCCGGCAGCGTCTGTGGCGTTATCGGATGAAGCAGAGCATGAGTCGGCGTGGCAACTGTTGGGACAACGCTCCGATGGAGCGCGTGTTCCGCAGCCTGAAGTCAGAGTGGATACCCTCACTGGGTTACCGTTCGAAAGCCGAAGCGACAAGAGACATCAGCTATTACTTGATGGACTATTACAACTGGCGTCGGCCCCATCAGTACAACGATGGGGTACCGCCGGCAAAAGCGGAAAATCCATCTAAATTATTGTCCGGAATTAGTTGACCACTACAGCTCCGCCCACCGAAAACCATGGTGGGGAAACCCCACCCTACCTTCGACGCCCCGTACGGCCGGCCCCGCCCACCGCCCGACATGGCCGACCCCGTAGGGGGGGCTCCGCCCACCAACTCCTGGGTAAAAATTACCCGAATTGATCAAAGTAAATTCCCTCCGCCCCCTTTTTACTCCGCCCACCACAATGGACTTAATACCCCTATTGATCGCCGCAACCCGATCGCTTGATGTTGGCATCAAAATCAACTAACCTCCGCGCGAATTAATGTGCAGGAATTCGTTGTCGCCTGGCGCTAAAGATTGAGCAAGTCGGTCGATAAGTAGAAAAAGTGTTTTTGTAATAGGGCAGGGCCATGAACTCGCAGTCGATATTCAACCTGAAAAATTTATCCGTTAGCTGGAAGCTCACGATTGGTTTCGGCCTGGTGCTTTTGTTGACAGTCATCATCAGCCTTTTCTCATACCTGGGCCTGACCCAGACCGTTGAGCGGGTCGATAAAGCCGATGACGCCAATCGAATGGTAAAGCAGTTGCAAGAGGCACGAATTGCCGAAAAGAACTTCATTCAACGGGATGACGATGCCGAAATTCAAGAGTTTGAGAGTCAGGTTGAACAAACCCTTGAACAAGCACAACATCTGAAAGAAACCGGTTTTGATGATCCTCAGAACATTCGATTGATGGAGAGTTTGATCAAGGAGGTGACAGAGTACCGCAGTGCATTCGAGCGCTATGCGGAGTCGGCGCAGGCGCGCCGGTCCGTCGTGACTGACATGCGGGATAGAGCCCAGGCAGCTCTGGCCTCCCTGGACGACCTTCGCCAGCAGTTGGCGGACGATGTTGAGGTGCTTATCCAGAATGAAGGCAGCTATCCTCGCCTCAGAAGCAATCTGGTTATTTCCGAGAATGCCAATGTCGCCTCACGACTTATGATGGAAGCCCGGCGGGATGAAAAAAACCTGATGAGCTTTCAGGATGACGATTATATAGACCAGGTAAACGCATCGGTTGAGGGCGCCGCCCGGGAGCTGGCGCAGGTTGATCGCGAGTTCCTGACTGAAGCCCAGGGCCGCCTGCTCGATACAGTCGAGTCTGAGATTCAGTCCTACAAAAAGAGCTTTAACCGCTTTGTTGGCCTCCAGTCGGACGGTTTTCGGGCAGAACAAGCGATGTTGAAGTCGGCTCGGGAGGCAATTGACTCTGCGGAAGCCGCCCGACTCGATCAGCGCACGCAAATGCAGAATATTGTCACCCGCACCCAGGCCAGCGCTATTTCGCTGCCCCTGTTTGCCCTGGTTATTGGCGTAGCCGCCGCGTTCGTGATTACCCGTATGATCGTTCCACCGCTGGTTCGGGCCGCCCGTATTGCGCGCGAGGTGGCGGACGGCAACCTGACCGTCACTGTGCCCGCCGGTGGCAATGACGAGGTCGGCACCGTTCTGAACGCCATGAAGTCCATGGTGGACGGCCTGCAGCAAATGGTGGTGAATCTGCAGAACAGTGCCCAGGAGATCTCCTCAGCGGCCGAAGAGCTGTCCACCGTGACCGTGCAGACCTCTGAAGGTGTCCACGAACAGAAGCAGGAAGTGGACCAGACGGCTTCGGCCATGACCGAGATGAGCGCCAGCATTCAGGAGGTGGCCAACAATGCGGAGCGCGCGTCCACCGCCGCACAGGACGCCGATGAGGGCAGCACCGAGTGCGAGAAGCTGGTGCGCGCCAGCCAGGATTCCATTCTTACCCTGGCGGGAGATATCCGCCAGTCCGCCGAGATCGTGGATCAGGTCAAACACAACAGCAACACCGCCACCACCGTGCTCGATGTGATCAAAAACATCGCCGAGCAAACCAACCTTCTGGCCCTCAACGCCGCCATTGAAGCCGCCCGCGCGGGCGATCAGGGTCGAGGTTTCGCAGTGGTGGCGTCCGAGGTGCGCACCCTGGCCATGCGCACCCAGGATTCCACCACCGAAATTGAGCAGATCATCTCCGAGCTACAAAGTCGGGTCGATGAGGCGGTGTCCTCCATGGAGGACAACCGCGAAAGTGCAGAAAGCACCGTGGAGCGGGGAGAGGAAGCCGCCAAGGCGCTGCGCCGTATCTCCACAGCCGTCGGCGACATTGCCGACATGAACACCCAGACGGCATCGGCCGCCACCCAGCAGAGCTCCGTGGCGGAACAGATCAGTCACAGCGTCCAGCGCATCAGCGACATCGCCGATCAGTCGTCATCCGGCGCGGAGGAAACCTCCCGCTCCAGCGAAGAATTGGCGCGCCTGGCCCAGCAAATCCAGGAAATGACCCAGCGCTTTCAGGTATAAGCCAAGGGTAGGGCACCCATTCGGAGCTCACCCTCAACCCGTAGGGTGGGCTCCGCCCACCGAAAAACCAAGGTGGGGAAACCCCACCCTACCTTCGACGCCGCGTACGGCCGGCCCCGCCCACCACCAAATTGATCAAATAACGCACAAATCGATCAAAATAAAATCCCTCCGTCCCCTTTTCGGGAAAATAATTTGCGCGCCAACTGTCCCGTAACCACTTGTTTTTACTGATATTTCAAAAAATCAACCGCCAATCCCGCAAATTGACTCAATTTCTTCTAAAGCTCCCCCGGTTCTCGTCGATAACCTTTACAGAAGACCTGGTGACCAAATGTTCCGGGCTTCACTGTCCGACATGATCCACGGCTGGTAAAGCCTGTGAACACAATCAAAGCTTAGGAGATCCATCATGGCTCTAGTAATCAATACCAACGTCGCTTCACTGAACGCCCAGCGTCAGCTGATGAGCTCAGGCAATGCTCTGGACCAGGCTACCGAACGCCTGTCATCCGGTCAGCGCATTAACTCCGCGAAAGATGACGCCGCCGGCCTGGCAATTTCCAACCGCATGACATCACAGGTTCGCGGCCTGGATCAGGCCATCCGTAACGCCAACGATGGCGTATCGATGATTCAAACCGCCGAAGGCGCCCTGCAGGAAGTGACCAACATTCTGCAGCGGATGCGGGAACTGTCGGTTCAGTCTGCCAACGGTATTTACACCGACTCCGACCGCCAGACTCTGGACGCGGAAGTTCAGCAGATGGTGGAAGAAATCGACCGTATTTCAGAAACTACCTCTTTTAACGGCCAGAAACTGCTGGATGGCAGCTTGGGCTCGGTGGCACTGCAGGTGGGCGATCAGTCTAATCAGACCATTGAGTTGAAAGTACAGTCTATGGACTCCAGCTCTCTGGGACTGGGTTCAACTAGTTCTGATTTGTCGGGTGGGGCCGTTTCGACCTCCCTTTCGATTGGTGAGGGAGATGTTTTGATTAACGATCAGGCGCTTGGTGCGCATGACTTTAGCAGCGAACCGCTAAATGATCTGATCAAAGACATTAATGACAATATCGAAGGTGTTTCCGCTTCCGGCTTCAACGTGTTCGAGTCTGGCGCCGCTGGTACGGGCGTGTTGGCTGCTGGAGATACTTTTACCATTTCCGTGGGTTCTACTGACGGGTCGGATCCTACCGTATACACCATCGGCGGTCCAGGTATTGCTACCACCAGTCGCTCCGAGCTAGAGGCCCTGATTAATGAAAAAACCGGGGGTGCTGTTAGCGCCTCTTTTGGTGAAGATGGCAAGCTGTCTTTGAGTAACGATACTGGTGGTAGTATCACAGTGGCTGCCGGCACCGCAACTGATGCAGAAGTGCTGGCTGCTACCGGGTTTAATACTGCTGTGCCAGCTGAAGCAACGCAAGCGGGTAGCATTGCACTGACATCTGATGACGGCAGCGCCATTACCGTCTCCAAGGGCGCCAGTGGTGAAGATGCTGATCTCGGTGCCTTGGGTTTCAACACTGTTTCCGGCGCTGGCGAAGTGTTGGGTACTTCTTTGGGTAGTGTCGCTCAAGGTACCGCTTTGGAAGCGGGTGCACTGGTTATTAATGGTACATCAATCAGCGCAACGGATGCTGACAATCTTGCGACCAAAGTTGAAAACATCAACGCCGTCAGCGACGAGACAGGAGTAACGGCGTCGATAGTTGCGGAACAATCTTTTAGCTTTGATGGAAGCGTTTCTGCAACCCAAATCACGGGCAGTCAAACCTCGTCTACGCTCGTTACCGGGGGCGCATTGTCAGTAAATGGTTTTGATGTGACGTTGACAGCTGGTGATACTTGGGCTGAAGTTGCGTCAGATATCAATGCCCAGAATGCGAGCACTGGCGTAACAGCTTATGTGGATTCAGCGGGCGAGCTGAATCTGTTTTCAGAAAGCGCCATTACTTTGGATGGGGGAACCACTAGCTTTGCTGCAGATTCCGGTATTACAGCGGCTCCTACCACGGTTGCAGCGAGCGCAGTCAGCACTGGCAGCCTGAGCATCAACAGTACCTCGGTTACCCTTAGCGACTTGACCGACATAGAACAAGTATTGAGTGATATTAATGCTCAGCAAGCCTCTACTGGGGTGCGTGCCAGTATAGACGACAATGGCCAGTTGCAGTTTAAATCCAACTCGACCATGACACTGAGCATGGGTTCAGCCAACGGGCTTGAGTCGGCGGCAGCTTTGGGAATTACCTTTGATCAGAACGCGCTAAATACAGCCGATGGCGCAAATGATACATTCGTTGTTGACCCTAGAATCGCGCTGGATTCAGCGAATGACCAGTCGATCAGTATAGAGGTGACCGGCAACGGTACTACAGCAACTGGTTTGACCAATCTGAACACTGAAGCTAGCACCGCCCAGACCGGCTCAGCGATTAGCAACATCAGCATCGCGACTCAGTCCGGGGCCCAATCAGCCATCGACGCCATTGATACCGCGATTGGTACCATTGGTGAAGTGCGCGCCGATCTGGGTGCGGCCAACAACCGCCTGGACTTCACCGTGTCCAACCTGTCCAACATCAGCGAGAAGACCTCAGCGGCCCGTTCGCGGATTCTGGATGCGGACTTTGCGGCAGAAACCGCCGCGCTGAGTAAGGCTCAGGTTCTGCAGCAGGCTTCTCAGGCGATGTTGGCCCAGGCCAACGCCCGTCCGCAGCAGGTTCTGCAGCTGCTTCAGTAATCGGTAGTCTGAACCACTCCACCGGTTCGCCGGTGGAGCCCTTGAGAGGGTAGTGATATGAGTGAAGTGACGACAGTTAGCAGCTATAAGCAGCCTGAAGGTTACACCGATCGGGCTGCCCGGCAGGCTTCACCTGATTCATCCCGTCAAGCGGCAGAGGAGGGGGGCAAGATGTTGCCGCCCTCTGTTTCGTTAGAGCCCACGAAAGACCAGCCCACCTCGGCCGACATTATGTCGAAGAGGGTCACGGACGCTGTCGCTCAAATGAATGAGTATATTCAGAGCACTCAGCGGGACTTGCGCTTCAGTATTGATGAAGCCTCTGGCGAAACCATTGTCAAAGTACTCGATCGGCAGACGGAAGAGGTCATTCGGCAAATCCCGGATGAAATTTTCCTGAAATTGGCACGAAGATTGGATGCCAATGAGCCGGTACACTTTTTCAGTGAGCAGGCTTAGCGAGAAACAATCAGCTAGGTAGACGATGAGGGGTGCCAATGGCACCCCTTTTTCGATTCTGGGGTCCTGTATTCCGGTGATGGGACAAATACCCTGCAACCCGGTTAAAGTTTATGCAAAAGCGGCCGATACCTATGATAGGCAGCGAATATTCGGCAAAAGGCGACGTGCTATGGCAGTGAATGACATCAGCAGCAATATTATCAACCAGTTGGGGGGCGGTTCGGGCATCGATACCCGCAACCTGGTCAACCAGTTGGTAGAGCTGGAGCGAGCCCCGGAGGAGCAACGGCTGAACCGGCGTGAAGAAAAGCTGGAAGCGCAGATCTCCGGCTTGGGGCTGATGCGCAGTGCCGTGGATGAGTTTGAAGGTGTGTTGGGGGTACTTTCAAATCCCGACACTTTCAATGCCAAGTCGGCGTCGATTTCCGACACCAGCCTGATGGCGGTCAATGAGCTGAAGCCGGACGCGGTTCCCGGTAATTACCGGATCAAAATAGAGCAGGTGGCGCAGTCACAGTCACTGAGCTCGGCTCCTTATGCAAGTCTGGATTCGGCCATCGGCACGGGAACCTTGACCCTTCGTTTCGGCGACTGGGCGGATGATTTGAGTGGTTTTACGGTAGACCCGAACTCCGAAGGCGCGGCCATTGAAATTGATGAAAGCAATAACAGTCTGGCGGGATTGCGGGATGCAATCAACAAGGCCGATGTCGGTGTGCAGGCCAGTATTGTCGGCCAGGAGGGCAGCTATCAACTGCTGCTGACTGGGCCCACTGGCGCTACCAAAGAATTGGAAATTACGGCCGCAGAGGGCGCCACCGCTGGCTTGGCGAACTTTAACTTCAATGAAGCGAACAAAGGTTTTACCGAACAGCAGAAAGGGCAGGATGCCATCCTGCGAGTAAATGGTCTGCAGGTTACCCGGGAAAACAACACCATTGATGATGTGATTGATGGTGTCGAATTTGATATCTTTAACAGCGATATCAATGAAGAGATCAGCATTAATGTGTCTGAAGACCGAGGTCAGGCAGAAGAAGCCATTCGTGGTTTTGTCGAGGCTTACAACAGCCTTTACAAAGAGATGCAATTCTTACTGGACAACGACTCGGGTGAAGAGGGGCAGGGTAGCCTCAACTCGGACCCTTTGGCGGCGAACATGCTGCGGACTATCCGTGGGCAGTTGGGAGCGGCGGTTCCGGGGATTGAAGGGGGCTTCAGCTCTCTGGCGAATATGGGTATTCGCACGAAGCTCGACGGTACCCTGGAAATTGTAGAGAACGGTAAGGCGACCGACTTCCGTGCGGCTATGGACAATAATTTCGAAGAAATCCGAAACCTGTTTGTGCCTAACCTGGAGTCCACCAACGCCCGGATTGACGCCACGGCCTTTGGGAATCGCACCCAGGCGGGAAGCTATGAGGTAGACATTACCCAGGATGCTAGCCGAGGCGTGTTGGCGGCGGATCCCGCAGCGGTCGCCGGTTTGGATACCACCGGCAAAGACTACAGCTTCACTGTAAAAGTCGATGGCAAGGAAGCGGCCCCGATCAGCCTGCCGGAAGGCAAGACCTATGCTTCGGGCGAAGAGCTGGCCAATGAACTACAAACATTGATCAACCTCGATAGCACTTTAAAAGAAAATAACGCCAAGGTACGTGTGACGTATGAAGGGGGCGCGCTGAAGTTTGAGTCCAATGCCTACGGTAAAAACAGCCAGGTAGAGTTTACCGCGGTTGGGGCCGATATGGGCGATATGGGCATTACTGTCAAGAAGGGAACGGCGGGGGTCGATGTGGCCGGTACCATTAATGGTGAGGAGGCCTTTGGCTTTGGACAGGTATTGCGTGGCGCCATTGGTTCGCCCGCCGAAGGCTTGAGTATGTTGGTGGCTCAGGGGGCGACCGGCGGTACGATCACCTTCTCAAGGGGACTTGGCGCGAATCTGGCCGGTACGATTGATGGCTATATGCGCAGTAACTCCGGCTTGATCGCGGAGCGTGAAGCGAACCTGAGGTCCGACCTTGATGAGATCGAAGATGATAGAGATCAACTGGACCGGCGCACGGAAGCATTCCGGGCGCGCCAGGAATCGCAGTTTCTTATCATGGAGCAGATCGTGCGCAGCCTGAATAATACCGGCGACTTTCTGGACGGCATCAATGATCGCCTTCCTTTCACCGCGAAAAGCAGCTAAGTAGAGAAGTCCGACAGCGATATCAAAATAATTCACTGACAAGCAGCTAAAGTTTCCCCATCAACCGCCGTAATAAAGGTTAGTTCGATGGTAAATGCCACCGAAAATGATGATGACATAAAACGGGGATCCGGTATGAACGCTTACGCTCGCGCGGCTCAAAATTACTCTTCCATGAAAGTGCAGTCCGGAGCAGTGGACGCTTCTCCCCACCGCTTGATTCAAATGCTGTTTGAGGGTGCGCTCGAGCGCATTGCCCAGGCCAAGGGCGCCATGCAGCATAACCAGATTGCCCGAAAAGGTGAGCTGATTCAGAAGGCCATTAATATTGTCGATGGTCTGCAGGGCAGCCTGAAGGACAAAAAGGAGGACGGCGAACTTGCGGATGAGCTTAACGAGCTGTATGACTACATCATTCGTGCCTTGACCGAAGCCAATTATAAGAACAGTGTGGAACGACTGGACGAATGCGGTCGCCTCTTGGGCGAACTGAAGTCTGCCTGGGACGGCGTTGCCTCCGAGGTCCGTTGAGATGGCGCTGGTATCAGTCCCTGGTCCCGACTACCGGGGGGATGCGGGCGTTGCCCAGGTGCGCGAGTTGCAGCGCGAGCTGGTGGGTGCCCTGCGCCGTGAAGACTGGTCCCGGGTGCGGGAGCTGGACCGCGCCTGTGCTGGCCTGGTGGAGCGGGTGATCGACGCCAACCAGCAGGATGGCGCTGCCCTGGTCCGTGCCTTGAGCGAGCTCAAGGGCGTGTACGCCAACCTGATTGACCGCTGTCACCGCGAAGTCCTGAAGATGGCGTTGTAATTTCTCCGTCAAATTTTCTCCCTTGAGTCTGTCATCTAATCCGTCATTTTTCCGTCATTTTGGCGTTTTCGGCATTGCCGCAGGCGCCAAATCCTGCCAAAATCCATTCCCCTGTGACCTGCATCACACTTTTGAGGGGGCGACTTGGGGGCTCCCGCAAAACCTGACATTGAGCATTAAAACGACGTTTATTTGACTCCCGGTGGGGGGTCGTCTATTAGTGGGTGGCAGTGTGGCTTTCATGCAGGGAAGATCCGCGCGTGCCGAATGACAACAAATCCAAATGAAGATAATGATTTTTAGGGGCCTTGGGGTATGTGGCGAAACACACATGTGTGGGTGGTGGATGATAATAGCCAAAGGCGCCGGGAGCTGGCGGTCATACTGGAGTTTCTGGGGAAGACAGTCACCGAAAGCGGCTGGGACGGCTGGCATGAAAATCAGCCCAAACGCGGTCAGGATGATGAAGATCGCGGCGCGATGGCTCTGTTCCTGGGTGAGGCCCCTGAGTCTGTAAGCCTGGAAAAACAACTGAAAGAGATTCGCGATCGGCAGGATGACCTGCCGGTGGTGTTACTCGACGATCAGCCCCTGCCGGAAGCCTCGGCCCCCGAGCTGGCGCGCATGGTGATTGCCATCATGAGCGTGCCCCCGGCCTACAATCAATTGCTCGACACCCTGCATCGCGCCCAGTTGTACCGGCAGGCGCAACAGGCCAGCCGCCGCCAGCCCACGCGCCGCCCCGTGCACCTGTTCCGTAGCCTGGTGGGAACCAGCCGGGAAATTCAGGACGTGCGTGAAATGATGTCCCAGGTGGCGGATAAAGAGGTGTCGGTGTTGATCACCGGTGAATCCGGTACCGGTAAAGAGGTGGTGGCGCGCAACCTGCACTACAACTCGCCCCGTCGCGACGGGCCCTTTGTGCCGGTGAACTGCGGCGCGATACCGGCCGAACTGCTCGAGAGCGAGCTGTTCGGGCACGAGAAGGGCGCCTTCACCGGTGCCATCAGCGCCCGGGCCGGCCGTTTTGAACTGGCCGAAGGCGGCACCCTGTTCCTGGACGAGATCGGCGACATGCCGCTCAATATGCAGGTGAAAATCCTGCGCGTACTCCAGGAACGCACCTACGAGCGGGTGGGCAGCAACAAGACCCTCAACGCCGATGTGCGCATCATCGCCGCCACCCATCGGGACCTGGAAACGATGATTGCCGAAGACCGCTTTCGCGAGGATCTCTTCTATCGCCTGAATGTGTTTCCGATCGAGCTGCCGGCGCTCAAGGAGCGGGGCGAAGACGTGCCGTTGCTGATCAACGAACTGATCGCCCGCCTGGAAAGCGAAGAGCGCGGCTCCATCCGCTTCAATTCAGCGGCCATTCTCTCACTCTGCCGTCACCCCTGGAGCGGCAACGTACGCGAGCTGGCCAACCTGGTCGAGCGCATGGCCATCATGCAACCCTACGGTGTGGTAGGCGTGCAGGATTTACCGCCCAAGTACCGACACGTGGAAGTGGCCGAGGAAGACTTTGGTTTCAATGCCGAAGAGCCGGCGATCAACGGCCAGGCCGGCTATATCAGTATGACCGACACTCCGCTGTTGCCGGAACAGGGCATTGATTTACGCGAGTACATCAGCAATCTGGAGCGGGAGTTGATCCAGCAGGCGTTGAATGATTGCGGCGGGGTGGTCGCGCGGGCGGCGGATCGGCTGAGCGTCAGGCGGACGACGTTGGTGGAGAAGATGCGGAAGTATGATCTGCAGCGTTGATTGACCCGAGTTTTGGGTACAAAAAAACCGGCGAGGGATCGCCGGTTTTTTTGTTGGTGGGCGGAGCCCTACAATAATCGGTGGGCGGAGCCCACCCTACGCGTGAGTTAGCGGAATTACCGCCAACCCGTAGGGTGGGCTCCGCCCACCAACAATGAGGCGGCCGAGCCTACCCTACGCTCTACGTGAGCGGGCTCTGGGTTGCTCCGTGCGGCGGTTATTGCCACCGGGGCGGCTATTGCCCGGGCGGCTGTTGGAACGACCGCCTGGCTTGCCGCGACCGGCTGGCTTCTGACCGCCCATCTTGATCGGCTCCGGGCGAATGCTCGGGTCCGGCTCAAAACCGGGAATCACCACCTTCTCCACGTCTGACTTGATCAGCCGCTCAATGCCGCGCATGAAATTGTGCTCATCCACACACACCAATGAAACCGCCACACCTTCGCGCTCCGCGCGACCGGTGCGACCAATGCGGTGGACATAATCTTCCGGCACATTGGGCAGCTCGTAATTCACCACATAGGGCAGTTGATCGATATCGATACCGCGCGCGGCGATGTCGGTGGCGACCAGCGTGCGGACCTTGCCGCTTTTGAAATCGCTCAGCGCTTTGGTGCGCGCGCCCTGACTCTTGTTGCCATGAATTGCGGCGGCGGAAATTCCGTCCTGCTGCAATTGCTCGGTCAGGCGGTTAGCGCCGTGCTTGGTGCGGGTGAATACCAGCACCTGGCGCCAGTCGCCGTCACCGATCAGGTAAGAGAGCAGTTCGCGCTTGCGTCCGCGGTCCACCGGGTGAACGCGCTGGGTAATGCGCTCGGCGGTGGTGTTGCGCTTGGCCACTTCAATCAGCTCGGGGCTGTTCAGCAGCTTGTCGGCCAGCGCCTTGATTTCGTCTGAAAAGGTGGCGGAGAACAGCAGGGTCTGCTTTTTCGCCGGCACCAGTTTCAGTACTTTTTTGATGTCGTGAATGAAGCCCATGTCCAGCATGCGATCGGCTTCGTCCAGAATCAGGGTTTCGATGCGATCCAGCTTCAGTGCGTTCTGTTGCACCAGGTCAAGCAGGCGACCGGGAGTGGCCACCAGAATGTCCACGCCTTTGCGCAGCGTCATCATCTGCGGGTTGATGCTCACGCCGCCAAAGACGACGGTGGAGCGCAGATCCAGGTGTTTGCCATAGGTACGCACGCTTTCGTGCACCTGGGCGGCCAGTTCCCGTGTCGGGGTCAGAATCAGGGCCCGCACCGGGCGATAGCCCTTCGCCGGCAGCTCTTTCTGGCTGAGTCGCTCGAGCAGCGGCAGGGTAAAGCCGGCGGTTTTACCGGTACCGGTCTGGGCGCCTGCGAGCAGGTCGGTGCCTTTGAGTACGGTGGGGATGGCCTGGGCCTGGATGGCGGTAGGTTCGGTGTAGCCGGCGTCATCAAGGGCGCGCAGCAATTCGGCTCGAAGGCCGAGTTCAGCAAATGTCATTAAGTGTATTCCCGTGGCCCGCTCCCTTCCCAGCTTGTGTGGGTACGGTCTGGGTGAGCCAATGATAGGTATCAGAGAGGTGCGGTGCCGACCGAAGGACACCGGAGCGCGGAGTTTAACAGGGTCGGTTGCCGGGCGCCAGCGGTTTCGGTTTCACAGGTGTAGGTGTTCTAACCTGGTCGCCTGATGGTCTAACCCCTTTCCGGAACACGCTGTTATCGCCAAGGATGGCGTGTATGCAGACAATGCAGGAGCAATTGTCTGTAAATACATCCCTGTAAGCTCGTCGGCGGGGTCCCTCCCTTCGACGGTCCCGGAAAGGGGTTAGACCATCAGGCTTCGTGCCATACCGACCCGTAGGGTGGGCTTTGCCCACCTTTTGGGCGTGGTGACATTGTATGTTGGTGGGCGGAGCCCACCCTACGGTTCGCCAATTAATTGACTGTGCGGGATGGGGTTAGTCTCTTAACTGTCTGAAAAATAAAGGGTTTCATCGTTGGCATTGCCTTTGCAGTGGACCTCTGTAGTCATTGGCCTTGTGCCGGTTTTACGTTAACAGACAGGAAGGAGTGCTCCCATGGCGGAGGGCGCATCATCAGACAGCAAGTCGCGCAAGCACGCCGTCAAGGCAAAAAGCGCCTCGGTGGTATCACTGCATCCGCGTGATGAACATCTCGAAGAGGTAACGGCCGACGGTGTCGATGACGGCCGGGCGAAGCAGCTCAAAGAGGCGTTCGACCTGTTTGGTGATCTGTCCCAGCAGCTGGTGGATTCCTACCAGATGCTGGAAAACCGGGTGGCCGAGCTGAATCAGGAGCTGACCAGTGTCAGTGATCAGCGGGTGGAAGAGCTGGCGGAAAAGGAACAGCTCGCCAACCGTCTGGAAAACCTGATCAATTTTCTGCCCGGCGGTGTGGTGGTGCTCGACTCCAGCGGTCGGGTGACCGAGTGTAATCCCACGGCCATTGATCTGCTGGGTGAGCCGCTCGAAGGGGAATTGTGGCGGGTGGTGATTGCCCGGGCGTTTTTGCCGCGCCGGGACGACGGCCACGAAGTCTCACTGCACGACGGCCGGCGCATCAGCATTGCCACGCGCAATCTGGGCGCCGACGGTCAGATCATTCTGCTTACTGACCAGACCGAAACCCGCCGCCTGCAGAGCGAGCTCAGCCGGCACGAGCGACTGTCCGCGCTGGGCAAGATGATGTCCGCGCTGGCCCACCAGATCCGCACACCGCTCTCTACCGCCATGCTGTACGCCGGGCATCTGCGCAACCCGCAACTGCAGGAGGGGCGGCGTGAGGAGTTTGCCGGCAAGTTGTCCAACCGGCTCAATCACATCGAGCGGCAGGTGCAGGACATGCTGCTGTTTGTCAAAGGCGAGCTGCCCCTGAACGATTACGTCACGGTAGCGGAGTTGGAGCAGGCGCTGGCCGAGGCCATGGAAGTGCCGCTCAGCACCTCGGCATCTAATTGCGACTGGTCCAATGACTGTGGCCATGTGCCTTTGCGCTGCAATCGCGAGGCCCTGATCGGGGCGCTGCTCAACCTGGCCAACAACAGCATTCAGGCGGTGGGGAAGGGTGCCTCCCTGTCTGTTTCTTTCAAATATCAGTCATTGAAGGGCCAGGCCTGGCTCAGTATTACCCTGGCGGATGATGGCCCCGGCATTGATCCGGAGTTGATGCCCCGGGTGCGCGATCTGTTTGTGACCACCAAATCCCAGGGCACGGGGTTGGGGCTGGCCGTGGTGCAGGCGGTGGCCCGCGCCCACGGCGGTGCCTTTGATCTGCAATCCCCCCCGAAGCAGGGCACTCAGGCGATCGTGCTCTTGCCCCTGACACAATAATCTCAATCCCGGAGAATCACTCATGGCTCAAGCATTAATGCAGCAAAACAGCGGTCAGAGCAAGGCCAGAATATTGGTGGTGGAAGATGACGCTGATCTGCGCGAAGCCCTGTGCGACACCCTGCAATTGGCGGACTACGACGCCCTGGAATCGGCCAGTGGCGAGCAGGCCCTGGAGCAGTTGGCGAGCGACAGTGATATCCAGATGATTGTGTCCGATGTGAATATGGGCGGGATCAGCGGGCAGGAGTTGTTGCAGACCGTCAAGCAGCGGTACCCGCAGATCCCCATGATGCTGATCACCGCCTATGCCAGCGTCAGCCAGTCGGTGGAAGCCATCAAGCAGGGCGCGGTGGATTATCTGGTCAAGCCCTTCGAGCCGCAACTGCTGGTTGAAACCCTGGAGCGCCATCTGGGAGCGGGGAGCGCCCATAGCGATGCGCCGGTCGCCCAGGCCCCCTCCAGTGTCAAACTGCTGCAGTTGGCCCAGCGGGTGGCACAGTCGGAATCCACGGTGCTGATTGTGGGCGAGTCCGGTACCGGCAAAGAAGTGTTGGCGCGCTACATTCACAATCATTCTCCCCGTCACGACCAACCGTTTGTGGCCATCAACTGCGCGGCCATTCCCGAGCATATGCTTGAAGCCATGCTGTTTGGTCACGAAAAGGGGGCCTACACGGGTGCGCACAGCAGTGCCCCGGGCAAGTTCGAGCAGGCCAATGGCGGAACGCTACTGCTGGATGAAATTTCCGAAATGGATGTGAGCCTCCAGGCCAAACTCCTTCGGGTGTTACAGGAACGGGAAGTGGAGCGTCTGGGTGGGCGCAAAACCATCACGCTGGATGTGCGCGTCATCGCCACCTCCAACCGGGATATGCGCGAGCAGGTGATGCAGGGCAAGTTCCGTGAGGACCTCTACTACCGGTTGAGTGTATTGCCTCTGCAATGGGCCCCGCTGCGCGATCGGCGCGAAGACATTGTTCCGCTGGCCGAACAGCTGTTGAAAAACCACGCGCAGAAACAACGCCGGGGCTGGGTACAGCTGTCCGAATCAGCGCGCGTGACGTTGGAGCAGTACGGCTGGCCGGGGAATGTCCGGGAGCTGGATAACGTGATGCAGCGGGCGCTGATTCTGCAGCCGGGTGAAGTCATCGAGTCGGCCGATCTGGGGCTGGAAATCGAGTCGGGTTTCAGCGAGAAACCGAGTCTTTTTGAGACGCCGCGCACGGCACCCGACAATCAAACCGCTGAGGCGTCCAACGAGCACGATAGAGCCGATTCGATACCGGAGACAGCACCGGCCGAACAAAGCAGCCTCAAAGAGTCGGGCTCGCCCGCACTGGGCAGCGATCTCAAGCGGCACGAATACGAAATCATAGTCAACACCCTGAATCGCGAGCGGGGCAGTCGCAAAAAAACCGCCGAGCGCCTGGGGATCAGTCCGAGAACGTTGCGCTACAAAATGGCCCGCCTGCGCGAGGCGGGGTTTCCGGTTGACGGTATTGCTTAGTCGCCAGCACTAATAATCTGTCGGCAACTCGACGGCGCTGCCGTACCACTTGATGATCCGGCCCTCGCTGTCCCGAACCGGGTTGGCGGACACCAGATGCCAGATGTACTCGCCGTCATAGCGGCGGAAACGAAAATGAATCTGGTAGGGCGTACCGGTTTCCACGGATTTCATCCAGGTTTCCGCACAGCGATCCTGGTCGTCACGGTGGACCAGGGTGAGCCAGTAACCCGGTTCCGAAATCTGCTCCTTGGGGACACCGCTGAATTCGATGATGGTGCGGCTTAAATAATCAACGGCTCCGTCGGGGTTGGCCGTCCATACGGTGACGGGAATAGCATCGAGAAAATGCTGCAGGCGTCGTTGGCTCTCGTTCAGTTGTATGGTTGTGGCCCGGAGTTGGGTGAGGTCCTGGATCGTGCCCACCACGGCAACAATATGGCCTGCTTTATCGTACTGTGCTTCTCCGGTGGTGCGCACAGACAGCTGCCGGCCATCGGCCGTGACCATCGGCAACTCCCTGTCGTAGGCTTCGCCGTTGTCCCGGCAGCGGGAAAAACACTCACGGATGGTCTGGTCATGGGGCGCCGGATAAAAATTGATGGCTTCGGACATCAGGGGCGTATGCTCCAGGGGCATTCCGTGCAGCCGCGTCGTCGATTCGGACCAGTGCAGCCGGTCCCGCACGGTGTCGTACCACCAGAGGCCGATCGGGTTGTGCCGCGCAGTCAGATCAAGCCACTGACGGTAGCGCTGCAGTTGTTGCTGGCCGGTATGGAGGTCTTTCTGAAGCCGATCATGTCGCTTTCTCAGGTTCAGGTAATAGAGCGCAAAGGTGATCCCGAGACCGATGGCCGCGAGTGAGATCAGGCGGTTGCTGATGACCAGGGTCAACGAAGCTTGTTCCGGCATTGGGGCCAATAATACGCCAAGACTGCATAGCAGGGCCGATACCAGTCCCACTCGTAATAACCAATGTTGATTGCCATAAGGGACCGCCAGAATTATAGCGAATATGTAGAGCGTGCCGTGAGCAAAGCCCAGAGGTGTCAATAAGTCGGCGACAAATACCGTGATAAGAACCAGAATTGAGACACGCCGGTAGATTGGTGCGCCATAGTGGCTGGCGAAGTGATGACTTTGGGTTACACTGTCAGTCATAGAGAGCGGTCCGGCATGGATGGGCATGAGATAACTGATGAGAACACAAACCGGAAAAACTTTCGAGCGGTTATCCCGATTCCGTCGATTGACCATGTGTGTGTACTGGGGGCTTTTGACCCTGGGTCTGCTTCTGCTCGGCTTTTACTTCCACGAACTGTCCGAGGCTGCCGCCTATTCCTCTTCCAGTGATGTGTGGGGCTTTGTCACCGAGGGCGCGTTATTGCTGTTGCTCTTTGCGGTGCTGATTTTCGGGGCCCTCGTCGATCGCAAACGAACCCGTCTGGAAAATCAACTGGACCTGGAAGGCGGGCGCCTGCAACAGCTGACCGATTACGTCGAAGAAGTCTTCTGGCTTGTGGACGCCCGGACCCGCACCCTGCTTTATGTGTCGCCTGCGTTTGAGTCAGTGTGGGGGCATTCCTGTGACTCTCTCTATCAAGACCCCGAGTTGTGGTACACGGCGATCGTCGCCGAGGATCGGGACCGCGTCAGTGCCAAGCGGCCTTTTCAGCGGGAGGGGGGCTACGATGTGGAATATCGGGTCGAACGCCCCGATGGCAGCCGACGCTGGGTGCACGACCGGGCCTATCCCATTCGCGATGAAAATGGGCAGGTGGTTCGACTCGCCGGGCTCGCGGTCGATGTGACCGAGCGCAAAGCACTGGTCGAACAACTCACCCAGCGCGAGCGTCAGCTCAATATCGCCAACCGTATGGCCCGTCTCGGGGGCTGGTCGCTGGATCTGACGCAGAACGAGATGGTGCTCAGCGACGAGGCCTGCGCCATTTGCGATGTGGCACCGGGCAGCACGATATCGCTCGATGAAGCCTACCGTTTTTATCCACCCCAGTCTCTTCGAAGAATTTCCAAAGCGGTAGACGAGTGTATTGAACACAAGCGCGCCTATGATGTTGAAGCGCAGTTGATCAGCGCCTCGGGACGCTTTGTCTGGATTCGCACCCTGGGCCATCCGGTATTGGACGATCAGGGGCGGGTGGTCGGCCTGGAAGGCTCGATTCAGGATATTACCGATCGCAAACACGCTTCCAACCTGCTTTCCCAGGGCCTGCAACGATTTCGCGACTTCGCTGATGCCATGCCCAACCTGATCTGGACGGCCGATCCGGACGGACGACTGGATTATGGCAACCGCGCACTCGAGGGTTTTCTGGGCGCGAGAAAAGAGGATGTGTTTCTCGATGATCGTTGGCAGCAGGCGATTGACCCGGACAGTCGGGCCGTTTACCGGGACGCCTGGAACCGGGCGCTGGCCAACGGGACCCGGTTTCACATTGAGTTTCTGCTGCGGCGTTTTGATGGCCAGATGCGCTGGCATTCATTGCAGGCGACGCCGGTGAGAGATCGTGCCGGTGACGTGGTCAAGTGGTATGGCAACGCCACCAATATTCACGAGCGCAAGCTCAGTGAGGAGAAGGCGCAGAGCCTGGCCGAGCGCCTGATGGTGACTCTGGAGAGTATCACCGATGCTTTCTATACACTCGATAAAGAGTGGCGGTTTACCTATGTGAATCACGAAGCGGAGCGTCTGCTCAGGCGCAGTCGGGGTGAGCTGTTGCACAGTGTTGTGTGGGAGAGCTTCCCCGAAACCCTGGGGACGGTCTTTGAATCGCATTTTCGCGAGGCTGTCTCCCGGGGTGAAAAGGTGGCGTTTGAAGCCTATTATGAGCCGCTGACGATGTGGGTATCGGTCAATGCCTATCCCTCCCGTGAAGGCCTGTCGGTTTACTTTCTCGACATTACCGAGCGCAAGCGAGCCGAGCGCGAACGGGCTCGAATGCGCGAGCTGGAAAACTCCCGTGAGTTGGCCGAGAAAGCCAGCGAAACCAAGTCGGCCTTTCTGGCCTCCATGAGTCACGAGATTCGCACCCCCATCAACGGCATTGTGGGCATGGCCGATGTGTTGCACGAAACCAGCCTTGAAAATGACCAGGTGGAAATGGTGGACATCGTGCGTGAGTCGGCCCAGTCGTTGCTGGAAATTGTCGATGACATTCTCGATTTTTCCAAAATCGAAGCGGGTAAGCTGGAGCTCTCGCATCAGCCATTTTCTCCCACCGCCGTGATGCGCAGCGTCTGCCTGCTGCTCGATCGCATGGCCTGTAATCAGGATGTGGAATTGACGCTGTTTACCGACACGGCGTTACCGACCTTCGTGGTCGGGGATGAACTTCGGGTCCGGCAGGTACTGCTCAACCTGCTCAGTAATGCGATCAAATTCTCCGCCCGCCAGGAGCGCCGGGGAATGGTCAAGGTGCAGGCGTTTGTTCTGGGACCGAAGCCCGGTGACAGTGAGCGCGACGTAACCATCGAGTGGCGGGTGCTGGACAACGGTATCGGGATGAAAAGCGAAACCCTGTCCCGGTTGTTCAGCCCGTTTGTCCAGGCCGATGTCTCGACCACGCGGGTGTACGGCGGGACGGGACTGGGCCTGAGCATCAGTTACAACCTGGTGGACCTCATGGGCGGTGATATCAAAGTCGCCAGCGAACCGGGCAACGGCACCGAGTTTCGCGTCAGGTTGACGTTGCCCAGGGCGGACAGCCGGGTCGGGAGCGATTTGACCCCGAATCTGGCGGGTTACACCGCCGTGCTCTTCGACGGTCCGCAGGACGGGGAGCGCATTCGCGAAGAGCACAACTTGATTGAGGGATTCGGAATGTATCTGGAGGCTGCCGGCGCACGAGTTTACCCGGCAGCCGAATGGATAGAGTCCCGGGCCGAAACCAGCCAGCCCTGGCTGGCGGTGCTGGACAGTGGTTACGATAACCCCTGTGCCGCCGAGCTTATGGCCCGAATCCCACCGCCGCGACAGACCGGCGTGCGGTGGCTGGTACTGGGCCGGGGCCGTCGGCGCAGCGTTCGCCATGACGGCGAAACCGTGTTTCGGGTGGATGCCAACAGTCTGTCGCAGCTTCAGTTTCTGCGCTGCGCCGATCTGGCGCTCGGTCGGGCGGGGCCGGGGGAAGTCGATATGGCGCGCGCGCGGGGGGCGCAGGCGCCGGTTCCACTGGCACGAGAGGAGGCGCTGGCTCAGGGTACGCTGATCCTCGTGGCCGAGGATAATGAGACCAACCGCAAAGTGATCATGCGCCAGCTTGCCATGTTGGGGTACGTGGCGGACCTGGCCGAGAACGGTCGGGAAGCGCTGAAACACTGGGAGCAGAACCCCGAGCATTATGCGGGCATCCTCACCGATCTGCATATGCCGGAAATGGATGGTTTTGAATTGGCCCGGGAGGTGCGTGCGCGGGAACAGTCCCGACAGCATGGAAAAGACGAATGGGGCACAAGTCCGGTTCCGGTGATTGCGCTCTCGGCCAATGCCATGATCCGGGACGACGAGCGCACCCAGGCATCGGGCATCAACGATTGTCTGATCAAACCCATTGGACTGGAGGCGCTACAGGCGGTGCTGACACATTGGTGTCCGACCGGGCTCCACGAAGGAGACCAACAGGGCAGGGAGCCCGGAGCGGCGGAGCCGATCCATACGGAGCCCGCTCCGGAGCCAGACGCCCCGCTTGATTTGCAGGTTCTGCGCAACCTCGTGGGAGAGGACGAGGCTGTCGTGCAGGAGTTTATCCAGAGCTTTGAGTCCTCTTCCCGCGAATTGGTGCAACGCCTTCACCGAGCGGCTGAAATGCGTGATTGGCACGAGGTGTCCGAGGCGGCACACTCGCTGAAGTCCTCCGCGCGGTCAATGGGAGCTGCGGCGTTGGGAGAGAGTTGCCAGGACCTGGAACAGGCCGCCAGATCCGCCATGGAGTCGGTAAAACAATCACACCCGCAACAGAACGGGAATACCGAGTCGAGTGTCCAAGCTTTAATTGGAGTCTTTAACGAGGAATGGGGCCGGACTCAAGCGGCGCTCCAGTCCACCCATGAACAGAGCCACTCATGAATCGAGCGAATGTGAAAATCATGACCGTCGATGACGACGAGTTCATGCGAAGAATCGTCAATCGGCTGTTAACCACACTGGGCTACCAGCGAATGAAAGAGGTCGATAGCGGCGAAGCCGCACTCGGCATGCTGGATAAACTCAAGCAGCCGCCGGATGTCATCATCCTGGACCTGAAAATGCCGGGTATGGATGGCATCGAATTTGTTCGGTACCTGGTGGAGCGCAACTTTCCGGGGCAGCTGATCCTGATCAGCGGCGAAGACGAGCGCCTGCTGCGCAGCGCGCAGAATCTGGTGGCCGCGCACAATATTCCGGTATTGGGCTGTCTGACTAAACCTTTGGACGCGAAGGCATTGGATGCGTTGTTGACGACGCTGGTCAAAAAGCCGCTGGTGGAAACGCCCGAGGAGCATGAGCGTCTCGGCGCCGATGACCTTCGGCGCGCGATCGAACAGGGCGAGCTGTTCAACCATTATCAGCCCATCATTACCCTGGCAGAAGGGGAGCTGGCCGGGCTCGAAGTGCTGGTTCGCTGGCAGCACCCGGAGCTGGGGCTGCTGATGCCCGACAGTTTTATTACCCTGGCCGAAGACGAAGACCTGATTGATGATCTCACCCGTGCGGTGGTGGCAATGGCCTGCAAACAGTTCACCCTGTGGCGCGACCAGGGTCTGCACTGCCCCATGGCGATCAACCTGTCCATGGAAAATCTGGACAAACTGGCATTCGCCGACTGGATCACCAAGGCGGTGGCGGACGCCGGCCTGCAACCCTGGGATCTGTTGCTGGAGGTCACCGAGAGTCGGCCCATGCGTCGGCCCCACATCACGCTGGACAATCTCATCCGCCTGCGGCTGAAAGGGTTTCGTCTGGCGGTGGATGATTTTGGCACCGGTCACGCGTCTCTGGCCCAGGTAAGGGATATTCCTTTCGATCAGTTCAAGCTCGATCGCAGCTTTGTGCACGGCGCCTGTTCCGATCGGCGGATTTCGGTGATGTTCGACTCGGCCCTCAACCTGGCGCGGGAGCTGGACCTGGAGATTACCGCCGAAGGCGTTGAGAACCGCGAGGACTGGGATTACCTGCGCCAGCATGCCTGCCACAAGGCCCAGGGCTACTTTATTTCCCGGCCCATGGCGGCCGAGGCGGTTTTGCCCTGGCTCGAGCAGTGGCATGAACGGGTCCGGTCAGAATTGTTCCCGCATTTGCAGGGCGGGGTGTTCGCAAGTCCCGAAACCGACGCGGGCACTGATCGCGGCCCGGTGCTGATCGTGGAAGACAACGACTTCCAGCGCAAGGTACAGGCGCGCATCTTGCGTGAAGAGGGGTTTGAGCCGGTCCACGCCGCCAATGGTCAGGAGGCGATGGAACATCTGCGCCACCTTCGTCCGACGTTGATTCTGATCGATATTGAAATGCCGGGCATCAGCGGCCTGGAGCTGCTGCGTCGCCTGCGCAAGACCCGCATTTTTGCCAAAACCCCGGTACTGGTCATTTCGGGGATCAATACCAAAAATGTGGTTCAGGACAGCATGGCAGCCGGTGCCAACAGCTTCATGGTCAAGCCCTATAACCGGAAAACCCTGATTGAGCGGGTTCACCGCGCGCTGGGAAATCAATAACCCTCCCCCAGGGTAAGGCCTGAAGGCGGCGTCCCGTTCCTGCCAACGCTCAAATCTTGCCGGGCGGCAAAAATTGGCCCATTTCGTGCAGTAACTCTACGCAACACCCCTGCACGGGTAAATCGCCAATTTCTTGTCGCACCGGAGAGACCTCATGACCGATCGCGTGGACATCAACCGCCTGCTGGTGGAAATGCGCTCCCTCAAGTCCCAGACCCAGGCCTTCCAGAAGCCCCAGGGCCTTGCGCCCGGTGACGTCAATCCCGCCAATGCAGTGGGGCGAGAAAATGGTCTGCGACCCGAAGGCGGCCGCGATGTGCCCGGCTTCGGTGAAGTCATGGAGCAGGCCGTCAATAAAGTGAACGAGACCCAGAAAGCCTCCGGTGAACTGTCCGCCGCCTACGAGCGGGGCGAGCCGGGTGTGGACATCACCGATGTGATGATCGCCTCCCAGAAGTCCAGCGTCGCCTTTCAGGCCACCCTGCAAGTGCGTAACAAGCTGGTAGAAGCCTATCGCGACATCATGAACATGCCCATCTAAGGTCCGGATTGCCCGGAACAATAACCGACAAGCAGAACGAGTGAATCAGTCATGGCAGATTCGGCAACCAGCGACACTTTTGACGGCGGCAGCGACAGCGGCGGCCGCAAGCGCACCGGCAGCGACCTGGTCGAGGGTTTCAGTAACCTGAACCTGGTGCGCCAGGCCGGGCTGATGATCGGGCTGGCCGCCAGCGTCGCCATCGGGTTTGCCGTAGTGCTCTGGACCCAGGGCGAGGAATACCGTCCCCTGTTTGCCAACATGGATCCGATGAACTCGACCGAGGCGGTCACTATCCTGGAGCAGAGCCAGATTCCGTTCCGGATCGACCCCTCCACCGGGAGCCTGCTGGTCGCGGCCGATGACATGCACACGGCCCGCATCCGGCTGGCGCAGGCTGGCATTCCCAAAGACGACAGCACCGGCTTTGAACTGATGGACCAGGATCAGCCCCTGGGCACCAGCCAGTTTATCGAGAGCACCCGCTACCACCGGGCCATCGAAGGCGAGCTGGCCCGCACCATCACCAGCATGAACAGCGTGCGCAGCGCGCGGGTCCACCTGGCCATTCCCAAGCGCTCGGTGTTTGTCCGCGACGTGCGCGAACCCCGCGCTTCGGTCTTTGTGGACGTGTACCCCGGGCGCTCCATGGACAACGCCCAGGTCAAGGCGATCACCAACCTGGTCGCCTCCAGCATCTCGGAGCTTGACCCGGACTCCATCACCATTGTCGATCAGACGGGCGAAATGCTCTCCGCCAAGGAAGAGAACAATGAACTGTTGCTGGCCGATCGTCAGCGCGAGTACAACCGTCGGGTGGAGACCCAGATTTCCGAGCGGATTAACCGGATTCTGGAGCCCGTGGTCGGCAGCGAAAATTTTCGCGCCGAGGTGAGTGCCGACATTGATTTCACCGCCACTGAACAGGCCGCGGAGACCTTCAACCCCGATATGGCGGCGATCCGCAGTGAACAGATTTCCAACGAAGTCCGTACCGGCCGGGAGCAGGGCGGCATCCCCGGCGCGCTGACCAATCAGCCGCCGGGAACGGCCGAGGCCCCGGAAATGATTGACCCGGAAACCGGTGAGCCGGTGGACGAGAGTTCCCCCCGGGAAGTGCGCGAACGAGCTACCCGCAACTACGAGCTGGATCGGACCATCAGCTACACCCGCTATCAGCAGGGCACCATCGATAGGTTGTCGGTCGCAGTGGTTGTGGACGACAAGGTCCAGACCACGGCCGAGGGTAATGAGGAGCGGGTCGCCTGGACTCCGGCGGAGCTCGAGCGTCTGGAAATTCTGGTACGCGATGCGGTCGGTTATTCCGCCGCCCGGGGCGACAGTGTCAACGTGCTGAACTCGGCGTTTCGCCAACGGGATATCGCCGACTATACCGTGCCGGAGACACCCTGGTGGCAGCAGGACTGGCTCCTGACCTATATTAAACAGGGCGCGGGCATTCTGGTGATTGTGCTGCTGATTTTTGGCCTGCTGCGCCCGGTGCTCAAGAGCCTGGCGCGCACTGGCGGCAAGGCCTCTGAAGAAGAGGAGGCACGCGAGCTCGCCGCGCTGGAACAGTCCGGGCTCGGTGGGTATGATGGCTTGTCGGATGAGGCGGTGACGCTGACCGGCGGCGCCCTCGGGTTACCGGGGCCGGAAGAGAGTTACGAACAGCAGCTTAATGCCGTCAAGGGGCTGGTCGCCGATGACCCCGGCCGCGTGGCGCAAGTGGTGAAAGGCTGGATTAACCGAGACGATTGAGGGTAAAGCCCTTGGCGGGCCTTTATGGCAAGCCCTCAGCGAACCTTTTTGGAGAGTCCTCAGCGAACCTTATTGGAGAGCCCCGTGGCAGAGAAAACGCCCGCAAAGAATGATAAGCCCAGCTCCAACCTGAACCATGTGGATCAGGCGGCGGTGCTGTTGATGTCTCTGGGTGAGGCCGATGCGGCCGAGGTGCTGCGGCACATGGGCCCCAAAGAGGTCCAGCGGATCGGCTCGGCCATGTCGCAGCTCAAAAGCGTCCAGCAGAGCGATGTGCGCGCGGTCCTGTCGGGTTTTCTGGACGAGGTGCGCAACCTCACCGGTCTGGGGGCCGACTCCGACAGCTATATCCGCAACATGCTGGTTACCGCCCTGGGTGAAGACAAGGCCGGCGGCCTGATCGAGCGCATCCTGCTCGGGGGCAACACCTCGGGCCTGGATACCCTCAAGTGGATGGAGCCGCGCTCGGTAGCCGATGTGATCCGCAATGAGCACCCGCAGATTCAGGCGATTGTGGTCTCTTACCTGGACCCGGATCAGGCGGCGGAAGTACTCGGCTATCTGAGTGAAAAAATGCGCACCGACATCATGATGCGGGTGGCGTCCCTCGACACCGTGCAGCCGAGCGCGCTGCACGAGCTGAACGACATTCTGGAAAAACAGTTTACCGGCAACTCCGCCTCCCAGACCACCGCCGTGGGTGGCTACAAAACCGCCGCAGAAATCATGAACCATCTCGATGGCGGCATCGAGGCCGATCTGATGGATTCGATCAAGGAGCTGGACGAGGAGATGGGCAACCAGATCCAGGATCTGATGTTCGTCTTCGACAACCTCAAAGAAGTGGACGATCGCGGCATCCAGATGCTGTTGCGCGAAGTCTCTTCCGAGGTTCTCATCGTCGCGCTCAAGGGCGCGGACGGCGAGTTGCAGGACAAGATTTTCAGCAACATGTCCAAGCGCGCGGGCGAGCTGCTGCGCGACGACCTGGAAGTCAAAGGACCGGTCCGGCTGTCGGAAGTGGAAGTCGCGCAGAAAGAAATTCTTACCATTGCTCGTCGCATGGCCGATGCCGGCGAGATTGTTCTGAGCAGCAGTGGCGAGAAAATGGTGTAGCGCCACGGCTGTCACTCTGATATCTCCTGTCATCTTGACACCTTGGGAACCGGCATCGCATGACCCAGAAGAAACTCGTCAATCGCATACCCGCCGAAGAGCTCCAGGATTACAAAACCTGGGTGCTGCCGCCCATTCATGGCGAGCGCGACCGGGTATTGCCCTCGGCCGAGCGCGAGGCCCGCGAGCAGGCGGAAACGCAACGCAAACGTCAGGGCGAGCGGGTGGAAGATGTGAATTACACCGGCACCGGCTCGGGTATGAGTGCCGATGAAATGCAGCGCATTGTCGATGCCGCCGAGAAAGAGGGGCGCGAGCAGGGTTACCAGGCCGGCTTCGAACAGGGGCAGGCGGAAGGTTACGAGGCGGGAGAAAAGCAGGGCTGGGAGGAAATGCGCCAAAAACTTGCCGCCGAACAGCAGCGTTTTCAACACCTGGTCCAGTCGCTACTCGACCCACTGGAAGAGCAGGACGATGCGCTGGAAAAATTGTTGCTCGACACCGTCTGTACCCTCACCAAAAGTCTGGTTCAGCGTGAGTTGTTGACCGATTCCAGCCAGGTGCTCGAGCAGGTGCGCGCGGCTGTTGCCGCCTTGCCGGCCGGCGCGGGCAACCTGCGTCTGTTTCTCAACCCGGATGACCTGGTACTGGTGGAAGCCTATGCCGAGGAGCGGGAGCTGGACTGGCAGTTCCGGGGCGATGAGACGCTCTTGCCGGGTGGCTGCCGGGTCGAGACCCAGACCAGTCAGGTGGATTTTTCCGTTGAACATCGTCTCAAGCAACAGCTGGAAGCCTTTGTGAACCGGCAGCTGGTCAATGAAGAGAGCGAGGATGAGTCCGCTCTGGACGAGCCTGACTTTGATCACGACCGGTTTGCCTCTGATGCGCCTGAAGCCCCTGACGCAAAGCACAGCGGCGAAGCGCCAGGTCAGACACCCGATTCCGCCGATGAAGGGGCACCCTCCGGTGACCGATAAGCGCCACAGCCTGACTGAGCGGCTGCGCGGTTACGCCCCCACCGGCGTGCCCTCTGGCCCGCACCCGGAAGCCGAGGGGCGGCTGACCCGCTCTGTGGGCATGACCCTCGAGGCGGTGGGCCTCAATGTCTCGGTGGGCCGGCAGTGCCGGGTCATCAACCGCGACGGCCGCAGTATTGAGGCGGAAGTGGTGGGCTTCGCCGGCGACATCATCTATCTGATGCCGGTCAAACGGGTCGAGGGCCTGCAGCCCGGCGCCCGGGTGATTCCCGTTTCCAGCCATCAGGGCATGCGCATCGGCCCGCAGCTGCTGGGCCGCGTGGTCAATGGCCTGGGTCATCCGCTCGACGGTCAGGGGCCACTGCGGGGAGAGGATTTTCTCGATTTCGATCCTCACGATATCAACCCCCTCAATCGTCACCCCATCAGCGAACCCCTGGATGTGGGCATCCGCGCCATCAACGCCCTGATTACCGTGGGCCGGGGCCAGCGTCTGGGCCTGTTCGCCGGCAGCGGTGTGGGTAAAAGTGTGCTGATGGGGATGATGACCAAGTACACCACCGCCGATATTGTGATCGTGGGTCTGGTGGGCGAGCGCGGTCGGGAAGTGAAAGAGTTCATCGATCATATTCTGGGTCCCGAGGGCATGGCACGCGCCGTGGTGGTCGCCTCGCCGGCGGACGACGCGCCCCTGATGCGCCTACGCGCCGCGCAGTTAGCAAGCCGTATCGCCGAGCACTATCGGGACCAGGGCAAGAACGTGCTCCTGTTGATGGATTCGCTCACCCGTTTTGCCCAGGCCCAACGGGAAATTTCCCTGGCCATCGGCGAGCCGCCGGCCACCAAAGGCTACCCGCCCTCGGTGTTTGCCAAAATCCCGCAACTGGTGGAGCGCGCCGGCAACGCGGCGGAAGGGGAGGGGTCGATCACCGCCTTCTATACGGTCCTGTCCGAGGGGGATGACCTCCAGGATCCCATTGCCGATGCCGCCCGCGCGATTCTCGACGGTCACATCGTACTCTCGCGCCGTCTGGCCGAGGAGGGCATCTATCCGGCCATTGATGTGGAAGGCTCGATCAGCCGCGCCATGGCGAACATCGTCGACGAGGACCACGTCAAACTCATGCAGCGCTTCAAGCAGCTGTTGTCCCGCTACCAGCAGAACCGCGATCTGATCAACATTGGCGCCTACAGCCCCGGCGCCGACCCGGAAACCGATCAGGCCATCGAACGCTACCCGCACCTGCGCGCCTTCATCCAGCAGGGGCTGAATCAGTCGGTTCATCTGGATGAGAGCATCGCGCACCTGAAGAGCACCCTGCAGCCGGGCGGACAAAAGCCCGGTGGTAATCAGAGTCCCGGTGGCACCCAGAATCCCGGTGCGCGGCCCAAAGCCGGTAGCCGCCAGGGGCCACTCGCCGCCCAACACAGCGCCGCGAGGCGCCGCTAAACCATGGCCGAGCGTCGCTCCGAACGTCTGCGCGTGGTGGTGATGCTGGCCGAGCGCGAGGAGCAGGCCGCCGCCGCGCGCCTGGGCGAGCAACGGGCGCTGCTGGAGAACGAGCAGGCGCAGCTGGGGCAGCTGGAGGATTATCGCAATCAGTACGTGGAGGATTACCACCGGCTGCGCCATAACGTTCAGCCCGAGATGCTGATGAGCTACAGCGGGTTTCTCCAGCGTCTGGGGCAGGCGCTGGAGGGTCAGCAGCAGCGTCTGGCCCAGGTTCAGCAGGGCATGGAGCAGCGCCGCGAGGAGTGGCAACAAAAGTACCACCGTCGCCGCTCTCTGGAGGACCTGGTCACCCGCCTGGCTCAGGAGGAGAACAGCGTCCTCGAGCAAAAACTCCAACGCGAACTCGACGACCTCGCCGCCCAGCGGTTTTCCCGGGATCAGGGGAGCTACTAGTACTTTTGGGCGTTGGGGTTTAATTCACGTCCACCCCAAATCGGGCCTACGAGCCTTGTAGAATCGGTCTCTCCATACTGCTCTGTGGCGGATGCGCTTGACGCTTATCCGCCCTACAGGGACGCACGGTGCGTTCTACGAAGTGCGGAGGACCGATCTGGGGTAGGGTCTTCCCGGACCGTCACCGACAGGATGTCGGTGGAGAGGCCCCAGGGATGGGTTTACGCCGTGTCCGGGAAGACCCTACCCCTGAGCGGGCCGGACGTGATGTAACCTCCAAAGGTTTTCCAGAACGAAGACCCCAAGGACTATGGAAACCCGGTTTTATCAGCTATGCTTGGAGCCAGGCCGATAACAACAGACTGGAAAGGACATATAGCTGCTATGGCGATCACCTCCACCCTATCCAACGACGGGTCACTGCTGACCATCTACATCCAGGGACGCTTTGACTTCAGCTCGCACCAGGACTTTCGGGGCTCCTACGAAAGCCTCGCCAAGCCCCCCGAACGCTACCGCGTCGACATGCAGGAAACCACCTACCTCGACAGCTCCGCGCTGGGCATGTTGTTGCTGCTGCGCGATCATGCCGGCGGCGACAGCTCCCGGATCGAAATCCGCAACTGCAGCCCCGACGTCAAAAAGATACTGACCATCTCCAACTTCGAACAACTGTTCGATATCCAATAGCAGTTACCGCGGCTGGACAGCACTCTGTGCCGAAGGGAGGCGCCGCCCATGAACGACGACAACCCACTGACAATCCTGGTGGCCGACGACTCGGCGACCGATCGGCAGATACTGGAAACCATCGTCGCCCGCGACGGCCACCGGGTCATCAGTGCGCGGGATGGTCGCGAGGCGGTTGAGGCCTTTGAGCGGGAGCGTCCCGACCTGGTGCTGCTGGACGCGCTGATGCCCAACCTCGACGGGTTTGGCGCCGCGCGGCGGATCAAGGCTCTGGCCGGTGAGTCGCTGGTCCCCATCATATTTCTCACCTCCCTGACCGATACCGACTCGCTGGTGCAGTGCCTGGATGCCGGTGGCGACGATTTTCTGTCAAAACCCTACAACCGGGTGATCCTCCAGGCCAAGATCAAATCCTTCAATCGCATGCGCGCCATGCACAGCACCATTCTCGATCAGCGCGACCAGATCGGCCGCCACCACGAGCACCTCCTGCAGGAGCAGACGGTGGCCAAACAGGTGTTTGACAACATTGCCCACAGCGGCTGTCTGGACTCCAACAACGTCAAGTACTTCCTGTCCTCCCTGGCCGTGTTCAATGGCGATATTCTGGTCGCCGGCATGCGCCCCTCGGGCAGCATGATGGTGTTGCTGGGGGATTTTACCGGCCACGGTCTGCCGGCGGCGGTGGGTGCCATTCCGCTCGCCTCCACCTTCTACGGCATGGTGCACAAGGGCTTCACCATGACCGACATCCTCCGGGAGATAAACGGTAAGCTCAAATCGATTCTGCCGGTGGGAATTTTCTGCTGCGCGACCATGGTGGATATCAATTTTCAGCGCCAGCGGATCCGGGTCTGGAACGGCGGGCTGCCGGAGGGTTACATCCGCCGGGCCGGGGGGGATCCACCGGAGCCGATCAGTTCCACCCATCTGCCGCTGGGCGTGCTGTCCAACAAAGACTTTCGGGACGATCTGCAGACCCTGACGCTCAACTGGGGCGATCGCCTCTATCTCTGGTCCGATGGCATTCACGAGGCGCGCAATCCCGAGGGCGAGATGTTCGGGGATGAGCGCCTGAAGCAGGTCTTTCTCGACAACGAAGATCCGCAGCAGCTGTTCGATGAGATACTTGATCGGGTCCAGGAGTTTATCGGCAAGGGCGAGCGCAATGACGACCTCTCGCTGGTCGAGCTACTGATGGATCAGCCCGAGCGGGTCAATGCCTTTGCGGCCGAGGCCGAGCGGCGCAGCCGTTCCAGCCTGTCGGAATGGAGCATGAATTTTGATATTCAGCCCTCCAGCTTCCGGGCGTTTGACCCCATGCCGCTGCTGTTGAACATCCTGGTGGAAGTGCCGGGCCTGCGTCAGCACAGCGGCAAGCTGTACACCATTTTTTCCGAATTGTATTCCAACGCCCTGGAGCACGGTGTGCTCGGGCTGGATTCGGCTCTGAAAAACACCCCCGAGGGCTTTGCCCAGTACTACGAACTGCGCCAAGCACGTCTGGATGCCGTGGACAAGGGTTACGTCAGAATCCACCTCCACCACAGCACCGATGATGATGGGGGTTGCCTGCGGGTGCGGGTGGAGGACAGCGGGCCGGGGTTCCAGCCGGATCAGGACACGACGCGTCACGGTCTGGAGCAATCGGGCTACAGTGGCCGGGGCCTCGCGCTGGTGGAAAAACTGTGCGATGCTGTCCGCTATATGGGGGAAGGCAATGAAGTCGAAGCTGTCTTCTCCTGGCGGATCGACGTTTGATTGGGCGCAATAAGAGGTATACCTCATGAGCTCTGAAGACCACCGAACAGGCGAAAAGCCGGATCACACCCAGGCAGCGGAGCCGGCGTCGGCCGCCCATCTGGATCGGGAGATTCTGCAGACGCTGCAGGAAGTCATGGAAGGCCAGTTTCCCGAGCTGATCAACACCTTCGTCAATGATTCCGAGGAGCGCATCCGCAATCTGCAGAAGGCGCTCGCCACACGTGATCAGGAGAGTGTGCGCCGTCAGGCTCACAGCTTCAAAGGCAGCTGCAATAACCTGGGTGCCGTGCGCCTGGCTGAGCTCTGTCAGGTGATGGAAGACGGCGGACGCGAAGGGAAGCTCGACGGGCTGGAGCACGAGCTGGTGAACATCCAGCAGGAATTCTCACAACTCAAAAGTATCCTCAATACCCTCACCGAGTAAGACAACCGGCCCCCTGGCCCGTTTGGCAGCAAAGCCTGCGTTGGCACTATGCTTGCGCTTGGCATCAAGCCTGCAATTGGCATCAAGCTTGCAATAGTCCCCGTAGAGTTCACTCAAACGACCCCCGGCGGCAAACACTTGCCGCCGATGCTTTCGGAGACGCCGCGCATGCCCGGTCACAATTCCATTTCCAGCTTACTGTCCCCGGCCCCGCGAGGGGACGCTCCCCGCAACCCCTCGGCCCGGCAGGGAGGGGAAGACTTTCGCCGCCTGCTCGAGAGCCCTCTGCGGAATGAGAGCCCTCTGCGGAATGAAGGCCCTCCGCGGAATGAGGGCCCGGCGCGGAATGATAGGTCCGCACAGAATCAAAGGCCCGCGCGGCAGGAGCCGCCACTGCGATCGGACAATCCGGGGCAGAACCGGGCCTCCGAGCGCTCGGAACTGGCGCAGCGGCGCGACGCCGCTCGGGAGCAGAACCAGGCGCGCGTTGATGCCAAAGCGAGCGCCGACCGGAAGCAGGCCGACCGGGCTGAAAGTAAGAAATCCGAGACTACAGCGTCGACGGACCGGTCCAGAGTGGACGATCAACCCGCTCGGGCAGCTTCCGCCTCGGCGGGCAAAACCGATCGGGCGGAGCAATCGGGCACCTCGGGCGAGGCGCAGGAATCAACTCCGACCGCCGAAGAGCTGTTGGCTCAGTTGTCTGAGGGCGACCTGCAGGCTCTGGGCGATGATGTGGCCAGTCTGCTGAAAGACCTTCATGCGCAACTCGGATCGGGACAGTTGAGCGAGGACGCCGAGGCGGCACTGAAGGAGCTGATGATGGCGCTGGAGGAGGGCGCACCGGTGGCCGATATTGCGAATCTGCTCCAGGCCATTCCCCTCGCCGAAATTCCGGCGCTGGCCCAGCGCTTTCCCGAGGGTAAAAACCTGAAGGATGTGCTCGGTGGCAGCGGTGCCGCCTACCTGAGTCAGCTGGCGAAAGAAACGGGCGGTCGGGCGACAGAATCGGGGAGCCAGTTCAAAGTGGGAGGTTCGTCGCTCGACTCCAGCTCATCATTACTGACCGGAGGGATACAGACAGCCGAACCGGATGACATGCTGGAGAAACTGCTGGGCGGCAAGGATTCGGAGCTGTCGGCCGGGAAAGAAGCGTTTGCCAAACTGCTGCAGGCGGCGGGGCGGGGCGAGAACCCCGGTGCACGGCCCATTGAGCTGGTACAGAACACCACGGCCGCCAGTTCTCTGGCGAATCTGGATGCCGCCCGCCAGGCCCCGGTGCAGCCCGGCGAGCGTCAGTTCACGGTTCAGTCTGAGGTGCGCGTGCCCGTGGGGCAGGCGCAGTGGAGTCAGGCCGTGGGCCAGCGGGTGCTATGGCAGGCGGCGCAGAATATTTCCACCGCCGAGTTGCGTCTGGACCCGCCCGATCTCGGGCCCATGCAGGTGCGGGTCAGTAGCCATCAGGACCAGATCAGTGTGACCTTTACCAGCGCCCAGCCCGCCGTGCGCGAAGCGCTCGATCAGAGCGCCGCGCGCCTGCGTGAGATGTTTGCCGATCAGGGGCTGGACCTGGTGGATGTGAACGTCTCTGACCAGTCCGACCGGGGCCAGACAGGTGATGGCGAAGGGAATGGCTCCGGCCGCGGCGGTCAGCAGGCCGGCGCCGGTGACGAACCCGACGCCGGTGTGGTCACCGAAACTCTGGTGTCTCAATATCTGGTCGACCACTACGCCTGAGCTGGTGGGCGGAGCCCACCCACCACACTCCTCGCTTGCCCCCGTCACGACCCTGTGCCAAAGTATCCGCCAACAGGCGGTGCCGCTTTGGCACGCCTATTGCTCAACCCTACTTAATCACGTGAGTGACGGACTTTTGACATGGCGGAAGAAGAAGAGCGCGAACTGACCGAAGAAGAACAGGCGGCTGTCGAGCGCAAGGCGAAGCGCAAACGCTGGCTACTGTTGGGACTGTTGGCGATTTTGCTGGTGGCGATCTCGGTGGGCACCACCGTTGGCTTGCTTCATATGCTGGGGGCCGAAGAGGCCACTCCGGTTGCCGGAGAGGAAGCTCCGGTGGAAGAAGTCGAGCCGGAACCCGAAAGGGCCATCTATTATCCGCTGAAAGAAAAGTTCGTGATCAACTACAACGTGCGCGGTCGCCAGCGATTCCTGCAGGCCGAGGTCAACCTGATGTTCCGCGACAACGATGTGGCCAAGGCCATTGAACGGCACATGCCCCGGATCCGCAATGACCTGATCATGCTGTTTTCCGGGCAGGAATTTGAAGATCTGCAGACCCCCGAAGGGCGGGAGCTACTGCGTCAGGATGCCGTGCGGCAGGTCCGTCAGATCCTGGAAGAAGAAACCGGCGAGCCCGGTGTGGAACAGGTACTATTCACCAGCTTTGTGATGCAGTAGACGACTAAGGTAGGCGCGAGTGCAAGACTTACTCTCACAGGATGAAATCGACGCGCTGCTCCACGGGGTAGACGATGGCGATGTCGATACCGATGACGATCTCGAGCTGGAACCGGTCAAATCCTATGACCTGACCAGCCAGGACCGGATCGTGCGCGGGCGGATGCCCACGCTGGAAATGATCAACGAGCGCTTCGCCCGCTACACCCGGATCAGCATGTTCAATATGCTCCGGCGCACGGCGGACGTCTCGGTAGGTGGTATCCAGATCCAGAAGTTTGGCGAGTACGTGCATACACTCTATGTGCCCACCAGTCTGAACATGGTGAAATTCCGCCCACTTCGCGGCAACGCTCTGATCATTCTGGATGCCCGCCTGGTGTTCAAACTGGTGGACAACTTTTTTGGTGGCGACGGCCGTCACGCCAAGATCGAAGGGCGGGAATTTACCCCCACCGAACTGCGCGTGGTGCAGATGGTGCTGGATCAGGTGTTTGTCGATCTGGGGGAAGCCTGGAAAGCGGTCATGCCCATCACCTTCGAGTACATGAATTCCGAGGTGAACCCGTCGCTGGCCAACATCGTCAGCCCGAGTGAAGTGGTGGTGGTCAGCACCTTCCACGTGGAGCTCGACGGGGGCGGCGGTGATATGCACATTACCGTTCCCTACTCGATGATCGAACCCATCCGTGAGGTGCTCGATTCCGGCCTGCAGAGCGACAGCGACGATGTGGATGAGCGCTGGGTGAAGGCGTTGCGTGAAGATGTGCTGGCGGCCCATGTCGAGCTCGAGTGCGACATCGTCCAGCGCGAGATTACCCTCAGAGACATCATCAACCTCAAGCCCGGCGATGTGATTCCGGTTGAGTTTCCCGAACACCACGTGGTGACCGCCAACGGCGTTCCCATGTTCCGCACCCGCCTGGGCCAGATTCGCGGCAATCTGGCGTTCAAGGTCAAGGGTCTGATTGATCACAGCAGTGCCTACAATATTACGGCCAATGAAGGAGGCTCCCGTGGCGAGCGAGAATGATACCCCTGAGAACAACGAAGATCAGGACGCCATGGCGGCGGAGTGGGAAGCGGCCATGGCCGAGCAGTCCGACGATGACGACAGCGGTGATGACTCGGCCGACTATGACCAGCGCTCTGATGCCGATCGCGTCCCGCTGGACGAGCTGACCGAGGACGAAGAGCCCAACACCAACCCGGATCTGGATGTAATTCTGGATATTCCGGTGTCCATTTCCATGGAAGTGGGGCGCACCTCCATCAGTATTCGCAACCTGCTGCAACTGAACCAGGGTTCGGTGATTGAACTGGATCGTCTGGCGGGCGAGCCACTCGACGTACTGGTGAACGGCACCCTGATCGCCCACGGCGAAGTGGTGGTGGTGAACGAGAAGTTCGGTATCCGCATGACGGACGTGATCAGTCCGTCCGAACGTATCAAAAAGCTGCGCTAGGATTCCATCATGCTCACGGCGCTCACCCGTTTTTCTGTCGTTCTGCTGACCCTGCCCCTGTTCGCCTGGGCGCAGTCGGAATCGGCGCCGGAGGCCAGCGAGCCCGAGCGGGTCGGCGCGGCCTCCCAGCTGCTCAATGTCGCCTTGAGCCTGCTGTTGATCCTGGCGCTGATTTTTGCGCTGGCCTGGCTGCTGCGCCGCTTCGGGCAGGGCGGTTTCGGGCAGCGGGGCGACATGAAAATTGTCGCGACCCTGCCGCTGGGCACCCGCGAGCGGCTGCTGGTGGTCGACGTCGGGGGCCAGCAACTGCTGTTGGGCGCTACGCCGCAGCAGATCCGAACGCTGCATGTGTTTGAAACGCCCGTGATTGACACCAGCGATACCGCCCACCCGGCGGACTTCAAACAGAAATTGATGGCCATCATGCAACACAAAAATTCCGGCGGGCGATGATGGCGGCGATGAGACACTTTCAATTTTTCACCCGCCGCGTCGTCTGGCCATCACTGTTGATGCTGGTTCTGCTGTTTTCGGCGGCCAGTCCATCGGCCCAGGAGGACCCGCAGAGCCAGCAGAATCAACAGAATCCGGCCGAGCAGGCGATCGGCGGATCGCTGCCGGCCATCCCCGGCCTGCCGGCAATGACTGTCACCACCAATCCGGACGGCTCGGAAGACTATACGGTCACCCTGCAGATTCTGGCGGTGATGACTGCGTTGACGTTTTTGCCGGCCGTCCTGTTGATGATGACCTCCTTTACCCGGATCATCATCGTGTTTGCGATTCTGCGGCAGGCATTGGGGCTGCAGCAGTCGCCCTCCAACCAGATTCTGATCGGTCTCTCGCTGTTTCTCACCCTGTTCATCATGCAACCGGTGCTGAGCGTCATCAATGAAGACGCGCTGCAGCCTTACATCAACGAGGAGATCAACGCCCAGGAAGCGGTGGCCCGCACCGCCGAACCCTTCCACTCGTTCATGCTGGCCCAGACCCGCGAGTCGGATATCGAACTGTTTGTCGGGATCGCCGACAATGGCCCGATCCAGACCCCGGAAGACACTCCCTTCAGCATTCTGGTACCGGCCTTTGTGACCAGCGAGCTGAAAACGGCGTTCCAGATCGGGTTCATCATCTTCATTCCTTTTCTGGTGATCGACCTGGTGGTCGCCAGTGTGCTGATGGCCATGGGTATGATGATGCTCTCGCCCCTGATCATTTCCCTGCCATTCAAAATCATGCTGTTTGTGCTGGTCGACGGCTGGGCGATGCTGATTGGCACCCTCGCCGCGAGCTTTGGAGTCTGACGCTATGACCCCCGAAGTGGTAATGGACCTGTTTGCCGATGCCCTGTTTCTTGTAGTTCTGATGCTGGTGGTGATCGTGGGCCCCGGCCTGCTGGTGGGTCTGATCGTCAGCATGTTTCAGGCCGCCACCCAGATCAACGAGCAGACGCTGAGTTTTCTGCCGCGTCTTCTGGTCACCCTGGCCTCGGTGATGATTGCCGGCCCCTGGCTGCTGCGCGAATTCATGGATCTGTTCAATCGCCTGTACACCAATGTTCCCAATCTGATTGGTTGACCGGATGATGAAGCGCGGGTGTGGGAGCACAGGGCCATGAACGAGCTGGTGTTGAGCGAGCAGCAACTGATGCAGTTTATCGGCCAGTATCTCTGGCCGATGCTGCGCATCGGCGGTCTGTTCCTGGCCATGCCGGTCATCGGGGCGCAAACGGTCACGCCCCGGGTGCGGGTGGTGTTGGCGTTCTTTCTGACCATCCTGGTTGCGCCCCTGTTGCCGGCCATGCCGGACATTGATCTGGTCTCGATCCAGGCCATGGTCGTGGTGGCGCAGGAGCTGCTGATTGGCGTCGCCATGGGCTTCATGCTTCAGATCGTACTGCATGTCTTTGTGATGGCCGGTGAAATGGTGGCCATGAAAATGGGCCTGGGCTTTGCGGCCATGAATGATCCCTCGACCGGTGTGTCGACCTCGGTGCTGTCACAATTTTATCTGCTGCTCTCGACGCTGTTGTTCCTCAGCTACAACGGCCATCTGATGGCGATCGAACTGCTCGTGCGCAGCTATGAGACGCTGCCCATCGGGACGGGCGGGTTGCCGGTGGGGAGCTTCTGGGCCATTGCCAGCATGGGCACCTGGATATTCAGTCTCGGGCTGGTGATCGCGCTGCCCATCTTTACGGCGGTGATGATCATCAATATGGCCTTTGGTGCCATGAACCGCTCGGCGCCGCAGATGAACGTGTTTACTGTGGGCTTTCCCATGACGTTGATGTTCGGCCTGCTGGTCATGTGGTTTTCTCTGGGGGCTTTTCTGCCGGTGTTTGAAGTCACCATGCAGGAAGGGTTTGTGTCGCTGCGTCGGATAATCGGGGTTCAGTAATGGCTGAAGACAACGACAGCAGTCAGGAAAAAACAGAAGACCCCACGGCGCGAAAACAGGAGAAAGCGCGCGAGGAGGGGCAGATTCCCCGTTCGCGCGAGCTGACCACCACCTTCATTCTGCTGGCGGGGACCATTGGCCTGATCATTTTCGGCTCCTACATGACCAGCAAGCTGGCCGGCATGACGAGCTACAACTTTGATCTGAGCCGCGAAGTCATCTTTGATACCGAAGCGATGGTGCATCACTTTACCGCCTCGCTGTACCACGGGATGATGAGCGTCATGCCGGTATTCGGGCTGCTGTTTGTGGCCTCCATTGCCGGCCCGATTGCTCTGGGGGGCTGGATGATCAGCGCCAAATCCATGGCCCCGAAAGCCAGCCGAATGGATCCACTGGCGGGGCTCAAGCGCATGTTTGCCCTCAAGGCGCTGATGGAGCTGGCCAAGGCACTGGGCAAGGTGCTGTTGATCATGAGTGTCGCCGTGCTGCTACTGGCGATTCAGCAGCAGGACATCCTCCGGCTGTCGGATCAGGAAGCGGTGACCGCCATCAAGAATTCCGTCTGGTTGAGCGCGATCGGAGCCGTGGCCCTGGCCGCTGTCACCATCGCGATCGCCATGATCGATATCCCCTTCCAGATCTGGGACAACCAGCAGAAATTGAAGATGTCCCTGCAGGAGGTGAAGGACGAGTCGAAAGACACCGAAGGCAAGCCGGAAGTGAAGAGCCGTATCCGCCAGTTGCAGCGGGAAATGGCGCAGCGGCGGATGATGTCCGAAGTGCCCAAGGCGGATGTGGTGATCACCAACCCGACGCACTACGCCGTCGCCCTGAAATACGATCCGGACAACATGGCCACCCCCGTCCTCCTGGCCAAGGGCGGCGACCAGACCGCCATGAAGATCCGGGAAATTGCCCGCGCCCACAAAATCGAGATCATGGAGTCACCGGTGTTGGCGCGCGCCATTTACCACACCACCGATCTGGATCAGGAAATTCCCGCCGACCTTTATATGGCCGTTGCCCAGGTCCTGGCCTATGTTTTCCAGATCCGCAACTACCGTCGCGGCCGCGGCGAGCGGCCCAGCTACCCCCGCAACATCAAGGTTCCGCGCGATATGCAGTTTGATTGAGGCGTGGCGAATAACTGTCTCCCTGAAGAGTGGGTACAGCCTTGACGCGCTGACAAATAGACGGTTTTCCCGATTTTTTGCAAAACAGGTACGCTTTTTGCGATGGCAGGGTAGAGCGCGACTTTAGCACCCAAAACCGTCAAAAAAGCGACCATCCATGGCCTTACCCAGCTTCAGCCAATTGAACAATATCGACCGCGGAGCCGCTTTCAAACAGCTGCGCGGCCTGGGCCAGAACAATCTGGGTGTGCCGCTGTTGCTGCTGATGTTGCTGGGTATGATGATTCTGCCCGTACCGCCGTTTCTGCTGGATGCTTTCTTTTCCTTCAATATCGCCCTGTCGATCGTCGTGCTGCTGGTGGGCGTCTACGCCATGCGGCCGCTGGATTTCGCCGTTTTTCCGACGATTCTGCTGGTGGCCACACTGCTGCGGTTGGCCCTGAATGTGGCCTCCACCCGCGTGGTGCTGCTCAATGGGCACGAGGGTGGCGACGCCGCCGGTAAGGTGATCCAGGCCTTTGGCGAGGTGGTGATCGGGGGCAACTACGCGGTCGGTCTGGTGGTGTTCCTGATTCTGATGATCATCAACTTTGTGGTGGTCACCAAGGGTGCCGGGCGCATCTCCGAGGTGAGTGCCCGGTTTACCCTGGATGCCATGCCGGGCAAACAGATGGCCATTGACGCCGACCTGAATGCCGGCCTGATCGACCAGGACGAGGCACGCACCCGGCGCCAGGACGTGGCGAGTGAGGCCGACTTCTACGGCGCCATGGACGGTGCCAGCAAGTTTGTGCGCGGCGATGCCATCGCCGGCATCCTGATTCTGGTGATCAACATCATCGGCGGGTTGGGCATCGGCATGATCCAGCACGACCTGGCCTTTTCCCAGGCGCTTGAGTTCTACATTCTGCTGACCATCGGCGACGGTCTGGTCGCCCAGATTCCGTCTCTGCTGCTGTCCACTTCCGCCGCCATTCTGGTGACCCGGGTCAACAGCTCCGAGGACATGCGCGAGCAGATCATGGGGCAGATGTTCGCCTCGCCCAAGGCACTGGCCATTGCCTCGGGCGTACTGATTCTGATGGGCTCGATCCCGGGCATGCCGCACGTCGCCTTTCTGGGCCTGGGCTTTCTCTGCGGCGGGCTGGCGTATTTCATTCACTGGCGTCAACAGCAACCCCAGGCGGTGGAAGCGGATCAGGGCTATGTGCCCCCGGCCAGCCGCTCGGCTCCCGGTGGGGGCAGTCAGCCGCCGATCGATGCGGGGGGCTCCGGGGGAGGGACCGCGTCTCTGCCGCCGGCACCCAAAGAGTCCGCCGAGCTCGACTGGGACGACGTCCAGCCGGTGGACATCATCGGGCTGGAAGTGGGTTATCGCCTTATTCCTCTGGTCGATCGGGGGCAGGGCGGTGAACTGCTGGGTCGGATCAAGGGGGTGCGCAAGAAGCTGTCCCAGGAAATGGGTTTTCTGATTCCCTCGGTGCATATCCGGGACAACCTGGACCTGATGCCCAACGCTTACCGGATCAGCCTGATGGGCGTCGCGGTGGCCGAGGCCGAGGTCTACCCGGACCGGGATATGGCGATCAATCCCGGTCAGGTATTCGGCGAACTGGAAGGCAACAAAACCAAGGATCCGGCCTTTGGCCTGGATGCGGTCTGGATCGATGCCAACCAGAAAGAGAAGGCCCAGACCCTGGGCTACACCGTGGTGGATGCCAGCACGGTGGTGGCCACCCACCTTAACCAGATTCTGCAACAGCACACCTGGGAGTTGCTGGGTCATGAGGATGTGCAGAAGCTGCTGGACATGCTCGCCAAGAGTTCTCCCAAGCTGGTGGAAGAGCTGGTGCCCAACACCGTCAGTCTGAACGTGTTGCTGAAGGTGCTGCAGAACCTGTTGCGTGAGCGGGTGCCGATTCGCGATATGCGCTCGATCGCCGAAGCCCTGGCGGCCAACCCGAGTAAGAGTCAAGATCCCGCCGCTTTGACCGCGGCGGCCCGGGTGGCGCTTTCACGCCAGATCGTACAGAACATCGTGGGTTCCGACCGGGAAATGCCGGTGATCACCCTGGATCCCGAGTTGGAACAGTTATTGCTCAACACTGTTCAGCAGGCACAGAAATCTGGCGCCGACGACAGTGCCTTTATCGAGCCCAGTCTGGCCGAACGCTTTCAGAAATCACTGATAGAGGCGGCACAAAAACAGGAAGTGGCGGGGAAACCGCTGATTCTGCTGGTGGCGGCGCCGTTGAGATCCATGCTGGCGCGTTTTGCCCGCAACAGTGTCCCGGACATGAATGTGTTGGCTTACACCGAAGTGCCCGAGAACAAACAGATATCCATTGAGGCCAGCGTCGGTGCCGGCCAGAAAAACAACCGCTAGCCCGGCCAGCTGACCCGGCTGAGTGTATAGACCCCAGCGTAGTCAATGACCTGCGCAGTAAACGACCAGCGCAGTAAACGAGGAGTACGACAATGCAGGTAAAGCGATTTCTCGCGGCGGATATGCGACGCGCCCTGGAAATGGTTCGCCAGGAGCTGGGACCCGATGCGGTGATTCTGTCCAGTAACCGGACCAAAGAGGGGGTGGAGTTGTTGACTACAAAGGCGACTCCCGCCATGCCGGAGATGCCACCCGAACCTGAGCCCTCCATGTCGGCCCCCGAACCGGATCAGGCAATACCGCAAGCGGGAAGGGCTCTACCGCAAACCGGTAAAGAACGGGCGGCGGCCATTGAACAGGCCCGTCAGCGCCAGCAGCTGCAGCGAGACGTCGAGGCCTCGGCCGAAGAATTCCTCAAACCCAATCAGACCGTGAACGCGGGCATTCCCGCCGGCCATGGCCGGGTCGCCGCCGCCATGGGTGCCGACCGGGCCCCGGGCTCTGGTAGTGTCCAGCATCATTCTGAGCCGCGCCGTGAAGATAGACGCAGCGACGACAGAGTCTCTGACGTCCGGCGTTTCCAGTCGGCCGCCGAGCGCTACCCGCTGCACGATGAAACAGTGAGCGATCGCGCCCAGCGCCCGGCCGCCCAACAACCGACCCGCAACCCCTATGCCGCGTCAGCCAGTGGCGAAGCGCCCAGCTCGGGCCCTCAACTTCGGGAGTTGCAGGAAGAGCTGGCCGAAATGCGACTGCTGCTCGAAGAGCAGTTGTCTCAGGTGGTGGGCGAGCGCCGCGATGCCCCCAAGCCGCCGGCACTGGCCAGCATCTCGCGCCGCCTGGCCCGTATGGGGCTGCCCGCCTCGGCTGTGGAGGCCGTGATGGAAGGCGCCACCAGTCAGGGGCCACTGGCCCGCAGCTGGTCCGATGCGCTGGCCCGACTGTCCCGGCAACTGCCGGTCGATAATGCCGATCGGGTGGATAAGGGTGGCGTGTTTGCACTGGTTGGCCCCACTGGTGCGGGCAAAACCACCAGCATCGGCAAACTGGCCGCCCGCTATGTGATGGCCCATGGGGCGAGCGAAGTGGCACTGGTCACGCTCGATACCCATCGCATCGGCGGCCATGATCAGTTGCGTTCCCTGGCGCGTATATTGGGTATCACCGTCAAGGTGGTGGATGATCGTCAATCCCTGGACTCGGTGCTCTACAATCTGCGTCGCTGCTCGTTGGTCTTGATTGATACCGCGGGCTTCCGTCAGGGCGATCCGCGCCTGCTCGCCCAGATGGCGCTGCTCGAATCTCAGCCCAAAGTGGAAAATCTTCTGGTGTTGCCCTGTAACAGTCAGGAAGCCATGCTCAAGGCTTCACTGCACGCCTACAGTGGCGCGGGGCTGGCCGGTTGCATCCTGACCAAACTGGATGAGAGCGCGAGCCTGGGTGAGGCCATGGGCGTAGTCATGCAGAGCGGGGTGCCGATCGTCTATACTACCCACGGCCAGGATATCCCGCGCGATCTGGACGTTGCCCGTGGGCATCAGCTGGTGGCGCGAGCCGCGGCCCTGATCAAACAGACACACAGTGAACGTCGATCCGTCGACCCTGAACAACCGGCCAAAAAGACAGTCCGGCCACGATCCCGGGCGGTCTGACCGGCGGTATTGAACGCCGTCTTTAACAGTCCGCCAGCGGATTTCGAGGAGTAATAACACACATGAGTCAAGCGCGTCCGGTACAAGTCATCGCGGTCTCCGGTGGCAAAGGCGGAGTCGGCAAGAGCAATATCTCCGTCAATCTCAGTATCGCCCTGGCGGAACTGCGCCGCCGGGTGGTGCTGCTCGATGCCGACCTGGGGCTGGCGAATGTCGATGTGCTGCTGGGTCTGAAGGCCAAACACACATTGTCCGACGTGCTCGAGGGCACCCACAGCCTGGTGGATGTGCTGGTGCCCGGTCCCTCCGGTCTGAAAATTGTGCCGGCGGCCTCCGGTGTGCAGCGCATGACCATGCTCGGTCCGCGCGAGCACGCCGGGCTGATCAACGCTTTCAGCGAACTGAGTGATCAGCTGGATGTGCTGGTGGTGGATACGGCGGCCGGTATTTCCGATACCGTCATCAGCTTTGTGCGCGCGGCCAACGAAGTGCTGGTGGTGGTCTGTGATGAACCCTCGTCCATTACCGATGCTTACGCCCTGATCAAGGTGCTCAACCGCGATCACGGTCTGCAGCGCTTTCGGGTGGTGGCCAATATGACCCGCACGCCGCGTGAGGGCCAGGCCATGTTCAACAAGCTCAATGGCGTGTGCGAGCGATTTCTGGATGTTACGCTTCAATTTTCCGGGCATATCCCGTTTGATGAAAATGTACGCAAAGCCGTGCAGAAACAGAAATCGTTGCTGGAGTTTGCCCCTCACGCCAAGGCGTCTCAGGCCATCCGGGAGCTGGCGCGAGAGGTGGACCAATGGCCCCTGCCCAGCGCACCTACGGGCCGTCTGGAATTTTTTGTCGAGCGCCTGCTTCAGGTCGCCAACAGCCGCTAGCGAAGGCCGTTAACGGGCTTTGGAGGTAACTGACAATGGCCGCAGCCGATGGATTAGCCATGTACGATAAAACCAGACAGATTGGCAGCCAGATTCGGGTGGAAGATTACGCCCCTCTGGTGAAACGGATCGCCCATCACATGATGCTGCGTATGCCCGCCTGTGTGCAGGTGGATGATCTGATTCAGGCCGGGATGATCGGTCTGCTGGAGGCCGCGCAGAAATACGACTCCTCGCGGGGCGCCAGCTTTGAAACCTATGCCGGTATCCGGATTCGCGGGGCGATTGTCGATGAGATGCGCCGGGGCGACTGGGCGCCACGCTCGGTGCACCGCAATGCCCGCCGGATCAGTGAAGCCATCGGGGTGGTGGAGAGCCGCACCGGTCGGGACGCCCAGGATGCCGAGGTGGCGGACGAGTTGGGGGTCGAGATCAATGACTATTTCGCCATGCTGCGCGACAGCAGTGCCAGCCGCCTGTTCAGTTACGAAGAGGCCTTCGGGGACGACGAGACCAGCATCTCCACCGCCGGCACCGGTAGCGACCACGCCAGCCCCCTGGAAGGAATTCAGCGCTCGGCGCTAAAGCATTCGCTTGCGCAGGCGATAACCCAACTACCGGAGCGGGAAAAACTGGTATTGGCGCTCTATTATGACGAGGAGCTCAACCTCAAGGAGATCGGGCAGGTGCTGGGCGTCAGTGAGTCGCGTGTCAGCCAGATTCACAGTCAGGCCGCTCTGCGCCTGCGCACCCGTCTGGCAGACTGGCGCGGCGAAGATTGACCTGGGGCGCATTTGTGGGTAATTTGCCCGGCTGCTTGCTGAGTCCAAGGCTCGGCCCTGCTATCATAGACTCAACTCTTAAACCGACTCCCGCCAGAGTAGATGGAGGTTGCATTGGATAAAAACATGAAAATCCTGATTGTCGACGATTTCTCGACGATGCGACGGATTATTAAAAACCTGCTTAGAGACCTGGGTTTCAGCAACACTCACGAGGCGGATGATGGCGTTACGGCGCTCCCCATGCTTCGCAGCGGCGAATTCGACTTTCTGATTACCGACTGGAATATGCCCGGCATGAGTGGCATTGACCTGCTGAGGGCGGTGCGTGAAGACGAGAAGCTCAATACGCTCCCGGTGCTGATGGTGACCGCTGAAGCCAAGCGCGACCAGATAATCGAAGCGGCCAAGGCGGGCGTCAACGGTTACGTGGTCAAGCCCTTCACCGCGGCCGCACTGAAAGAAAAAATCGAGAAAATTTTCGAGCGCGTCAACTGATTGGCGCTCGGCGCTACAGGTATAATAAGGCTTTCCCATGGCTTCACCATCCCAGCTGCATGAGAACGAGGAGTTCATCTCCGAACTGAAAGAGTGCGCCAAGCTCCTGGTTGATAAACTGCAGGGCGATCACTACGAAGAGGCATCCCAGCTGATTCACGCCATGACCGAAGTGCGTGACCGACACATCTTTCAGTCCGTGGGTCGACTGACCCGTGGCCTGCACGATGCCATCGTCAATTTCAATGTCGATGGTGACCTGACCTCTGAACCTCCCAATATTGCCAACTCCGAAATACGGGACGCCTCCAACCGCCTGAACTATGTCATCGACCTGACCCAGAAGGCGGCCGATAAAACCATGGACATGGTGGATGAGTCAGCGCCCATCGCGACCAATCTGGGTCAGGAGGCCGGAGCGCTGCGTGAGGAGTGGGCCCGGCTGAAGCGCCGCGAAATGTCGCCGGACGAGTTCCGGGACCTGTACCACCGGATGGATGAGTTTCTGGGCCAGATGGTCACCGGAACCGACCAGCTGGGCCGCAATATGCAGGAAATCGTGCTTGAACAGGGCTTTCAGGATCTGACCGGACAGGTGCTCAAGCGGGTGATCGGACTGATCAACGATGTCGAGCAGGATCTGGTGAGCCTGGTACGGATCGCCTCCCAGGTGGAAGACGTTACAGGTTTTGAGTTTGATGCCGATACCGGAGAGGGCGGCAGTGAGAAACGCAAGAACAGAAACAAGTCAGGCGAGGGACCCCAGATCAACGCCAGCGAAAAAGCCGACGTGGTCAGTAACCAGGACGAAGTCGATGACCTGCTCTCCAGTCTCGGGTTTTAGTGGCTGATATTGGCGCTTGATCGTTAGCCGCCTGTCATTGTTTGTATTTTAGGAGCGCTGAATGGGTTTCGGTGAAGACGAAGAAATTCTCCAGGACTTCCTGGTCGAAGCAGGGGAAATACTGGAGAAACTGTCGGAGCAGCTGGTCGATCTCGAGCAGCGCCCCGATGACACCGATTTGCTCAATGCGATCTTTCGCGGCTTTCATACCGTCAAGGGCGGTGCCGGCTTTCTGCAGCTCGATCCCATGGTCGAATGCTGCCATGTGACCGAGAACCTGTTTGATGTGCTGCGCAACGGCCAGCGCCAGGTAACGCCAGAGCTGATGGACGTGGTGCTCGAAGCACTCGACACCGTCAATCAACAATTTGCCGACATTTCTCAGGGCGAGGCGATGTCGCCCCCCGATCCCGACCTGATTCTCACCCTGGAGCGCCTGGTCAAGGGCGAGCCCGCCGGCGCGAATGACGGTCACTCTGAGGCCCAGGCCGACCCGGACCCGGGAACCGGCGAACAATCCCCTCCCGCCAGCGGTGACATCACCGACGATGAGTTTGAGCAGCTGCTCGATGCCATTACCGACGAACCGGCCGCCTCGGGCAAGCCGGCTCCTGCCTCATCGGCCAGCGACGACACCATCGAAGAAGACGAATTTGAAGCCCTGCTGGATGAAATTCACGGCAAGGGCAAAGCCCCGGGAAGCTCCCAGAAGACCCCGGATGACAAACCGGCCGATGCCGGTGCGGGGCAGGGCAGCGACGAAATTGACGATGATGAGTTCGAAGCGCTACTGGACGAGCTGCACGGCAAGGGCAAGGGGCCCGGCGCGGGCGCAGCCAAACCGGCGACGACGGCTTCTTCCGAGTCCGGCAACAAAAAAGCGGCCAGTGGTGACACCGATGACGTCATTTCCGATGACGAGTTCGAATCCCTACTGGATGAACTGCACGGCCAGGGGCGTGGCCCGAGCGTGGGCGCCAAACCGGCGGGCAAGTCAGAGCCCGCCTCAGCGGTCGAGCCACAAGAGCCTGCTGAAAAACCGGAACCGGCACCAGCAAGCTCGCCCAAAGCGAGCAGTGGCGGAGGTGGCAACGAGTCTCCCGCGAACACCAAACCGCCCGTAACCGGAGGCAAAGGTCCGGAGAAGAAGGGCCCAGAGAAGAAAGGTCCGGAGAAGAAGAACACTGAAAAGGATGGAGGCGCTACCGCGCCGGCGGCGGACACCACGGTCCGGGTCGATACCCAGCGGCTCGACGAAATCATGAACATGGTGGGCGAGCTGGTGCTGGTGCGCAATCGGCTGGTGCGCCTGGGCGATGACATCCAGAACGAGGCATTGGCCAAGGCCGTCTCCAACCTCGATGTGGTCACGGCCGACCTGCAATCCTCGGTCATGAAAACCCGGATGCAGCCCATCAAAAAGGTGTTTGGTCGTTTCCCACGAGTGGTGCGCGATCTGGCCCGCAACCTGAAAAAGGAAGTGAGCCTGGAGATGGTGGGGGAGGACACAGACCTCGACAAAAACCTGGTCGAGGCGCTGTCCGATCCGCTGGTGCACCTGGTGCGCAACTCCGTGGATCACGGCATAGAGCTGCCCGATGCGCGCGAAGCCGCCGGCAAGCCCCGGGCGGGCACTGTGGTCCTGGCGGCCGAGCAGGAAGGCGATCATATACTCTTGTCGATCACCGACGACGGCGCGGGGATGGACCCGGACAAGCTGCGCCAGATTGCCGTGAGCAAAGGCGTCATGGACGCCGATAGTGCCCAGCGATTGTCTGACACCGAGGCGTTCAACCTGATTTTCGCGCCGGGCTTCTCTACCAAAACCGAGATTTCCGACGTTTCCGGACGCGGCGTCGGTATGGATGTGGTGAAAACCAAAATCAGCCAGCTCAACGGCACCATTGAGATTCAGTCGACCCTGGGCGAGGGCACCCGGCTGAAGATCAAAGTACCGCTGACGCTGGCGATCATGCCCACCCTGATGGTGATGCTGGCCAAGCAGGCTTTTGCCTTGCCGCTGGCCAGCGTTCAGGAAATATTTCATATGGATATGCGCAAAACTCACACCGTGGATGGCCAGGAGTGCGTCACCATCCGGGATCGGGCGATTCCGGTGTTTTATCTCAAAGACTGGTTGATCAGTGGCGTTCGCGAAGACCGAAGCCACGAAGCCCACGTGGTGATTGTGGCCATCGGAACGCGCAAAGTGGGGTTTGTGGTGGACCAGTTGATCGGTCAGGAAGAAGTGGTGATCAAGCCTCTGGGAAAAATGTTGCAGGGCACGCCCGGAATGGCCGGGGCGACGATTACCGGAGATGGTACTATGGCGCTCATCCTGGACGTCCCCGGTTTGCTCAAACGCTACGCGGGTGGCGTCTGACCGGATAACCCACGGCTACGGAGTCACCGGGCCACAGAGTCAAACACAGGAGTTTCCAGCGATGCCATTGCGGGTGTTAGTGGTAGATGATTCGAGTTTCTTTCGCCAGCGGCTGAAAGATATGATCGATCAACACCCGGAGCTGACCGTCGTTGGCACCGCCACTAACGGCCGCGAGGCCGTTGAGCAGGCGCGCACGCTCAGGCCTGATCTCATCACCATGGACTTTGAAATGCCGGTGATGGATGGTATTACCGCCGTGAAGCACATCATGGCGGAGCGGCCGGTGCCGATTCTGATGTTCTCCTCGCTCACCTATGAAGGCGCCCGCATTACCCTGGATGCGCTGGCGGCCGGTGCGACCGACTTCATGCCCAAAGACTTCAGCGAGGTCTCCCGCAACGCCAACCAACTGCGCGACAGACTGCACGAGCGACTCTTGACCCTGGGGCGCCAGTCGCGGGCCTCGGCGGCGGGTGCCCGCTCCAGCACGGTGGCCCGGCCTTCATCGGCCCCCACAACGGCTGACAGCCGTTCGCGTGAGCCTCTGTTGAGTCGCGAGCGTGAGCGCCAGCCTGTAGGCCGGACCGGGCCTCAGGTTCGCCCGAAGCTGTTGGTCATTGGTGCCTCTACCGGCGGGCCCGTGGCTCTGACAGAAGTACTGGTCAACCTGCCGGCCAACTTCCCACTGCCCATCGTATTGATCCAGCATATGCCGGAGAATTTCACCCGCGCCTTTGCCGAACGTCTGGATCGCCAGTGTCAGATCCGCGTGCGCGAAGCGGCGGAAGGCGATTCGCTCGAGCCGGGGCTCGCTCTGCTGGCTCCGGGTGGGCGGCAGTTGATGCTCGACAGTCGCAATGGCGGCAGCATCAGAATTGTGGACGACGCACGTATGACCTATAAGCCTTCTCTGGATATCACTTTTGGCTCCGCCGCCAAACAGTATGGTAACGCGGTGCTGGGTGTGGTGTTGACCGGGATGGGCTCGGATGGCCGGGAGGGCGCGCGCATGCTCAAAACCGCCGGCGCCACCATCTGGTCCCAGGACGAGCAGAGCTGCGTGATATACGGTATGCCCATGGCCGTCGCCAAAGCGGGACTGACCGACAAGGTGCTCAGCCTCAAAGACATCGGGCCGCGTCTGGCGCGCGAGGTGAGTTGATATGGATATTCTGAGCATCCTCGGGGTTATTATCGGCTTCGCGGCACTGATCGGCGGTAACTTCATTGAGGGTGGATCACTCTCCTCTTTGCTCAACGGCCCGGCGGCGCTGATTGTGATTGGTGGCACTCTGGGCGCGGCCATGTTGCAGACGCCCAAGGTGCACCTGAAACGGGCGCTGGTGATTTTCCCCTGGATCTTCCGGCCACCGGTGTACGCTTTTCGCCGGGGCATCGACCAGGTGGTGGCCTGGTCCGTGACAGCGCGCAAGCAGGGGCTGCTCGGGCTGGAACAGGTAGCCGACAGCGAAAAAGACCCCTTTGCCCGCAAAGGCCTGCAACTGATGGTCGATGGCAGTGAGCCCCAGGTCATTCGGCGGGTCATGGAGAACGAGCTGATCCTGAGCGAGCAGCGCGATCAGGACGCGGTCCGGTTTTATGAAAGCATGGGCGGTTACTCGCCGACCATCGGTATTATCGGCGCGGTCATGGGGTTGATCCATGTCATGCGCAACCTGGCAGACCCGGAGCAATTGGGTCCGGGGATTGCGGTGGCCTTTGTCGCCACCATTTACGGCGTTGCGCTGGCCAACCTGTTCCTGTTGCCCATCGCCAACAAACTGAAAATGTGCATCAACGAACGCTCTCAGTATCGGGAGTTGATGATTGAAGGTATTATCGCCATCGCCGACGGTGAGAATCCGCGCGCGATCGAGATGAAGCTCAACGGCTACCTTCACAAGTAGCATCACAAGTATAAGTAGAGTCACTTTATGCCCCGTCGCCGACCTGCTGAACTGCATGTGAATCACGAGCGCTGGTTGGTCTCTTACGCCGACTTCATTACCCTTCTGTTTGCCTTTTTTGTGGTCATGTACTCCGTCTCTCAGGTGAACGAAAGCAAGTACCGGGTGCTGTCCAACACTCTGACCGAAGCATTCGAACCGGCCCGGGCACTCCGCCCGATTCAGGTCGGCGATCCCGCCCGCGCCCCCTCGACCTCCGCCATTGATATCCGCGGTGACGACCGGGGCGATACCGCCGAGCCGGAAATCGGCGAATCGGCGGCCATGGCTGAGCTGACCGATCTGGCGCAGCGCATCACCGAGCGCTTCTCCGGGCTGGTCGGAGACGATCTTCTGGCGGTGCACGCCAATGAATACTGGCTGCAGATCGAGCTACGCGACAGTATCCTGTTCGACTCCGGCAGCGCGGAGCTGAGCCCACGCGCGGAGAACCTGTTTGCGGACATGGCGGGTCTGCTGGTGGAATACGACAATCCGGTTCAGGTGGAAGGCCATACCGACGATCAGCCCATCCGCAACCAGCGCTACCCCAGTAACTGGGAACTGTCGGCGGCCCGGGCCAGCGCCATCGTCAAGTTGCTGCAGAGTGAGGGGGTCGGGCCCAGGCGGCTGTCGGCGGTGGGCTATGGCGAGCACCAACCCAGCGCCAGCAATGCCACGGCGGAAGGCCGGGCGCGGAACCGGCGGGTGACCCTGATGATTGCGCGTGAGGCGGTCGAGCGGCCCAGCGCGGCGCTCGATGAGCGCAGCAGTGAGGCCTTGCCGCTGCCGGCGGCACCAGCGGAGAGTAATGCTTCCGGTGCTGATGGCTCTTTATTAAACCCAGCTGATGGCTCTTCACTAAACCGCGCTGATGGCTCTTTATTGCCCCCCGCTGATGGCTCTTCACCCAACAGCGCTGAGGGCTCTTTATTGCCCACCGCTGAGGGCTCTCAAGAAACCGCCGTTGGTGCCGAAAACTCTTCAGGGTCGTCGGGTATTGAAGCGGTTGAGCTCGAAGGGGGTGGATTGCTGTTCAGCAGCGACCCCGATCTGCCCAGAGAGCGCCCCTAGTGGGCGGCACGATCGTTGCTCATCGTTTACCTTATGCGTGGTCAACACCGACCGTCGCCAAAATATTGCCACATTGGGACAACTGAGGGCCCTGAGCTTTGCGCGTTTGGAGTATAGCGAACCAGAAAGGCGGCGTGGGTAAAACCACGACCACCGTTGCCCTGGGCGGGCTGGCCGCCGAGCAGGGGCGACGGGTATTGCTGTTGGATCTGGATCCGCACGGCTCCCTGAGCTCCTACTTTCGTCAAGATCCCGACAGCGTCCAGAAAAGCGTGTTTACCCTGTTTGAGGAGCGTAAAAATCTCTCGCCCGAACGGGTGCGCGAGCTCATTCTGGAAACCGGCTGTGACAATCTGCACCTCATGCCTTCGGCCACGGCCCTGGCCACGCTGGAGCGTCATTCAGTGGGGCAGGAGGGCATGGGACTGGTACTGACCAAGGCCCTGGCGCAAGTGTACGACGACTACGACCTGGTGCTGGTGGATACGCCCCCGCTGCTGGGTGTGCTGATGATCAACGCCCTGGCCGCCGCTCAGCGGCTGATCATGCCGGTGCAGACCGAGTTTCTGGCCCTGAAGGGACTGGAACGGATGGTCCATACGCTGGAGATGATGAGCCGGTCACGCAAGCGCCCACTGGAATATCATATTGTGCCGGTGATGTTTGACCGACGCACCCAGGCCTCGGTCAGCAGTCTGCTCACCATTCGCAACACCTACCCGAAAACCGTCTGGCCGGGGATGATTCCGGTCGACACCAAGTTTCGCGATGCCAGTCGCGTGGGCCTGCCACCCCATCTGTTCGAACCCGAGAGTCGCGGGGTGGAAAGTTACCGCTCGCTCTATCGCTGGCTCATGAAAAGAGAGCCCGGCGTTCTGGCCCGGGGAGGTGTCGCGTGAGCCGCCAGCACCCGGACCGGCCCCAGGCGGTGCTGCAGAGCTATCTGGACGAGCTGCTCACCAGTTCGGAAGAGCCGGAGCCGCACCGCTACGCCGATCCGCTTGAAGAGCAGCGCGAGCGTCTGCAGAAGTTGCTCTACAGCGCCTCCTTGCGGGAGTCGACGGCGGAGCCCATTCCGGCCCCTGTTGTGGTGGAGCCGGAGGTCAAAACCCGGACCCGGCCCAACGTTCAGTCGTTTGCCCCCGAAGTGACGCGGCGGGAAGTCAGGGAGGAGCACACGGCCATTGAAGTGGTCACTCGGGCCGAGCCGGAGCCAAAGCAAGAGCCCGAGTACGAGGAACCAGAGGCGCTACTGGAAGAGCCTGAGGCAAAGCTGCCCGAGCCGGAGGCGATGGCGTTTCGCGCCAAAGATCTGGAGTGGCTCGACAACGGTCGGCCCGCCTGGGCGCAGAAGCGTTTTGATGTCCTGCTGTTCAAGGTCTCGGGCCTGACCCTGGCCGTCCCTTTGATTGCCCTGGGGCAGATTCACCCCATGACCGATGAGCTGACACCGCTGTTTGGCCAGGCGGACTGGTTCATGGGCCTGCTGCCCACCTCCATGGGGAAAATACGCACCGTGAATACCGCCAAATTTGTGATGCCCGAGCGCTACGATGAAAGCTTTGTGCGCACCGCCCAGTACGTGATCTCCATTGATGGTGTTCCCTGGGGGCTGGCGGTGGATACCGTGAATCAGCCCATCAGCCTGGATCCGGAGGACGTCAAATGGCGCTCCGAGCGCAGCCGCCGTCCCTGGCTGGCCGGCACGGTCAAAGAACACATGTGCGCGCTGCTGGATATACCGCGCGTTGGACAATTGTTAATGGAAGCGGATACGCGCCGCCGGGCCTGAACCCTGTGTCAGCCGGCTGTTTTTCGGTAGCAGTTAGGCGCAGACCGGGCCAATCGGCTATAGTAAGCAACAGATTGTAATGAGGAATTGACGTATGGCGACCAACACTCGCGGCAAACCCAACAAAGACACTGACGATCAGGTATTGCAGTGGGTCACCTTTCGGCTCGACGGCGAGACCTATGGCATCAACGTGATGCAGGTTCAGGAAGTGCTGCGCTACTCCGAGATTGCCCCCGTACCCGGCGCGCCTTCCTACGTGCTGGGGATCATCAACCTGCGCGGCAACGTGGTGACCGTGATCGACACTCGCCACCGGTTTGGTCTGCCCGCCGGGGAGGTGACCGATAACACCCGCATCGTGATCATCGAAACCGACAACCACGTGATCGGCATCATGGTCGACAGTGTCGCCGAGGTGGTCTATCTCAACCAGTCCGAGATCGAAAGCGCGCCCAATGTGGGTAACGAAGAGAGTGCCAAGTTCATTCAGGGCGTCTGCCACAAAAACGACGAACTGTTGATTCTGATTGACCTGAACAAGCTGCTCACCAATGAAGAGTGGGCCGAGCTGGATGAGATTTAACCCGGCATGAACTGGATTCACCTGGCCCTGGCGGGCTGTGCCCTGTTGAGTGTGTTGGCGCTGGCGATTTCGCTGGTGGCGCTGCGGGCGAGCCACCGTCAGGTGGACCAGCTGAAGAGCAGTCACCGGCGGTTGGAGAGCGAGCTCGCGGTGGTCAACAGCGCCGCCATCGGTATGGGCAATCGCCTGCTCTCCATGGAAAAACGGGTGCAGCAGGGCGGTGGCCTCAGCGATTCAGCCGCTGGCCCTTCAGACCAGCCCTATACCGAGGCCAACCAACTCTTTCGCATGGGTATGGATGTGGAAGAAGTCTCCCGCCGCTGCGGCCTCTCCCGGGCCGAAGCCTCCCTGCTGCAGGCAATGCAGGAACACCGGTAGGGTGGGGTCCCCCCACCGAAAACCGTAGACCCGTAGGGTGGGCTCCGCCCACCGAAAAACACTCTACGCCGAAAACACCCTACGCCGAAAACACCTGCCCGTTAACCCCCACCGAATCATCCCCCATCAAATACAGATACAGCGGCATATGCGCCTCGGGCGGCGGCACGCTGGCGGGGTTTTCCGCCGGGTAGGCCGAGGCGCGCATGCGCGTGCGGGTGGCACCGGGGTTCAGACTGTTGGCCCTGACGGGACCGGTACCTTCCAGCTCTTCCGCCAGGGTCTCCATCATATTATCCTGGGCGGCCTTGGAGGCGGCATAAGCGCCCCAGAAGGCCCGGCCTTTCTGCGCGACGCCCGAGCTGGTAAACACAATGCTGGCGTGGTCGGCGCGCTCGAGCAGCGGCAGCAGTGCCTGGGTGAGCATGAAGGGCGCGTTGACATTCACATGCATGACCCGCAGCCAGGCGTCGGCCGCGTAGTTGGCAATGGGCGTGCGCTCTCCCAGGTCGCTGGCGTTGTGCAGCAGCCCGTCCACCCGACCGAACTCGTCGTTCAGGGCATCGGACAGATCGCGGTAGTCTTTTTCCACCGCGCCTTCGAAATTGATCGGGTAGATGGCTGGCTGGGGGCCGCCGGCCTGCTCGATTTCGTCGTAGACTTTTTCCAGCTTGGCCAGGGTGCGCCCCAGCAACACCACGGTGGCGCGGTGCTCGGCAAAGGTTTTGGCGGCAACCCGGCCAATCCCGTCGCCAGCCCCGGTCACCACAATAATCTTGTCTTTCAGCAGACTGGGGGCGGGTTGGTATTGATCCGGTAATTCCATAAAAAGGCTCTTCTTCTCTCGATTCGGTTAAACATTTCCGTAGGGTGGGTTCCGCCCACCAAAAACCCGGTGGGGAAACCCCACCCTACCATCTCTTCCGCTACTCTCTGAGACTTTCCACAATCCCCAGTTTCTGTAGGGTGGGCTCCGCCCACCGAGGCAAACGTCCCATGCTCTTCCGCTACTCTCTGAGACTCTCGACAATCCCCAGAATCTCCGAGGCATGCTCCACACGGAAGTCCGCCCCCCAGGCATCGATATCATCCCCCTCTTCAATATAGCCATAGGCGGCCGCCAGGGTCACCGAGCCGGCCCGCTGGCCGCATTCGATATCGCGCTGATGATCGCCCAGGTAAAGAATATGCTCGGGCTCGCAGCCGAGATGTTTGGCCGCAAGATAGAGCGACTCGGGATGGGGTTTGCGTTCCGCTACATGGTCGGGGCAGATGATGCTCTCCGGCGCCGGCTTCAGGTCCAGGGCCTTCATCAGGGGCAGGGTGTAGGTTGCCGGTTTATTGGTGGCGATGCCCCAGGGCAGGCCCCATTGTTCCAGTCGGTCCAGTACGGCCTGAATGCCCGGAAACAGCCGGGAGTGGGTCGCCAGATTGTCACTGTAGATCTCCAGCAATCGCTCGCGCAGGGGCAGAAAATCGGTGTGCTCCGGGGTGATGTCGAAGGCCAGACACACCAGAGCGCGAGCCCCGTTGGACACACTGCGGCGGATGGTCTCGGCTGGTAGGGGCGGGAGGTCGTATTCCGCCCGCAGTTTGTTCACCACCACCACAAAGTCCGGAGCGGTGTCGAGTAGGGTGCCGTCCAGGTCGAACACCAGGGCGCGGATGTCTCGTTTCATGGGTGCGTCTCTAGCCGGCGTGCTGTGCATGCAATAGGTAATTGACGCTTACGTCCCCGCTCGTGAGCTTGTAGCGCCGGGTCAGCGGGTTGTAGGTCATACCGGTCAGGGTCTTGAGTTCCAGGTCGGAAGCACGCAGCCAGCGCCCCAGCTCCGAGGGGCGGATGAATTTGCGGTAATCGTGGGTGCCTCTGGGCAATAGCTTGAGCACATATTCGGCGCCCAGAATGGCAAACACATAGGACTTGGGGTTGCGATTGATGGTGGAGAAGTAAACGTGGCCCCCCGGGCGCACCAGCCGGGCACAGGCGGCGACGATGGAGGCCGGGTCGGGCACATGCTCGAGCATCTCCAGGCAGGTGACGATGTCGTACTGGCCGGGCTCCTGCTCAGCCAGGTCCTCGGCGGTGATCTGCCGGTAGTCGATGTCCAGACCACTCTGCTGGGCATGCAGGCGGGCCACCGCCAGGGGCGCCTCGCCCATGTCGATGCCGCTGGCGACCGCGCCGCGCTGGGCGAGCGCCTCGGTCAGAATGCCGCCGCCACAGCCCACATCCAGCACGGTTTTGCCCGCGACCGGGGAGTGCTGATCAATAAAGTTGGCGCGCAACGGGTTGATCTCATGAAGCGGCTTGAACTCGCTGTCCGGGTCCCACCAGCGACTGGCCAGGGCCTCGAACTTGGCTATTTCCGCGTTATCAACATTGCTCATCGGGTTGGTTGCTCCACAGTTTAGATCCCTACTGGCTGATCTGCTGGCGCCACCAGCGCGACTTGCCGATCAGTTCGCGTTCATTCAGCGTCTGCAACTGCCGGCTCAGCAGCACCGCGCGCCCGGCCACCCAGACGTGAGTGACACGGTGGCCGCTGTTGGTATAGACCAACTGCGACACCGGATTGTATACGGGCTGGGCCGCAAGTTCGCTCAATTCGACGGCGGTAATATCCGCCGCCTTGCCCACCTCCAGTGAGCCGATCTGGTCTTCCAGTCCCAGCGCCCGGGCGCCACCCAGGGTGGCCATGCGCAGAGCGCTGTGGGCATCCAGGGCCTCGGCCCGGCCCGAGACCGCCTTGGCCAGAAGTGCGGCGGTTTTCATCTCGCTCATCAGATCCAGATCATTGTTGCTGGCCGCGCCATCGGTCCCGAGCGCCACATTGATCCCCGCATCCAGCAGCGTCTGCACCGGGCAGAAACCGCTGGCGAGCTTCAGATTCGACTCGGGGCAGTGGACCACATGGGCACCGGACTCACTCAACAGCGCGACATCCGTGTCATCCACCTGCGTCATGTGCACACACTGGGTGAGCGGCGAGAGCAGCCCCAGGTCCGCCAGCCGCTGAGTCGGGCGCTTGCCGTGCTGCTCCAGCGACTCGGCCACCTCCTTGGCGGTTTCATGCAGATGGATATGAATGGGCGCGTCCAGCTCCTGCGCCAGAGTCGCCACCCGCTTGAGCGGCTCGTCGGACATCGTGTAGGGCGAGTGGGGCCCAAAACCGACCGTAATCAGATTGCTGGCGCGGAAATCGTCGTGCAGCGCCAGGCCCTTGCGAAAATACTCCTCCGGACCACTGCCCCAGGCTGTGGCAAAGTCCAGGATCGGAAAAGCGATCTGCGCCCGCATATGCGCCTGCTGAGCCGCCTGCGCCGCCTGCTCCGGGAAAAAGTACATATCACTGAAACAGGTCGTCCCGCTGCGGATCATCTCCGCCATCGCCAGCTCCGTCCCGTCGCGCACCATGTCCTCATTCACCCACTGACCTTCGGCCGGCCAGATATGGTCATGGAGCCACTCCTTGAGCGGCAGATCATCGGCAATACCGCGCAACAGACTCATCGCCGCATGCCCATGAGCATTCACCAGACCCGGCATCAGCACATGATTGCCCAGGTTGATCACTTGCTCGGCCTCAAACCGCTTATCCGCCTCCGACTGCGGCACCAGCGCCTGAATCACACCGCCGCGTATGGCCAGGGCACAGTTCTCAAACACCCGGTTCTCGGGCACCACCGGCACAATCCAGCGCGCCTTGATAAGCAAATTCACCGTTTCTGGGGCTGCCATAACAACAAATCCTGAGAAAAATCTCCAAAGGCGGGCAGTATACCCCGAAAACCCGCCATTCTGCAGGCCCGGCACGGCTTACCGCCCACGACACCCTCCACCGGGCGCCACCGCCGCCCCCGGGACCCAAAACCACTGTAGAATCACCCCCTTAGCCGGTTTTTATGGTAGAATTCTGCGCTTTATGTGGTAGCTGCAAAAGCTCGCACGCGAGCCCATGGAGGCTCTGTAGGTGTTCGGGCGCTACGAAGCTCGTAGGCCCGATTTGGGCGTTTGCTTTCCAGGACCGTGAGCCGTGGGACTAGCGCTCTCGAGTTTACAGGGACGTACTTGCAACGTGTCCTGGAAAGCAAACGCCCGAAGCGGGCCGACCTTGAATACCGGCACAAACTGAATTCAAGTGATTGTTTGGAGTACCAGAACCAGCCGCGCGACAACCCGCGGTTGTTTAACCGACGTTTGATAATAAGGAACTCAGCGAGTCCATGGGCGAATTAGCGAAAGAAGTTTCACCGGTCAACATCGAAGACGAACTCAAAAAGTCCTACCTCGACTACGCCATGAGCGTCATCGTCGGGCGAGCACTTCCAGACGTGCGAGACGGCCTCAAACCCGTCCACCGACGCGTCCTCTTCGCCATGAGCGAACTCAAAAACGACTGGAACAAATCCTATCTGAAATCCGCCCGCGTCGTCGGCGACGTCATCGGTAAATACCACCCGCACGGCGACTCCGCCGTCTACGACACCGTCGTACGCATGGCCCAGCCCTTCTCCCTGCGCTACATGCTCGTGGACGGGCAGGGCAACTTCGGCTCCATCGACGGCGACAGCGCCGCCGCCATGCGATACACCGAAGTGCGCATGGCCAAAATCGCCCACGACCTGCTGTCCGACCTCGACAAAGAAACCGTCGACTACGTCGACAACTACGACGGCACCGAACGCATCCCCGACGTACTGCCCACCCGCATCCCCAACCTGCTGGTCAACGGCTCCTCGGGTATCGCCGTGGGTATGGCCACCAACATACCGCCCCACAACCTGCGGGAAATCGTGCGCGGCTGCCTGGCCTACATCGACAACGAAGACATTACCATCGACGAACTGATGGAACACATACCCGGCCCCGACTTCCCCACCGGCGCCATCATCAACGGCCGCGCGGGCATCGTGCAGGCCTACCGCACGGGTCGCGGACGCATCTACATCCGCGCCAAGGCGGAAATCGAAGTCGACGCCAAAACCGGGCGCGAAACCATCATTGTTCACGAAATTCCCTACCAGCTGAACAAGGCGCGTCTGATCGAGAAAATCGCCGAGCTGGTCAAAGACAAGAAAATCGATGGCATCAGCGAGCTGCGCGACGAGTCGGACAAAGACGGCCTGCGCATCGTCATCGAAGTCAAGCGCGCCGAGTCGGCCGAGGTGCTGCTCAACAACCTCTACGCCCAGACCCAGCTGCAGAACGTGTTTGGCATCAACATGGTCGCGCTTCAGGATGGCCAGCCCAAGCTGTTGAACCTGAAGGACCTGATCGAAGCCTTCGTTCGCCACCGGCGCGAAGTCGTCACCCGGCGTACCGTCTACCTGCTGCGCAAAGCGCGCGAGCGGGGGCACATCCTCGAAGGCCTGGCCATGGCCATCGCCAACATCGACCCGGTGATCGAACTGATCAAAGCCTCGGCCTCACCGGCCGAAGCCAAAGAGGGCCTGATGGGGCGTGGCTGGGATACCACCCACATGAGCGCCTTCCTCGAGCGCGCCGGCGGCGACGCCTGCAAGCCCGAAGACCTGGGCCCCGGCTTTGGTCTGCACGACGACGGCAGCTACTACCTGTCCCCGGCCCAGGCCCAGGCCATCCTGGATCTGCGCCTGCACCGCCTGACCGGTATGGAGCACGACAAGCTGCTGGCCGAGTATGAAGAGAAGCTGGAGCAGATCACCGGCTACCTGGACATTCTGTCCCGTCCCGAGCGCCTGCTGGAAGTGATTCGCGAAGAGCTTGAACAGGTGATCACCGATTACGGCGACGAGCGTCGCACCGAAATCACCGCCTCGACTCTGGATCTGACCACCGAAGACCTGATTGCCGAAGAAAACCGCGTGGTCACCATCTCCCACAACGGCTACGCCAAGAGTCAGCCGCTGGACGATTACCAGGCCCAGCGCCGCGGCGGCATGGGCAAGTCGGCCACCTCGGTCAAAGACGAAGACTTTATTGAACACCTGCTGATTGCCAGCACCCACGATACGATTCTGTGCTTCACCAACGCCGGCAAGGTTTACTGGCTCAAGGTGTACATGATTCCGGTGGCCGGCCGACAGTCGCGTGGTCGACCGGTGGTGAATCTGTTGCCGCTGGAAAATGACGAGCGGATCACCTCGATCCTGCCGGTGAAAAACTACGACGCCGACCACTTCATTTTCATGGCGACCCGTCGCGGCACCGTCAAGAAGACCCCGCTGGATCAGTTCTCACGTCAGCGCAGTGTCGGCCTGAAAGCGATCGAGCTGGACGAGGGCGACTCCCTGGCGTTTACCGCCGTCACCGATGGCAGCAAGGAAATCATGCTGCTCTCCAGCAGCGGCAAGGCAGTACGCTTCATGGAAACCACCGTCCGCTCCATGGGCCGGGTATCCCGCGGCGTGCGCGGTATCCGCATGAACGACGACCACCAGGTGGTGGGTATGTTGATCCCGCAGGAAGACGGTCAGGTGCTGACCGTGAGCGAGCAGGGTTACGGCAAGCGCACCCCGGTGGAAGACTTCCCCACCAAGGGACGCGGTGCCCAGGGCGTGATCGGCATGCAGACAACCGACCGCAATGGTGCGCTGGTGGGTGCCGTGCAGGTGCTCGACGGTGAAGAAATCATGTTGATCACCGACCAGGGCACACTGGTCCGCACCCGCGTGGATGAAGTCTCGGTCCTCAGTCGCAACACCCAGGGTGTGCGTCTGATTCGCCTCAAGGCCAATGAACACCTGATTGGCATCGAGCGGATTGAAGAAGACGAAGAGAGCGGTGAATCCCTGGTGGAAGACGACGAAGCCCCTAAGTGACGAAACCCGAGTTATGAGTGAAGACAAGAAACTGCGGCAGCTGCGCGATCGCATTGACCAGATTGATGAGCAAATCGGACAGCTGATTTCCGAGCGCGCCAGCTGCGCCCAGGAAGTGGCCGATGTGAAAAAGGCCGAGCTGGGCACCGCCTATGCCAGCCAGACCTTCTATCGCCCGGAGCGCGAAGCCCAGGTGTTGCGCAAGGCCATGGAGCGCAATAAAGGCCCGCTCAGCAATGAGGAAATGGCGCGTCTGTTTCGCGAGATCATGTCCGCCTGTCTGGCCCTGGAGCAACCGATCAAGGTCGCATTTCTCGGCCCGGAGGGCACCTTCACCCAGCAGGCCGCACTGAAGCATTTTGGTCACTCGGCGGTGGCCATGCCGTTTTCGGCCATCGACGAAGTCTTTCGCGAAGTGGAAGCCGGCGCGGTCAATTACGGCGTGGTGCCAGTGGAAAATTCCACCGAGGGGGTGGTCAATCACACCCTCGACAACTTCATGACCTCCAACCTGAAAATCTGCGGTGAAGTGGAGCTGCGCATCCACCAGAACCTGCTGATTTCCGACGTCACCGACGTCAAGAGCATTACCCGCATCTACTCTCACGCTCAGTCACTGGCCCAGTGCCGTAAGTGGCTGGATGCGCACTATCCCAAAGCCGAGCGGGTCGCGGTCAGCAGCAACGCCGAAGCGGCCAAGCGATTGAAGGGCGAGTGGAACGCCGCGGCCATTGCCGGCGGGATGGCGGCCGAATTGTACGAGCTGAAAATTCTGGCCGAAAAAATTGAAGACGAGCCGGACAACTCCACCCGGTTTTTGATCATCGGGACCGAATCCGTCCCGGCCAGCGGCGATGACAAAACCTCGCTGGTGGTGGCGATGCGCAATGAGCCCGGCGCGCTGCACAATCTGCTCGAGCCCTTTCACCGGCACGATATTGACTTGACCCGGGTGGAATCCCGCCCGTCCCGCACCGGCGCCTGGACCTATGTGTTCTTCATCGATTTCAGCGGCCATGCCGGGGATCCGGTGGTCAGCAAGGTGCTAAAGGAAGTCTCCTCCCGTGCGGCGGATCTGAAGCTGCTCGGCTCCTATCCCAAAGCGGTACTTTAGCCTCTTTATGTCTGGGACCTCGACATGAGTGATTCAGCCTTCCCTGCATCGCCCACATCGCCCCCGGGCGGCGAGCCCGTTATTGGCAAGCTGGTCGTGGTGGGCCTGGGCCTGATCGGCGGCAGTCTGGCCGCCGGATTGAAATTGCGTGGTGCCTGCCGGGAGACCATTGGTGTGGTTCGCCGCGCCGAGACCGGGCGCAAGGCGCTGGAGCTGGGCGTGGTTGATCGGGTCAGTGCGTCGCTGGAAGAGCTGGCGCCGGAGCTGGGGGAGGGCGATGTGGTCTTTATCGCCGTGCCCACGCTCTCGGTAGAGAGCGTTCTGCAGACACTGCATGACTGCGTGGCCGATACGGTGACTGTGACCGACGGCGCCAGCGTCAAGGGCAGTGTCCAACGCGCCGTGGAGAAAGTCTACGGCGCCATGCCCCCGCAGTTTGTGCTCGGCCATCCCATTGCCGGTTCCGAGCGCAGTGGCGTGACCGCCGCCAATCCCGACCTGTACGAACAGCATCGTGTCATCCTGACTCCACTGCCGGAAACCGGAGTCGAGCACCGGGAGCGCGTGCGCAATATCTGGCAGGCGGTGGGCGCGGAAGTGCTGGAGATGTCGGTGGCCGAACACGATCAGGTGCTGGGCGCCACGAGTCATTTGCCTCACGCCATTGCCTACTCGCTGGTGGATACCCTGGCGGAGGATATCGGCAACCCGAATATTTTCCGCTACGCGGCGGGTGGCTTTCGCGATTTCACCCGTATCGCCTCCAGCGACCCGGTGATGTGGCACGACATCATGAAGGCCAACCGGGGCGCGGTGCTCGATTCACTGGACCTGTTCATTGACAATCTGACCCGCCTGCGCGGCGCCATCGATCGGGAAGATGGTGAATACCTGCTGGGCGTATTTACCCGGGCCAAGGCGGCGCGGGATCACTTTACCAATATCTTAGCCAAGAGGGCGTTCGTACCTGCCATGACCACTGCGAAAATAGACTACCTGCTTCAGCCCGGCGGCCAGGTGACCGGCACCATTCGCGTCCCCGGTGACAAATCCATTTCTCACCGCTCGATCATGCTCGGCTCACTGGCCGAAGGTGTGACCGAGGTGGAGGGGTTTCTGGAAGGGGAGGACGCCCTGGCGACGCTCCAGGCCTTTCGCGATATGGGTGTGGTCATCGAAGGCCCGAGTGAAGGCCGGGTAAAAATCCACGGCGTGGGCCTGCAGGGCCTGAAGGCCCCCAAAAAGCCGCTCTATATCGGCAACTCGGGCACCACCATCCGCCTCATGTCCGGCATTCTGGCGGGGCAGGCGTTCGACAGTGAAATCAGCGGTGACGTCTCTCTGGCCAAGCGCCCCATGGATCGGGTGGCCAACCCCCTGCGGGAAATGGGTGCTGTGGTGGATACCGCCGAGGGTGGCCGCCCGCCATTGAAGATCAAGGGCGGCCAGCCGCTCAAGGGCATCGACTACCACCTGCCCATGGCCAGCGCCCAGGTGAAATCCTGCGTACTGCTCGCCGGCCTCTATGCCGAGGGCACCACGCGGGTCACCGAGCCGGCGCCCACCCGGGATCACACCGAGCGGATGCTCACCGGCTTCGGCTATTCCGTGTCGCGCGACGGCGCCGTGGCTGAATTGACCGGGGGCGGTAAGCTCACCGGCACCAAAATTGAAGTGCCCGCCGATATTTCATCGGCCACCTTCTATATGGTCGCGGCCAGTATTGCGCCGGGTTCGGATCTGACGCTGACCCATGTGGGTATCAACCCCACGCGTATCGGCGTGATCAACATTCTCCAGGCCATGGGCGCCGATCTCACCCTGAGCAACGAGCGCACCGTGGGCGGTGAACCGGTGGCGGATATCCGTGTACGGTACGCGCCGCTCAAGGGCATCCACATCCCCGAAGACCAGGTCCCCCTGGCCATCGATGAGTTTCCGGCGCTGTTTATCGCGGCGGCCTGCGCCGAAGGCAAGACGGTACTCACCGGCGCCGGCGAGCTGCGCGTGAAGGAGAGCGACCGCATCCAGGCCATGGCCGATGGTCTGCACACCCTGGGCATCGACGCTCAGCCTACAGAGGATGGCATCGTGATTGTGGGTGGCCCTATGGGCGGGGGTGAGGTGGAAACCCATCACGACCATCGCATCGCCATGTCATTTGCCATCGCGGCGCTGCGGGCCAGTCAGCCCATCCGCGTGAAAGACGCCACCAATGTGGCCACGTCTTTCCCGACGTTTGTCGAGCTGGCGAAACAGACTGGAATATCCTTAGAAGTAATCGATCGTTAGAGAAGCGGTACATATTACTTTATAATGCGCCCAGCTTAACCTGAAACCAACTTTGATCACCTGACAGTGTGAGTGGAATGTCTGACCAATATAACCTGACCCATCTGAAACAACTGGAAGCGGAGAGTATTCACATCATCCGCGAAGTCGCCGCCGAATTCGACAACCCGGTGATGCTCTACTCCATCGGTAAAGACTCGGCCGTGATGATGCACCTGGCCCAGAAGGCTTTTTATCCGGGTAAACCGCCGTTCCCGTTGATGCACATTGATACCACCTGGAAGTTTCGCGAGATGATCGAATTTCGCGACAACCGGTTGAAAGAGCTGGGGTGGGATCTGATTGTCCACATCAACGAAGAGGGTGTGCAGATGGGTGTGGGCCCCTTCACCCACGGCAGTGCCAAGCATACCGACATCATGAAGACCCAGGCGCTGAAGCAGGCGCTGAACAAGTACAAGTTTGACGCCGCCTTTGGTGGCGCGCGCCGGGACGAGGAAAAATCCCGGGCCAAAGAGCGTGTGTATTCGTTCCGCGACAAGCACCACCGCTGGGACCCGAAGAATCAGCGTCCCGAACTCTGGAACATCTACAACGGCCGGGTGGACCAGGGCGAGAGCATTCGCGTCTTCCCGCTGTCGAACTGGACCGAGCTGGATATCTGGCAGTACATCCACCTGGAAGATATTCCTCTGGTGCCCCTGTACTTTGCCGCCAAGCGTCCGGTGGTGGAGCGCGACGGCACCCTGATCATGGTCGACGACGATCGCATGCCGCTGGAGCCGGGCGAGAAGCCGCAGGAAAAAATGGTGCGCTTCCGCACCCTGGGCTGCTATCCGCTGACCGGCGCCGTGGAGTCCGAGGCAACCACACTGCCGGAAATCATCCAGGAAATGCTGCTGACCAAAACCTCCGAGCGCCAGGGCCGCGTGATCGATCACGACAGCGCCGCCTCCATGGAGAAGAAAAAGCAGGAAGGGTATTTCTAGGCCATAAGTAGGGTGGGCTCCGCCCACCGGGAACCAGAACAGGTTCTGTAGGGCGGATAAGCCTAAGGCGCATCCGCCATAGCGCCAAATCCGCCACCCAAGATTTGAATACAGCCCGTAGGGTGGGCTCCGCCCACCAAACACTGACAACCAAGACAGACAAGATTCGAGACGGACTATGAGCCACCAGTCAGAACTGATTGAAACCGATATCGATGCCTACCTCGCCCAGCACGAGCAGAAAGAGCTGCTGCGCTTTCTCACCTGCGGCAGCGTGGACGATGGCAAAAGCACCCTGATTGGCCGGTTGCTGCACGACTCCAAAATGATCTACGAAGATCAGTTGGCGTCTGTCGGCGCCGACAGCAGCAAATACGGAACCACGGGTGAGAAAGTCGACCTGGCCCTGCTGGTGGATGGCCTGCAGGCCGAGCGGGAGCAGGGCATCACCATTGATGTGGCCTATCGCTACTTCTCCACCTCCAAGCGCAAATTCATCATCGCCGACACCCCGGGGCACGAACAGTACACCCGCAACATGGCGACCGGCGCTTCCACCTGTGATCTGGCCATCATCCTGATTGATGCGCGTCACGGCGTCATGACCCAGACCCGCCGTCACAGTTACATCGCCTCTCTGCTGGGCATCAAGAACATCGTGGTGGCCATCAACAAGATGGACCTGGAAGGCTTCAGTGAAGAAGTGTACGAGAATATCAAGGCGGACTACCTGAATTTCGCCGACAAGATTGCCATGCCCGACGTCCAGTTCGTGCCCATCTCGGCGCTGGAAGGGGATAACGTGGTAAACCGCAGCGAGCGCTCGCCCTGGTACACCGGCCAGACACTGATGGAAATTCTGGAGAACGCGCCGGTTCTGTCTGCGCGCAATTTCACCGACTTCCGTCTGCCCGTGCAGTACGTGAACCGCCCGAACCTGAACTTCCGCGGTTTCTGCGGCACCATCGCCTCCGGTGTTGTAAAGCCCGGTGATAAGGTGAAAGTGCTGCCCTCGGGTAAAACCAGCGAAGTGGAATCCATTGTCACCTTTGACGGTGATCTTCAGGAAGCCTTTGCCGATCAGGCCGTCACCCTGACCCTGAAAGACGAGATCGATGTCAGCCGCGGCGACATGATCGTGCATGCGGACGACAAGGTGACGCAGACCAATCACCTCAAGGCGCACATCGTCTGGATGAACGAAGACCCCGGTCACACCGGCAAGGAGTATCTGTTCAAGTTTGCCAGCAAGGTGACCACCGGCAGCATCGAGGAAGTCGATTACCGCATTGACGTCAACACCCAGGAGCACAAGCCCTCGGACAAACTTCAATTGAACGACATTGCGGTGGCCGATGTTACCCTCAGTCAGCCCATCGTGGTCGATGCCTATCCGAGCCATCGCATGACCGGCTCGTTCATCGTCATCGACCGCCTGACCAACCTCACGGTCGGCGCCGGCATGGTGATCCAGGGCCTGAAGGGCACCAAAACCCAGAACAAGCACTACAGCGAATTTGAGCTGGAACTGAATGCGTTTGTGCGCAAGCATTACCCGCACTGGGGCGCCAAAGATATCTCCAAGCTCTGAGGTATCTTTAGCAATCAGACGACACGGTCGCACCGGAAACGGGGCGACCGTGTCGTCTGACTCTCCTGATGTAGGGTGGGCTCCGCCCACCAATTTGCCCACCCCTGTAATTTCTCACGCCACCAACCCGTGAACCCGCTCACATTTAACGCAAATGTAAGAAATTTCCTACAGGCTTTTCAGACAAACCGGACTGGAGCCGGGCAGGGGAGTTTTCTTACCCTGCGCACACACGCAGTCGGGAAGTCGCGTGTAAAACCAATCCATACTTTTGCAAAAGGAGTTCACCATGAAAACCATCCTTTCTTTCGTTTGTTCCCTCGTGCTGCTGTTCAGTGCCTCCCTGGCTCTGGCCGACGAAGCGGTCAATCTCAACGCCGCCGATGTCGAACAGCTCGCGCAACTGGACGGAATCGGTGAGGTAAAGGCGCAGGCGATTGTGGCCTGGCGTGAGGAGAACGGCGAGTTTGTCAGCGTCGAGCAGTTGGCTGAAGTCGACGGCATTGGTGAAGCCACTATCGACGCCAATCGCGACGCCATGACGTTGGAATGATTTGACGCTGCAATTTAGCGTCAAATTTGCTTTAATAGCGGCCCGGGCTCGAACGAGACCCGGGCCTTTTTATGTCGAGTCAGGTTGAGAGAGAAACACTATGCCCACACCCGATGCGCCCAGAATCATCGTTGCCATGGACTATGACAACGCGGGTGATTGTATGACCATGGCTCGTCGCCTGTCTCCCGAGGTCTGTCGACTCAAGGTCGGCAAAGAGCTGTTTACCCGGGGCGGACCGGCCGTGGTGGAACAGCTGGTCGAGCTTGGCTTCGACGTCTTCCTGGACCTGAAATTTCACGATATCCCCAACACCGTGGCCGGGGCCGTCAAAGCGGCGGCTGACCTGGGTGTCTGGATGGTCAATGTGCACGCCAGCGGGGGCGAGCGCATGATGGTGGCCGCGCGCGAAGCGCTGGACAAACAGTCCGGGCGACGCCCTCTGCTGATTGGCGTGACCGTGCTGACCAGCATGACAGAAGAAGATTTGCGTGCCACGGGGGTGTCGAGAGACCCCCTGGCACAGGTCCTGCATCTGGCAACCCTGAGTCATCAAAGCGGCCTGGACGGTGTGGTATGCTCGGCACAAGAGGCGGGCACCCTGCGCGATCGGCTCGGTGAGGACTTCTGTCTGGTGACGCCCGGCATTCGACCGGCCGACAGCGCCGCTGACGATCAGCGCCGGACCCTGACGCCGGAGCAGGCCATTGCCGCCGGCAGCCACTACCTGGTGGTGGGCCGGCCCATCACCCGGGCGCCCGACCCGGTGGCGCGCTGCCGCGAGATTGCCGAGAGCATCCGGGTATAGCGGGAGAGCATTGTCGAGCCCCGAAACAGCCCGATGAAACACGAGACCGAAAGAGGATCTGACCGATTTTGAGCGAACCCCAACGCATCCCCGTTATCGCCATTGACGGCCCCAGTGGCGCCGGCAAGGGCACCCTCAGCCGCCTCGTGGCCAACCGTCTGGGCTACCACCTGCTCGATAGTGGGGCGCTGTACCGACTCACCGCCCTGGCGGCGATGCAGGCGGGCGCCGACCTGGGCGATGCGGAAGCCACCGCCGAGGTCGCCCGTCATCTCAATGTCCGTTTTGACGCCGCAGGTGACGAAACCGCTGTTATACTCAATGAAGAGGATGTGTCCAACGCCATCCGCACCGAGGCGGTCGGCATGAACGCCTCCAGGGTCGCGGCCTATCCGCCGGTGCGCGAGGCGCTGTTGCAGCGTCAGCGCGACTTCCGGCAGGCTCCGGGTCTGGTCGCCGACGGCCGGGATATGGGGACCACCGTGTTTCCGGATGCGGAGGTCAAGATCTTCCTGACCGCCAGCGCTGAGGCGCGTGCCGAGCGGCGCTACCTCCAGTTGCTGGAAAAGGGCGAGAAGGTGGACATGGAAGCCCTGGTAAAGGACATTCGCGATCGGGACCAACGCGACAGCGAGCGGAGCGTGTCGCCGCTCAAACCCGCCAGGGACGCGTACGAACTGGACAGCACGGAGCTGGGTATCGACCAGGTGCTGGAACAGATTCTCAACCGGGTGGCCCAATCCCGGCAATAGCAGCGCAAGACAACGGGTGGGGCGACCTGAACGTTGTTTGCGACAACACATGATTGGATGGATGGAACGAAGATGAAACTGACCTGCTTCAAAGCCTACGATATTCGCGGCCAACTGGGCGAAGAACTGAACGAAGACATCGTCTATCGTATCGGCCGCGCCTTTGCCGAATACCTCAAGCCCAAAACCGTCGTGGTGGGCGGCGATGTCCGCGAAACCAGCGAAACCCTCAAAGACGCCGTGGCGCGCGGCCTGCGCGATGCGGGCACCGATGTGATCGACATCGGCCTGTGCGGCACCGAAGAAATCTACTTCGCCACCAGTCACCTGAAAACCGACGGCGGCATCGTGGTGACCGCCAGCCATAACCCCATCGACTATAACGGCATGAAGATGGTGCGCGAGGGCTCGCGCCCGATCAGCGGCGACACTGGCCTGAACGACATCCAGGCCATGGCCGAAGCCGGCAACTTCCCGATGGTCGACGAAAGCAAGCGCGGCAGCTACCGCAAAGAGTCCATCCTCGACGATTACGTTCAACACCTGCTGAGCTACATCGACAAGGACCAGCTCAAGCCCCTGAAGCTGGTCGTGAACGCCGGCAATGGCGCGGCCGGCCACGTCATCGATGCCATCGAGCCGCATCTGCCGATGATCGAATTCATCAAGGTCCACCACGAGCCGGACCCCACCTTTCCCAACGGCATACCCAATCCGCTGCTGCGTGAAAACCGCGCCGCCACCAGCGACGCCGTGATCAAGCACGGTGCCGACATGGGCGTGGCCTGGGACGGGGACTTCGACCGCTGCTTCCTGTTTGACGAGAAGGGCGATTTCACCGAGGGCTACTACATCGTCGGCCTGCTGGCCGAAGCCTTCCTGCTGAAAGTACCGGGCAGCAAAATTATCCACGACCCGCGCCTGACCTGGAACACCATCGACATCTGCGAAAAGCACGGCGGCACCGCCATCCAGTCAAAAACCGGCCACTCCTTCATCAAAGAGCGCATGCGCAGCGAAGACGCCATCTACGGCGGCGAAATGAGCGCCCACCACTACTTCCGTGACTTCGCCTACTGCGACAGCGGCATGATCCCCTGGCTGCTGGTCGCCGAGCTGATCGGCCGCAAAGGCCAAACCCTGTCGCAACAGCTGGAAGACTGCATCTCGCGCTTCCCCTCACCGGGCGAAATCAACAGCACAGTAGACGATGCCGCCGCCGCGATCGACCGCGTCTACGAACAGTACAAAGACCAGGCCAACAACATCGACCGCACCGACGGCGTCACCATGGAATTCGACAACTGGCGCTTCAACCTGCGCATGTCCAACACCGAACCGGTAGTGCGCTTGAACGCCGAAAGCCGCGGTGATAAAAAACTGGTACAGGAAAAAACCGACGAAATACTGGCGCTGTTGAATCAATAAATGACAGTTTTGGCGGATGCGCCTCCGGCTCCGAAACGTCGGACCGATCCCCCCTACGGTCGGATCTGTAGGGCGGATAAGCTGTAAGCGCATCCGCCAAAGGCCAGGCACCAAGGTTTGTGTAGGGCGGATCGGTCCGACGTTTCGGAGCCAAAGGCGCATCCGCCGTAACCCTGACCAAACCGTCTGACACAGCGAGTACCGTTCAGTCCTCGAACCTGACCCTGATTCAAATACTCAAAGGAGTAAGTAATGCAGATCAAAAAAGCCGTCATACCCGTTGCCGGCCTGGGCACACGCATGCTGCCCGCCACCAAAGCCATCCCCAAAGAAATGCTGCCCGTCGTCGACCGCCCCCTCATCCAATACGTCATTGAAGAAGCGGCGGCCGCGGGCATCAAAGAAATCGTCCTCGTCACCCACGCCAGCAAAAACTCCGTCGAAAACCACTTCGACACCAGCTTTGAACTCGAAGCCCAGCTCGAAGCGCGCCTCAAGCGCTCACTGCTCGAAGAAGTGCGCTCCATCACACCGCCGGGGCTCACCATCATCTCCGTCCGCCAGGCCGAAGCCAAAGGCCTGGGCCACGCCATCCTGTGTGCGCGCCCCGTGGTCGGTGAAGAACCCTTTGCCGTCATGCTGCCCGACGTGCTGGTCGACAAACACTTCTGCAACCTGCGCACCGACAACCTGGCCGGCATGACCCGCCGTTTCAACGAAACCGGCAACAGCCAGATCCTTGTCGAAGAAGTGCCCTGGGAGAAAGTCAACAAATACGGCGTGGTCGATTGCGATGGCGCCGATCTGAAGCAGGGCGAATATGCACCGGTCAAAGGCATGGTGGAAAAACCCGAGCGCGACGTGGCCCCCTCCAACATGGCCATCGTCGGTCGCTACGTACTGTCCAAGTCGACCTGGGACCTGCTGGCCAAAACCCAGCCCGGTGCCGGCGGAGAAATCCAGCTGACCGACTCGCTCGATGCGCTGGTCACCGATGAAACCGTCGAAGCCTATCGGCTGACCGGCCGAAGCCACGACTGCGGCTCCAAGCTGGGCTACATGAAGGCCAATGTCGAATACGGCGTGCGGCACAGTGAGCTGGGTGCCGATTTCGACGAATACCTGAAAAACCGATAACTGACAACCGCCAAGAGAAGAGACCGATTCCTTTGATTATTCCCGTTATCCTGGCCGGCGGCTCGGGCTCACGCCTCTGGCCGCTCTCGCGCAAGCACTACCCCAAGCAGCTGCTCAAGCTGTTTGGCGACAGCACCATGCTCCAGCAGACCCTGCTGCGGCTGAACGGCGTGAGCGACCTGGGCGAGCCCATCGTGGTCTGCAACGAAGAGCACCGCTTCATGGTGGCCGAGCAGCTGCACGAAATAGGGCAGACCCGGGCCTCCATCCTGCTCGAGCCGGTCGCGCGCAATACCGCGCCCGCGCTGGCACTGGCGGCGGTCAAGGCCCGCTCCCTGGTGGACAACCCGATTCTGCTGGTGCTGGCCGCCGATCACATGATCCAGGACATCGAGTCGTTTCACCGCTCCATCGACCAGGCCGTGCGCGCCGCAAAGACCGACCAACTGGTGACCTTTGGCGTTCAGCCCACCCGGCCGGAAACCGGCTATGGCTATATCAAGGCCCGGGCCGAGTCGCCCGGCGCCGAGAGCCACCCGGTGGAAGAGTTCGCCGAAAAGCCGGATCTGGCCACCGCCGAGCGCTATCTGGCCGAGGGTGGCTACTACTGGAACAGCGGCATGTTCGTGTTCCGGGCCCAGTCGTTTCTGGAAGAGCTTCAGCATTACTCCCCCGGCGTGCTGGACTCGGCGCAACTGGCCTTCGAGCGCGCCACCGTGGATCTGGACTTTGTCCGGATTGACCGCGACGCCTTCGCCGAAGCGCCGGACATCTCCATTGACTACGCGGTCATGGAGAAGAGCCAGCGGGTGGTGTGCGTACCATTTACCGCCGGCTGGAGCGATGTGGGCTGCTGGCAATCCTACTGGGAGCTGTCGGACAAGGACGCCAATGGCAACAGCTTTGTGGGCGACAGCATCGATATCGATTCCACCGATACCCTGGTGTTCTCGCACGACAAGCTGGTGGCCACCATCGGCGTCAACAACCTGATGGTCATCAATACCCCCGACGCGGTGCTGGTGGCGGACAAGGGCTCCGCCCAGCAGGTCAAGAAGGTCATTGCCGAGATCGAGCGGCAGAACCGCACCGAGCACCTCCAGCACCGGGAAGTCTACCGCCCCTGGGGCTGCTACGACTCGGTGGACGAGGGCACCCGCTACCAGGTCAAGCGCATCACGGTAAAGCCGGGCGCCAGCCTGTCACGCCAGATGCACTACCACCGGGCCGAGCACTGGGTCGTGGTCAAGGGCACTGCCAAAGTGGAGTTGGACGACCAGGTCCGCCTCCTGTCCGAGAACGAGTCGACCTTCATCCCCGTGGGCACCCGCCACCGGCTGAGCAACCCGGGCAAGATCCCCCTGGAAATCATCGAAGTCCAGTCCGGCCCCTACCTGGGCGAAGACGACATCCAGCGCTTCGACGACAACTACGGGCGGGTCTGACCCCGGCAGCGGCGGATGCGCTTGACGCTTATCCGCCCTACGGATGAATTGGGTGGCTGTGGATGCGCTTGATTGTCCGAAACGTCGGACCGATCCACCCTGCGGATCCCGCCGTGGTATACGTAGGGCGGATAAGCGTCAAGCGCATCCGCCACAACCCAAAGCCTCCTCCACACCCCAAACCGCCCGCAATCCCACACCACCCTTGATTCCCACCCCCGAATCTGCTAGCCTGCCGCGCTTGCTGGACAGTGTATTTGTCCTGACCGGCATCGGTGGGCCTACTTTAACAACCGCCAGCACGGGAGTAGCCCCCACTGTTCATTCACCGGCCCGTACCACTGGCAGTACGGTAAACCCGGCCAATGCCCGCACCAACAGAACTCGCGGCGCAACCGGGTAACTAAACAGGTAGCTTTATTAATGACCATGAGTGAAAGTTTTGCTGATCTATTTGAAGAGAGCTTAAAAACCGTTGATATGCAGCCCGGCACCATCGTGACCGGCGTTGTAATCGACATTGACAAGGACTGGGTCACCGTACACGCCGGCCTCAAGTCCGAGGGTGTCATTCCCGCCAACCAGTTCCTGAACGAAGAAGGTGAACTGGACCTGCAAATTGGCGACGAAGTACAAGTAGCACTGGAATCCGTCGAAGACGGCTTCGGTGAAACCCGCCTCTCTCGTGAAAAAGCCAAGCGTGCCGAATCCTGGAAAGTTCTGGAAGCGGCACACGCTGCGGACGAAGTGGTTAAAGGCGTCATCAACGGCAAGGTCAAAGGTGGCTTTACCGTCGACGTTTCCAGCATCCGCGCATTCCTGCCCGGCTCCCTGGTGGATGTACGCCCCGTGCGCGACACCACTCACCTGGAAGGCAAAGAGCTGGAATTCAAGGTAATCAAGCTGGATCAGCGCCGCAACAACGTCGTGGTCTCACGTCGTGCCGTGCTGGAACAGGCCAACTCTGAAGAGCGTGAAGAGCTGCTGGCAACCCTGCAAGAGGGTATGACCATCAAGGGTATCGTCAAGAACCTGACCGATTACGGCGCCTTCGTCGATCTGGGCGGTGTTGACGGCCTGCTGCACATCACCGATATGGCCTGGAAGCGCATCAAGCATCCGAGCGAAATCGTGAATGTCGGCGACGACATTGATGTGAAAGTTCTGAAGTTCGACCGCGAGCGCAACCGCGTATCTCTGGGTCTGAAGCAACTGGGTGAAGATCCCTGGGTCAACATCACCGGTCGCTATCCGGAAGGCACCAAGGTCAAGGCCGTGGTGACCAACCTGACCGACTACGGCTGCTTTGCCGAGCTGGAAGAAGGTGTGGAAGGTCTGGTTCACGTCTCCGAAATGGACTGGACCAACAAGAACATCCACCCCTCCAAAGTGGTACAGGTAGGTGACGAAGTTGAAGTCATGATCCTGGACATCGACGAAGAGCGTCGTCGTATCTCGCTGGGCATGAAGCAGTGCCAGGAAAACCCCTGGGACGTCTTCGCGCGCACTTACGCCAAAGGCGACAAGATCAGCGGCAAGATCAAGTCGATCACCGATTTCGGTATCTTCATTGGCCTGGACGGCGGCATCGACGGTCTGGTTCACCTGTCCGACATCTCCTGGCACGAAACCGGAGAAGAAGCCGTACGCAAGTACAAGAAGGGCGACGAGCTGGAAACCGTGGTACTGGCCATCGATCCGGAGCGCGAGCGCATCTCCCTGGGCATCAAGCAGCTGGAAACCGATCCCTTCTCCGAATACCTGGCCGAGAACGACAAAGGTTCTGTGGTTAAAGGCATCGTGAAGGAAGTGGAAGCCAAAGCGGCGATCGTGACCCTGGCCGAAGACGTGGAAGCGACTCTGAAAGCCTCTGAACTGAGCCGCGAGAAAGTCGAAGACGCGCGCAACGTTCTGAACGTAGGTGACGAAGTCGAAGCCAAGATCATCAGTGCTGACCGCAAGAACCGCTCCATCAACCTGTCTGTGAAATCCAAAGACGTGGTTGAAGAGAAGGCCGCAGTCAAGGAGCACAGTGCCAAGTCAGCGGAGCAAGCCTCCCCGACCACACTGGGCGACCTGATCAAGGCGCAAATGAAAAACAAAGACTAAGTTCCAGTCTGCGTTTTCCATTAAAAAAGGCCGGCATTTGCCGGCCTTTTTTTTGGGTGGGCTCCGCCCACCGCAAAAAAGGGGACGGAGGGATTTAATTTTGATCAAATTGATCAAAAAATATTCCCTCCGTCCCCTTTTTCAGGCGCCGGGTTCGTAGCCCAGGACGGGGCTGAGCCAGCGCTCCATTTCCACGATGTCCATTCCCTTGCGCTCGGCCAGGCTTTCCACCTGGTCCTTCTGGATCTTGCCCACGTTGAAGTACTTGGACTGCGGGTGGGAGAAGTACCAGCCGGAGACGGCGGCGGTGGGGTACATGGCGAAGCTTTCGGTGAGCTCCAGGCCGCTGTTCTCTTCGGCGTTGAGCAGCCGGAAGAGGGTGGCTTTTTCCGTGTGGTCCGGGCAGGCCGGGTAGCCGGGGGCGGGGCGGATGCCCTGATATTTTTCCCGGATCAGCTCCTCATTGCTCAGCTGCTCTTCGGGCTGGTAACCCCAGAACTCCCTGCGCACGCGCCGGTGCATGTGTTCGGCGAAGGCTTCTGCCAGACGGTCGGCCAGAGCCTTGACCATGATGCTGTTGTAGTCGTCACCGGCCTTTTCGTACTCCTGGGCGAGCTCCTCGGCACCGATACCGGCGGTGACCGCAAAGGCGCCGACATAGTCGGTTTTGCCGCTCTCTTTGGGCGCGACAAAGTCGGCCAGTGAATAGTTGGCGGCGTCGTTGCCCGGCTTCTGCTGTTGCTGGCGGATGTGATGCAGGGTATCGATCTGCTCGCCCGCCTCATTGTAGACGGCGATGTCGTCGTGGTTGACCCGGTTGGCGGGCCAGAAGCCGATGACGCCACGCGCTTTCAGCCGCTTTTCATCGATCAGCTTGCGCAGCATTTTCTGGGCATCGTCGAACAGGCTGCGTGCGGCTTCGCCGACAACCTTGTCGTCCAGAATCTTCGGGTACTTGCCGGCCAGGTCCCAGCTCATGAAAAAGGGTGTCCAATCGACAACATCCAGCAGGTCTTCAAGCGGGTAGTCGTCGAACACTTTCAGACCGGTAAAGGTCGGCGCCGGTGGGGTGTATTTATCCCAATCGAATTTGACCCCGTGCTCGATGGCCTGGGGGTAGGCGCGCAGGGTGCCGCGCGGTTTGCGGTTGGCGTTGCGCACCCGCACTTTTTCGTACTCGGCTTCCAGGTCCTCGACAAACTTGCCCCGGTTGACGTCCGACAGCAGGTTGCCGGCTACGCCCACCGCGCGGGAAGCGTCGGGCACGTACACCACCTGGTTGAGGTTGAAGGCCGGGTCGATCTTGACCGCCGTGTGCGCCTTGGAGGTGGTCGCGCCCCCGATCAGCAGGGGCTTGTCGATGCCCTGGCGCTGCATTTCCCGGGCGACGTTGACCATCTCATCGAGCGAGGGCGTGATCAGGCCGGACAGGCCGATGATATCGCAGTTTTCTTCCACGGCGGTTTTCAGGATTTTCTCCGTAGGGACCATCACGCCCAGGTCGAGCACTTCGTAGTTGTTGCACTGCAGTACCACGCCCACGATGTTCTTGCCGATGTCGTGCACGTCGCCCTTGACCGTGGCCATCAGGATTTTGCCGTTGGGCTTGCTGGCTTCGGTTTTCTCCGCCTCGATGTAGGGCTGCAGGTAGGCGACCGACTGCTTCATCACGCGCGCGGATTTGACCACCTGAGGCAGAAACATCTTGCCTTCGCCAAACAGATCGCCCACCACGTTCATGCCGTCCATTAGCGGGCCTTCGATGACCTCGAGCGGTTTGTCGGCTTTCTCGCGCGCCTCTTCGGTATCCTCGATAATGAAGGTGGTGATGCCCTTGACCAGCGAATGCTCGATGCGTTTCTCCACCGTCCAGCTGCGCCACTCCAGGTCTTCTTTTTTCTCACCGGTACTGCCGTCGCCGCGATACTTTTCAGCGATATCCAGCAGGGCTTCGGTGCCGTTGTCGGTGCGGTTGAGGATCACATCCTCGACTTTCTCTTTGAGCTCGGCGGGCAGGTCATCGTACACGGCCAACTGACCGGCGTTGACGATCCCCATGTTCAGGCCGGCCTTGATGGCGTGGTACAGGAACACCGAGTGAATGGCTTCACGCACCGGGTTGTTGCCCCGGAAGGAGAAGGACACGTTGGACACCCCGCCGGAGACACCGGCGTGGGGGAGGTTGTCGCGAATCCAGCGGGTGGCTTCGATGAAGTCCACCGCGTAGTTGTTGTGCTCGTCGATGCCGGTGGCAATGGCGAAAATATTCGGGTCAAAAATGATGTCCTGGGGCGGAAAGCCGACCTTGTCCACCAGTACCCGGTAGGAGCGTTCGCAGATTTCTTTTTTGCGCGCGGCGGTGTCGGCCTGGCCATCTTCGTCGAAGGCCATCACCACCACGGCCGCGCCGTAGCGACGACACAGACGGGCGCGCTCGATGAACTCTTCCTCGCCTTCTTTCATGCTGATGGAGTTGACGATGGCCTTGCCCTGGACACACTTGAGGCCGGCTTCGATGACGCTCCACTTGGAGGAGTCGACCATGACCGGCACGCGCGCGATGTCGGGCTCGCCGGCGATCAGGTTGAGAAAGCGCACCATGGCTTTCTCGGAGTCCAGCATCGCCTCGTCCATGTTGACGTCGATGATCTGGGCGCCGCCCTCAACCTGCTGCAGGGCCACCTCCAGGGCGGTGGTGTAGTCCTCCTCCATGATCAGGCGCTTGAAGCGCGCTGAGCCGGTCACGTTGCAGCGCTCGCCCACGTTCACAAAGAGGGAGTCTTTGGTGATGTTGAATGGTTCCAGGCCCGAGAGACGACAGGCCGGCTCAATCTCGGGCAGGCGGCGTGGGGGGTGCTTGGCCACCGCCTCGGCAATGGCCCTGATATGTTCGGGGGTGGTACCGCAGCAGCCGCCGATGATGTTGACCAGGCCGCTGGCGGCGAATTCTTCCACCACCGATACCATCTCTTCCGGCGACTGATCGTACTCGCCGAACTCGTTGGGCAGGCCAGCGTTGGGGTGGGCGGAGACAAAGCACTCCGCCACCCGGGACATCTCCTGCACGTAGGGGCGCAGCTCTTCCGCGCCCAGGGCGCAGTTCAGGCCCATGGAGAAGGGCGTAGCGTGGGCCAGGGAGTTGTAAAAGGCCTCGGTGGTCTGTCCCGAGAGGGTCCGGCCGGAGGCATCGGTAATGGTGCCGGAGATCATCAGCGGCAGCTCAAAGCCGAGCCGGTCAAAGTACTTCTGCACCGCGAAAGTGGCCGCCTTGGCGTTCAGGGTGTCAAACACCGTCTCGATCAGGATCAGGTCAGAGCCACCTTCCACCAGGCCTTCTACCGCTTCCAGGTAGTTTTCCACCAGCTGATCGAAGGTGACGTTGCGCGCCCCCGGGTCGTTCACATCCGGGGAGATGGAGCAGGTGCGACTGGTCGGGCCGAGCACCCCGGCGACAAAGCGGGGTTTGTCCGGGTTGTCAGCGGTGGTGTCATCGGCAATCTCCCGCGCCAACCGGGCGGCCTCCCGGTTGAGCTCCGGCACGAGATCTTCCATATCGTAGTCCGCCATGGACACCCGGGTGGAGTTGAAGGTGTTGGTCTCGATGATGTCCGCGCCGGCGTCCAGGTACCCCTGGTAGATCTCCCGCAGCATGACGGGCTGGGTGATGCTCAGCAGGTCGTTGTTGCCGGCCACATCCTGGTGGTAGTCCGCAAACCGCTTACCCCGGTACTCCGCCTCGCTGAGCTTGAGGTTCTGGATCATGGTGCCCATGCCCCCATCCAGGATCAGGATGCGCTCGCGGATCAGGCGGTGCAGAGTGTCCAGGCGGGCCGTGCGGTCTTGATTGGAGCTCATGGAGTACCTATTAACAGGAATTGAAGTTCAGGGTCGAAGTCATTCAAAAGGGCGGGAATTTTAGCAGATATGGGCGCCGCGCGCAGGTATTGGTCCTGCTGGCCCTTTGTGTCCTGCCCCGATATGCCGTAAAATACCTGAGTAAATCAATCAGGTATCGGAGAATCACTATTACCGCCATGGTTAATGTAGATATCACAGAATCCGCCCAGCAGTACCTCAAAGAGCTTCTGGACAAGCAGAAAGACAGCGAGGGCGTCGGAATCCGCATGTTTGTCGCCAGCCCGGGCACGCCCCAGGCCGAGACCTGTATTGCCTATTGCCGGCCCGGTGAAGAGAAGGAAGACGATGAAATCGTCGAGCTGGAGGGCTTCAAGGCCTTTTTCGAAGGGCGCAGCCTGCCTTATCTGGAAGATGCCAAGGTCGATTACTCACCGGATCGCATGGGCGGACAGCTCACCATCCGGGCCCCCAACGCCAAGATGCCCCAGGTGAACGACGACAGCCCGCTGGAAGACCGCGTCAACTACGTGCTGTACAACGAGGTCAACCCGGGGCTCGCCTCCCACGGCGGTAACGTCAGCCTGGTGGAGATCACCGACGATAACTACGCCGTTCTGCAGTTTGGCGGCGGTTGCCAAGGCTGTGGCGCCGTGGAAGTGACCCTGAAAAACGGAGTGGAAGTGGCGCTGATGGACAAGCTGCCGGAGCTCAAGGGCATCCGCGATGTCACCGACCACTCGGATCGCACCAACGCCTATATTTAATACAATGGTCAGGCTTCGCCTTGCCCGCCCTGTATTGGGCTTTGTGGTGGGCGGAGCCCACCCTACGAAGAAAAGCGCCGGAGCCCACCCTACGAAGAAAAGCGCCGGAGCCCACCCTACGAAGAAAAGCGCCGGAGCACACCCTACGAAGAAAAACGCCGGAGCCCTCCCTACGTGGGTGGCCGGTGCCCATCTAAAAAGCCCGCCGTCAAAAGCGGGCTTTTCAGGTTGTAGGGTGGGCTCCGCCCACCGTCTTTTTAAGCCGCATAACGGACCGGCCTAATTGGCGCTTTCATCTGACAGCGTCATCACGTGCTCTGCCATCAGTTTCCGGTTCGAGAAGATTCCCACGCCGGTATTGATATCGCCCGTGACCGTAACCAGGTCACCTTGTTCCAGAGTCTGGAATCGGCTCTCATCCATGGGGTTGTAATCCATGGAGCTGGTATCGACCGTGACCTCTCTGAGGCCGGAGTCAATTTTGAATTCACGCCCGTCCACTTCGGTGATCGTTCCGGTCACGGAGAGGGCACCGACCACCACGGGAACACTGGGCGCTATATCAATGTCTTCGAAACTCTCTTCGTCTTCGGCACTGGCATAGAAGTAAGTGCCCAGCCCTTCGACAAAGATACTGCTGGCATCAATGGTCGTTTTCTCGTAAGTCTCGTCGTTGACTTTGCCGTACACCGTAACGCTATCGTCTTCCAGCACGGCCTCATTGTTGTCATACCATTCCCAATCTTTCATGGTGACGGTCACGTTTCCGTCGCCATAGTCCAGGGTAAAGCTCTCATCGGCGGTGCTGGAGACTTCCCCGCTCAATGTGATCCAGGAACTGTCCGGATCAAGGTAGGGTGGAGCGGCAAGGGCGGCGCCTGACAGCGACGCGGCCGCGACAAAACCTATCGTGCACAAGGTGGTGCGCATAACTCGACCTCCATTGGCAATTAGTAGAAACAAAGAGTCCATCAGTGTTGGACTTGATGAACTCTTTTCTGTTGTGTCTACCTTTGACCTTATGGTGTTTATCGAGAATTCAACCCCCTCGGTATTTCCGCTGATCTGTGTTACTTCAGAGCGCGGCTCCAGCGACCATAACGCCCGTTGATCGGGCCGCGCCGGACACTCAGTGCCATCAGGGCGAGACCGCAGATGATGCTCGAAACAATGGCCTTCAGGCCCACGACGTAAATAAACGGGGTTACCAGCAATACGGCCGCCAAAGGCACGATCAACCAGCGCACGGGGCGTGCGGACTCGGCCATACCGATGGCGGCGAGGGTAATCACCAGCGCGCCGATCAGATGGTCCCAGTCGGCCATGCCGCCCTCATTGCCCAGCGTGACCCGGGTAAACATCAGCCAGAGACCGATCAGAAGGCAGAGGCCGAGGTTCCACGGCAGATTGACGCCGGTCACCAGGCTGTCGCGCAGGATACAGAGCGGATTTCTCTGGAAGTTTTCCCCGGTCGGTTCGGACTTGCCCTCGTCAGTGTCGCCGGTGAAGAAAATCTTCAGGACGGGTGCCCCGGCCTTGTACCGCCGGTGGAGAAATTCCCCGGTAGCGACAAATTCGTTAAAGGCGTAAGCGATCTGCAACAGCATCAGGGCAGCGGTAATCAGGCACAGCGTGCACCAGGTGCCAATGAGTATTGGCTGGATAATGATGAAGGTGATGGACACCACACCCAGGGGAACAATCAGAACACCAAAGGAGGCCACCAGCCAGGGCATGGTGCGCCAGCGCTGAGTCGTCCCGATCAGGCCGATGAGAATTTCCAGAGCGTAGACAATGGCACCCATCCCGGCGTCGGACACCGGAAAGGATTCGGACAGGTCCGAGGTGATGACCGCCTCGGTTCCGTTCTGATTGCCCGCTCCGCCGAGCCCGGCGAAAAACGGATCCCAGACGGCGTCAATATGACCGAGCTGAAGTGCGGCCATATAGCGTGAGAGGAAAAAACCCACCAGCGCCAGGCCAATGACCGGCGCCCGTTGAAGCCAGCTGGAGGGGTTGTTGTCCCAGCCCGGCGGCGTAGTCGGCCCGGTGGTGGCGGCCACGGGCGAGACGCCGGGGGCGGGCCTCAGCGCGGCGGCGAAGCCGATGGCCAGCATCCCGACCAGGGTGCTGTTGAGGTACCCGGCCGCACTCTCGGTCCAGAAAGCGAGTGGCGCGAACAGCACCCACAGGCCGATGGCGGCGCACACCCAGCGTGCCCAGGCGAGCTTCCAGGAAAGCGACAGCCCGGCAAAGCCGATCAGCAGTGCCCCGGAGGCCCAGTCGCTGTAGGCCAGACCCGTATCGGTGTAGCCCAGCAGGGCGGGGGAGAACAGCAACCACAGACCCAGCACCATATTGACGAAATGCGCCCAGAGGTTCTGATTGTGCTGGCTCAGAAACTGACGGTGATGTTGCTTGAGTACCCGCTCGGGGTGGTGGCCGCGTTCGTCCGCCTCGGCGAGCCAGTCGGGCGGCGTGACCCCGTTGCTTTCATACCAGCCGTGTGGATCCTTTTTCAGGTTGTCCACGATGGCGGGCAGGGTGTCGAACAGGCTGTGCCTGGGCTTCCAGTCCAGTTGCTCCCGGGCGCGGCTGGCATCCAGTTCATAGTGGTCACTGGCCAGATCAATCATGAAGGGGCGAATGAACGGCTTTTCGCCCTTATCGAAATCATCAGGTACCACCGGCTCGGACTTCTCCTCCACCAGCGCTCCGGTTTTGGCGACGGGTTTGGGGACCGACACCGTCGCCCACTTTTCCTTGCCGTGAAGCAGTTCACCCAGACGATTCTGTATGGCTTCGTAGGTGTCGCTACGCTCTTCCCCCACGAGAATGGCGTCTGCTTTGGGCAGCTCCTTTCGCCGATCAATGGTTCGATGAAAGGCGTCGATCATGTCTTCCTTGTGAACATAGGCCTGACCGACGCCGGTGTTGCCGGCATACAGATGGCTTTTGAGATTGTGTTCGTAAATGCGGGCAATCTGATGAGCCAGAGTGGGAACGCAGTTGTTCTCATCATAGAGGCCCGCCAGACGCAACAGGGTGTAGGGAATATCGCCGGCGTTCTCTTCAATGACCGCTTCCGTATCGGCCTTGGATTGAGGGTAAATCCAGCGCGGACCAATGGGTGAGTCCTCAGTGATCTTCTGGCCCGGATAGGTGGGGCGATGGACCAGCATGGTGCTTGAATAAATGAACCGCTCGACATTGAATGCCTGCAGTGCTTCGAGGAGATTCTTCGTACCCTCGACGTTGACCTTGTCGTACATCGGAGAGTGTTCGCCGGAGAAGTCAAAGTAAGCGGCCAGGTGCACAACGGCCGCAAGCTCCCGGGTATGATCGTCGGCGATTGTCTGCAATGCCAGTTTGACTGAGTCCAGAGAAGTGAGATCGAAGGTATAGCTGGCGTCAGCCTCATCGGTCTCGAACATATCCAGCGCGATGATGCGATATTGATCGCGCAGAGCACGGGTCAGGGCTGTTCCTATCCCGCCAGCGGCACCGGTGATCAATACATACGGTTTGTTTGCGGGTGTTGGCTCCTTCTTTTCTGCCATGACTCTATGCCCCTTTGATTGGATCAAAGACAATAAAAATGGGAGAAAAACGTAACGTGATTGCAAAACTGTTTTTTCAGACTAACACGATCTGCTGTTGCGTCAAATTGAGGGGGGAGAGGGCGTGGGCGGCCGTGCTAGGGCCCGAATGCAGGAAAACAGAAGTTTCTTGTATAAAAAAAAGCGCCCGGTGGGGGCGCTTTTCAGAAGCGTGCGAGACGATAAAAACAGGCATCAGACCCGTTTTTTCAGGTGGTCCTTGATCTTGTCGCGCATGCCCTTGATGGCTTTCTCGGTGGTATCCCAATCAATGCAGGCATCGGTAATGGACACGCCGTACTTCAGGTCCTTGAGATCGTCCGGAATCTTCTGATTGCCGGCACCGATGTGGCTCTCGACCATCAGCCCGATAATGGACTGGTTGCCCTCCATGATCTGGTTGGCGACATTGTCGATCACCAGCGTCTGCAGCTCATGGTTCTTGTTGGAGTTGGCGTGACTGCAATCGACCATGATGTTGGGCGGGTTGACGCCGGCGCTTTCCAGCTCCTGTTCGCACATGGTGACGCTGACCGAATCGTAATTCGGTTTGCCGTTGCCGCCGCGCAGCACCACGTGGCCGTAGGAGTTACCCCGGGTATGCACAATGGAGACCTGACCCCCGGTGTTGATGCCCAGGAAACGGTGGGGCTTGGAAACGGATTTGAGCGCATTGATCGCCACCGTCAGACTGCCGTCGGTGCCGTTTTTGAAGCCCACCGCGCCGGACAGGCCGCTGGCCATTTCCCGGTGGGTCTGGGATTCGGTGGTACGCGCGCCGATGGCCGACCAGCTGATCAGATCCTGCATGTACTGGGGCGAAATCGGATCCAGCGCCTCAGTGGCGGCGGGCAGGCCGGTTTCGGCGATATCGAGCAGCAGCTTGCGGCCGATATGCAGCCCTTCCTGAATCTTGAAGGAGTCGTTCAGGTAGGGATCGTTGATCAGACCTTTCCAGCCGGTGGTGGTCCGGGGCTTCTCAAAATAGACGCGCATCACGATATAGATGGTATCGCTGACCTCATCGGCGAGCTTTTTCAGCCGCTGGGCATAGTCCTTGGCGGCTTCCACATCGTGAATGGAGCAGGGGCCAATCACCACGAATATCCGGTGGTCCTTGCGATCGAGGATATTGCGAATGGTTTCCCGGCCCTGGGTGACAACCTCCCGAGCCTTGTCGCTCATGGGCAACTCGCGCTTGAGGTCATCCGGCGAGATCAGCAGCTCCTGGGAGACTACATTGAGATCGTCTATTTGAGTATTGGTCATTAGCTGGTCAATCCATAGAGATTTATTGAGAATTCAGCTCTATTCTACTGAAATTAGAGTGCTTTTTGGGAGATTTTTAGCGATGGCGTCCATAGCATCAATCTATTATTTTTGGGGTCCTTTATTAATCAGGACCCACTATGCTCTACCTTAACCAACCGCTGGGGCCGATCCAGCAGTGGGAAGTAGAGCGCGGTCCTGAGCGGACGATCTTCGCCCAAGGCCTCGAGTACCCGCGCATAGCGCTGCAACTGCTCGCGATAGCTGTCGACCTCCCGGGCGATGAAGGCCTCCGTCGATTCGCCGCTCTCGGGCTGGCTGCTTTTATAGTCCACAATCCAGCGCTCGCCCCGGTCGATGAAGCTCCGATCGATCACCGACTCCTGAACCCGTTGACCGACTCGATGGCGGATCGCCCACTCACACACACTGCCCTCGTGAGTGGGGTCCAGCAGCCAGCGTCCGTCCGGGTCGTTCAGGGTCCGTTGCAGGCCGGTCCGGATTTTGTGGAGTGCCTGATCAATCGTGTCCCGCTCCCAGCCCAACTGACGCAGCTGCAACGCCCAGAAGGGCTCCCGGGTGTCGGCCCAGGCCTCCGACCATTCGTTCATCCCGCTCTCGGTCAGTTGCTGTAACTGTCCGTGCAGCACCGTGCCCGTGTGCCGGGCCAGACGCGCGCCGGGGGTTTCCTCTTCGGGAAGGTTCTCTTCGTCGTCGTACTCGTGCCCCCGGTAGCGCTCCAGCAGCGTGACCTCTTCGAGCTCGGGTGCGTGCCAGTCCGGCGGCAGGCGCAAGAGGTGTTGCAGGCCGGGGCGCTGATCCGGGGCAGACTCCGGCGGCTCGGTGGACTCGACGATGGGCGCCGGGGCCGATTGCATCTCCGGCTCGATGGGTTCCCAGATGGTGCGCAGCAGCGAGCCCTGCCTCGGGGCCCGTGCCTTGCCACTGCGCGGGTCCAGGCCCACGCAGGCGAGCAGGTGCAGGCGCTTGACCGCCCGGGTGCAGCCCACGTAGAGCAGGCGGGTGGCCTCGAAACTGTCGCGCCGCTTGGCCTCGTCGCGCATGAACTGGTAGAGCGGATCGACATCCGCGCCGATAGGTGCGAGAGGGCCCAACAATAACTGCCGCTCGCCCTGGTGGTTGATGCGCTGCTGCCAGAGCAACAGCTCTTTGTCATCGCTGTTGCCGCCCCGGTCCAGGCCGGGGATGATCACGGTATCGAATTCCAGCCCTTTGGATTTGTGCAGGGTCATCACCTGCAGGCGCGGGTCGGCGTCGGGGCGCGGCGCGGCAAACAGGCCCTGGACCGCGCGCTCAAAGCTCTCCCAGTCGCGCAGGCCGGTGCCCAGTTGATGCCGCTCGATCAGGGCGAAGTAGCTGGGGATATCTTCATCGTCCGCCGGGTCCAGCAAGAGGGCCGGGCCGCCCAGGGCCAGCCAGATGCCTTCCAGCCAGAGTCGCAATGGTTTGCGCTGGCGCTCCCGCCAGGCCGGCTCGAGCACAGCCATGAGCCGGTCCAGACACTGGCGGCCGGACGCGCTCAGCCCCTCGATCTGCTCGCGCTGGCGCAGCTGCTGCCAGATCACGGGCCAGCCGCCGCGCTGGCGCGGGCTGGCTTCGCCCAGATCGGCGGTGATCAGCCGGTGCAGGTCGTGCAGGTCCAGGCCACACCAGGGGGCGCGCAGCAGCGAGAGCCAGGCGATCCGGTCGTCCGGATTGAGCAGGGCCCGGGTCAGGGACATTAGATCGACGATGGCCATGCGCGTCGCCAGGCGGTCAATTTCGGTGGCTTGCCAGTGCAGTCCCCGGCGCGCGAGAGCGGGCAATATCCAGCTCAGATGCGGGCGCCCCCTTACCAGAATCGCCACCTCTCCCTCGGGATTATCGGCCAGCGACTGTTCGGCAATCCGGGCCACGGATTCGGCTTCCTGCAGTTGGGCCAGGGTCCGGTCCGGGCTGGCCTCGGGATTGAGCACCTCGGGGTCCGACTGGTCGGTCTCATTCTGGTAGAGGCAACCGTAAAACTGGACCGCCTCGCCCTCCAGCGGCGCGTTGAAGGCAATGGAGGGGGCATAGCGGACCGCGCCCCGGCCGATGTCGTCCCGTGCCGGAAAGGCCTGTTGAAACACCCGGTTGACCCAGCGCACAACTTCAGTCTGGGAACGGAAGTTGACCTGCAGATCGAGCGCGGTCAGCGGTACCTGGCCGATGCCGTGTTCGCGCGCATCCAGAAACAGGCCAACGTTGGCGTCGCGGAAGCCGTAGCAGGACTGCATGCCGTCGCCCACAATAAACAGCGTGCGGCCATCGTCCGGCTGCCACCCGGCGGTGAGCTGTTCCAGCAGCTGCAACTGTGGCGCGGCGGTATCCTGAAATTCATCGACCAGAATGTGCTGGATGCGGTAATCCAGTTTCAGGGCGATATCGGTGGGGTTGTCCGGGTCGCCCAGGGCCAGGCTGGCGGCCTGGGCAATGGCGCTGTAATCGGTGGCACCCAGCTGCTTGAACACCAGGGTCAGTTCGGCGCCCAGCTGGGGCAGCAGGCGGGTGAGGCTGTCGAGCAGCTGCCACTGGCTTGCGGTGTATTCCGCCGGCGGCAGGGTCCGCACCGCGTGCAGCTGCTCCGCCAGGTCCGGGCTCTGCTCCTGCAACTGACCGGCGACCTCGGCAAACAGCGCTTTGAGCTCAGCGCCGGGTTTACCGGCCGGGAATCCCTCTTTTTTGGTCAGGCGTTTGCGCCACTCGCCCTTGCCGGTGAGCAACAGGTCGGCGAGGCCCAACCACTGAGTGTGCGCGGCGGGTTCGCATTCGGGCAGTCCGGTGATGCCCTTCAGGCCCGCGATGGGGCTCTCGGGGTTGTCCTCGGCGGCATTGGCGGCGGCCTTGTCGGCCAGCAGGCACAGTTCGCTGGCCTGGTAGCCGATGCGCTCGGCGACCGCCTGCAGCTGCTCTTCAATCACATCCTGCAGCACCGCCTCCAGATAGGAGCGCGCGTGCTCGGTCCGTGCTTCGAGCATCACCCCCAGCCACTGGTCGCGCTTGGCCAACAGGCGCATCAGCAGGGTTTCCACCGCCCCCAGGTTGCTGTCCAGGTGGCGCAGCAGGCGTTTAAGATCCTCGCGAATGCTCTCGTCGGTCTCGAGCCGGGCCAGAAACTGGTGCACGGCCTGCCGGTAGGCGAGCTCCGGGGTGTCGAGGGTATCCGGCTGGGCGCCCAACTGGCTCTCAAGGGGCAGTTGCCGGGTAATCGCTCGGCACAGGCTGTCGATGGTCTGGATGCGCAGGCGCTGAGGGCTGAACAGCAGTTGCCATTGACGCTCCCGGTCGCGCTTGAGGACCGCGCTGGCCAGGCGCCAGGTGCGCCGGGCGTGAGGATCCTCTGGTTCCGGTGTCTCCGCCGCCTCGCGCAGGGCGGCCATGATCCGCTCCTGCATTTCGCCCGCCGCCTTGCGGGTGAAGGTGATGGCCAGGACTTCTTCCGGTTCGTCGCACAGCGCCAGCAGGGTCAGTACCCGCTGGGTCAGTAGGCCGGTTTTGCCCGAGCCGGCCGGGGCGGCCACGGCAAAGGAGCCGGTGGGGTCGAGCGCCGCCAGGCGCGCCTCCCGGTCGGGCGGGTTGTCGGGGCTGAAATCGCCGTGCGGCAGTTGATCGAGTGCTTCCTGAATGCTCGGGTCCTCCATATCAGCGGCCCTCCTGACGCAGGTAGTCCTGGAGGGTGTCGGTCTCCAGCGCGCGGTTGAGGGGGATCAGCTCTTCGCTGTAGCGTCGGGATTTGGCGTCCTTGAAGTCCACCCGGGCATCGCCGGCAATGAAGTCCTCCGCCAGTTGCTCCAGCACCTGCTGCCAGTCGGCCCGTTGGCCGGCCCAGTCCGGGTCGGCGGGCTTCAGGCCGGGCAGGGGGCTTTGCAGTTCGCCCAGACCAATCCATTGCAGGGCCTTGGGGTTGAGCTGGGCAAAGGCCACGCCTTTGACTTCGTCCGAGGCGGTGACCGCGTAGAGCGGCAGCTGGGGCTCATCCGGCCGCTCGCCCAGCCACTGCTGGGGATTCAGATCGGCGCCGGTCTTGTAGTCGATCAACAGCTGTTCGCCGTTGTCCAGCCGATCGATGCGGTCGATGAACAGCGTGAGTTTCAGGCCGGCAAAATCGATATCGCGCCGCTCCTCCCGGGCAATCACTTCAAAGGGCGGGCGGGTTTTTTCCAGCGCGAGCCAGCGCAACACCATGTCGGTCAGACGCTCATGCTCCAGGGCGCAGTACTCGGGCCCGAGCTCGCGCGGCCGGCGCTGGCGGATGGGCTCCAGACTGGCTGTACAGGCGGCCTCCACCTGCTGGCGCAGGTAAGACTCTTCAGCCGCATGCAGTTGCTCAGAGTTGCGCAGCTCTCCCCAGATCGCCGCAAGAATGCCGTGCAGAACCGTGCCCCGCTCGGCGGCCGAGAGACCGACCACCGGGGCGTCGGGCGCGCGCGCTCCCAGGCGCAACTGGGCAAAGGCGTTGAAGGGGCAGGCGGCCTGGTGTTTGAACAGACCGCTGCCCCCTGGCGCTTTGGCGCTCAGGTCCACAGTTGGGCCCCGCTCGCACCGCACCGGCTGCAAACGGGCCGAGCGGCGCAGCGCCTGCCGGTAGCGCTGCAGATGACTCTGTGGTTGTGGCAGCAGTTCCTCCAGGGGAATCTCGGCCATCGAGCGAATCAGCGGACTGGGGCTGAGATCGCCCTGGTCATCGGCGCTGGGCGAGCTGAACACCACCTGCTCGGCGCAGCGCTGATAATTCTCCGTCAGGCTGCGGGCGATGGACAGTTCCCGCTCGGCGGTGGCGTGGGGCATCTGTTCGCGCCGTTGCAGATCCAGCGGCAGCAGCGGGTTGGGCGCGGGGACCGGCGGCCACTGGCGTTGGTGCAGCCCCAGTACCCAGCAGTGGGAGAATCGCAGCCCGGCGCCCTCCAGGGCGCCCAGTATCTGAATGGGCGAGTCCGGCGTCTGGGCCTGAAAGGGGGTCTGTCCGGCCAGTTGCGACAACTGCTTGAGCGCCTGGGCCAGGGTCAGGTCGGTGCCGGTGGCTTCCAGGGTGGCGAAGGTCTCCAGCAGCTCGAACCACTGACCCAGCTGCTGGAACTCCTGGCTGTCCAGCCGGCGGGGGCCGGGCCAGCCCAGTTGTGCCAGGCTCTCGCGAAAACTCTGGGCCCACTGGCGGGCATTGGTGCTGCGCGGCAGCCGGCGGCGCTGCTCGTCCAGCTGTTGCAGTCGGCGCGCCAGCTGTAGCGACTCGGCATCGGGCTGCTTCTCGGTCAGCTGCTGGCTGTAAAAGCGCAGATCGCTGCCGGTCAGCTCGAACTTGCCCAGGCGCCGCAAACGCTCGCACAGTTGGGTGCGCAGCACCAGCTCGGCCTCGGCATCGCCCCAGAAGGGCGACTGCAACAGGGTACAGAGGTTGTTCAGCGGCCAATGGTCGCGCAGCAGCTCCAGCAGGCTCAGGCCACTGTGCACCAGGGGTGTCCCGCCCAGGGGGATCCCGGCGGAGAAGTTGAACGGCAGGGTGTAGCGGGTGCGATCGGGCAGCGCCGCGGTGGGCTCGAACACCTCGGCAAAGACCCGCTCGACCTGATCCCGGCGCTGCCCCAGGTCTGGCACGATGATGCCCAGGGTTGCGTCCGGCGTCTGTTGCAGCTGCTCAAAGCTCCAGAGTGCGGCGGCGCGCAGCTCGGTTTCCGCGTCCGGCAGCTGGACCCGCTGTGGCTCCGAGGCGCTCGCCATCCCGCCGGCCTGTTCAACCCAGCCATCACAGGCCGACTCGATGATCTGCCGGTGCAGGGGTGGCAGGTCATCAAAGCCGGTCAGCCAGAGTCGCGAGTGGCGGGGCAGGGCGCCATCGTCAAAGGCGCGCGCCACAATCTGATGCGCCGCCTCGGGGGTGATCAGCCCGCGCGCTTCCAGCCGTTGTTCAAACACCGCCAGCCACCGCAAAAAGCTCTCCGTATTCCCGCTGGTATAGGAGTCGGCTCTCAGTTGCTCAATGTCAATCTGCCAGAGCGTCAGGCTGCGCAGGGCGGCATCGGCCTGTTGCGCGAGCGGCTCGGCCTGCAGCAACTGGCTGGCTTCATCCGACTGGGCGATGACCTGCTCCCAGAGCAACTGGCGCTGGGGACGACCCGCCAGCGCGAACTGGCAACCCGGGTAGCCCCGTTCCACCAGCGTCTGCCAGTGGTTTTCCAGCCAGCGGTTCAGAGGGGTCGCGCTTGGGGCCGGCCAGGCCTGCTTGCCCCGAGCCAGCTGGTGTTCATCCCAGGCCTTGACCAGGTGCCGGCGCAGGCGGTCATTGGCGGTAATGATGGGCTCGTCGGCTTCCAGGGCAGGGAGCAGCGGGTGCAGATCAAAGAGGGCTTGAACCATGGCGATGGGGTCGGTTTCCGGCGTCGGGTGGTCGAAGCGCGCCCGTCGGGTGCGAAGCGCGGGTCAAAGAGCGAAGGATAGCACGCGACCGACAGGGTACGCTCTCCATCCAAAGGGAAATGGATGCCAGAATTTGTGCTAGTCTCAAAAGACGCAGGTGACATTACAACGAGATAACGAAAAGGTCGTGGTAGCGGCTCCACGGCTCGCCGCTCCTGAGGTAGATGCATGCCAGTGATACAATCGCTCAACACCAAGCTGCTGCTGATCGTGGTGTTTTTCGTTGCGCTTAGTGGATTGTTGATCGGGCTGTGGCAGGGGGCGGAGGAATACCGACGCCTACAGCAATCCTATGATCAGAGGCTCGACGCGCTCAGTGGGCGCTATCGGGACCGGATTGGTACGGCCATGGCTGAGCGACAGCAATTGCTGGTGGCGGCCCGTGATTCGATGAAAGCGGCGCTACAGCGCAGCGAGACTGAGCCGGTGCCTCTGGCGTTTTCACTGGATGAAGATCCCGATGGCGCGCACCGTAATTACCTCGGAGAGTCCGGCGTTTTCGTTCATCGGGACACGGAAATCGATCAGTGGACCCGACGCTTTGTCTATCACACCAACAACACCTGGCTGAATATCGAGCCATTGCTCAAATCACAGTTTGTGGCTTTCTACTTCATCACGCCGAACCGGGTCAGCCGGATCTGGCCCGCCAGCCTGGTTGCCGGCCACCGGCCGGATCACGATGTCACCCGGGAGATTTTCTATACCAAGGCGGCCCCGGAGAACAATCCCGAGCGGGAACCCTGCTGGACCCCGCTCTATTTTGACGTCTACTCTCATGCCTGGACCACGTCCCTGTTGGTCCCGATGTATCGCGATGACCGGTTTATTGGGGTCATGGGGGCCGATCTGGAAATGGCGTTTCTGTTCGAGCAGCTTAACCAGCTGGAAGCGGATTTTGATGGGCTCGAAGCGTTCATTTTCAGCGCCGACGGCGAGGTGATACTGCAAAGCTCCAAGCCCCCGGAGCGACCGCAGGACGTGCTTGACCACTATGAGCTGTTCCGTGGCGGGGCCGATGCCAATCAGGAAGACTACCTGTTGTCGGTGGTCAATGACGAGGTGGAGCCGGGGCAGGTGTACTCGCGCGATTTCGAGGGAACGACGCATCGGATCACCTATCGCAAAATGCCCAACCTGGACTGGCACGTCAGCCTGTTTTACCCCGAATCCACAATCGCCGCCAAATACCGGGATACCATGGCGGTGATATACAAAAATATCTTCGGCATGGTGTTGTTTCTGGTGGTGGCCCTGTTTTATGGGCTCAAATGGCTGGTGACCCACCGGATTCTGAAGCTGGCCCAGTTCACCGGTCGCATCGGTTCGGATAACTGGACGCTGCGGGTGAGTGAGAAAGGCAATGACGAAATCAGCCAACTCGCGCAGGGCATCAACCGGATGCTCGACAAGATCAATGAGCTGTTCAGCGGGCTCAACACCAGTATTCAGGATATGGAAAAGCTCGCCTATTACGACCAGCTGACCGGCCTGGAAAACCGCCTGTTATTCAAGGAGCAACTGCGCACCGCCCTGCACAGCGCGATGCGCGAGAACAACCATGTGGCGCTGCTCTATCTGGATCTGGACCACTTCAAGGACATCAATGACAGCCTGGGCCACGAAGCGGGCGATAAGCTGTTGGTCGAGGTGGCGCGTCGGCTGTGTCTGTGTCTGCGCGAGGAGGACTCGGTTGCCCGTCTGGGGGGCGATGAGTTTGCCGTGCTGCTGCGCCACATCGGGGAAGGGCAGTATGCCTCTGTGGTGGCCGGAAAAATCATAGAAACCCTGCGCGACCCGATTCATCTGGGGGCGCAGGAAGTGGTGGTTGGAACCAGTATCGGCATTACCCTGGCGCCGGATGACAGTGAAAACATCGATACCCTGATGAAAAACGCCGACCTGGCCATGTACCAGGCCAAGTATCAGGGGCGCAACATCTTCCAGTTCTATCGCCCGGAATTGAATTTTCAGGTGGAGCACCGGATCAGAATGGAGCGTGAGTTGAGGCGCGCGCTGAAAGAGCACGAGTTTGAGCTCTACTACCAGCCCCAGCTTGATGTGAGTACGGGAAAGGTGATCGGAGCGGAGGCGCTCATTCGCTGGAATCATCCCGAGCGGGGCCTGATACCGCCCGATCAATTCATTCCCATCGCGGAAAATTGCGGCCTGATCGTGCCCATTGGCAAGTGGGTCCTGCGCAGTGCCTGCCAACAGGCCCGCTGCCTGCAGAAAGCAAAGCTCAAGGGGGTTAGGGTATCGATCAACATCTCCGCGCGCCAGCTTAACGATCGTGAGTTTGTCTCTGACTTCAAGGCGGTAATTGCCGACAGCGGGATCAACCCCGAGTGCCTGGTGCTGGAAGTGACCGAGAGCACCCTGATGGCCGATGCGGATGTGGCACTGGCGCACCTGCACGCCATTCGCGGGCTGGGTGTGGGGCTGGCCATTGACGACTTCGGCACCGGCTATTCGTCACTGAGCTATCTCAAACGCCTGCCCGTGAATTGTCTGAAAGTCGATCGCAGCTTTGTGCAGGATCTGCCTGACGATGAGGAGGACCGGGCCATCACTTCGCTGATTGTCGCGATGGCCGCCAGTCTGAACTATCAGGTGATTGTCGAGGGGGTTGAAACCGAGCCCCAGCTGCGGTTTCTGCGCCGCTGCGGCTGCAATTATGCGCAGGGGTATTATTTCCATCGCCCCATGCCGGCCGATCAGTTGATGCAGCTGTTGTTCGAGTCGGCAAACGGGACCGGCTCCACCGACAGATCCTGAATTCCAAAGCGCGCCAGCGCGGGCGCCAGTGCCCGCACCTCGGACGTATCCCGGGTGAACCAGGCTTCGTGGTGGACAGGCCGCGCCCCGGCGGATAATGGCAGGGTCGCCAACCAGTGCTGGACGCGCCGGGCAATAGCCTCTCCCGAGTCCACCAGGCGCACCGTCTCTCCCAGCACGTCACGCAGCTCCTGGCGCAACAGCGGAAAGTGGGTGCAGGCCAACACCAGCGTATCCATCTCGGCGCCGCGCGGGTGGCTGTGCAGCGGCGCCAGGATGCGCGCCAGTGCGCCTGGCGCCAGCGGCTGAGCGCGCAGGTGCTGCTCCGCCATCTGCACCAGTTCGGAAGAGCCCAACGAAATCACCTCGCAGTCACTGGCAAATTCGCGGATCAGATCCCGTGTATACTGGCGCGCAATCGTTCCGGGGGTCGCGAGCAAGCCGATCACCCGGGTGCTGGACAGAGCCGCTGCCGGTTTGATGGCGGGCACCACGCCCACGATGGGCTGGCTGAAGCGCGCCCGGATCGCCGGCAGAGCCAGGGTGCTGGCACTGTTGCAGGCGACCACAATGATGTCCACCGCCTCCCGGGCCAGCAGCCGGTGCAGGACGACATCGACCCGTTCGATCAGCGTCGCCTCGCTTTTGGTACCGTAGGGAAAGGCGGCATTGTCGGAGGCGTAAATCAGATCACAACCGGGGAGCTGGCGCTGGATTTCGGCCACCACACTCAGGCCGCCCACGCCCGAATCGAACACCAGGACGCGCGGGTTGCGATCGTGTGAATCGGTTGGCACTGGCGTTTCTCCGGCTGACTGAGGCGGCTGGTCTGGCTCATACCCTTGGGCCGTATGAGACAAGGCTCCGGCCTTGATAGAATTAGTGTGCTGTAACACCCTATATGAACCTATCAGCGAGTCGCTGGCCGGTCAGATGCAAGGCGCGCTTGTGCCGGAAGGGTCATTCCCTTTCAAACAAGCGCAACACCGCAGATGGCCGGCCAGCGGCTCGCCCGAAGGGAGCCCCCCGAAAGCGCCATGACGGCGTTGCAGTGCTTGACAAGGGCCCGCCATTGCCTGCGCACTGCGCCTTGTCCTGACACTTTCGGGGGGCTCTGATAGGTCCATATAGGGTGTTACAGCACACTAGTTGGAACGAGATTGTATTTTGCCCTTTGGCCGGACACAAGAGGCCTGACACAAGAGGCCCGACACAAGCGGGCAAACCGGAAAATGGGAATCGACACTTGCAATTGACTGAACTGATACTGCCCCTGACCGCCGCCGGTGGTTTTTCCTTCGGCCTGCTGATGGCCCTGCTGCTGTTCCGCGGACGGGTGCGCGAGGCGGTCTCGGCCCGCACCCGGGAGCTGGAAAATGAGTTGCAGCGCCGGGAAGGCGACTGGGCACTGACCGAAGCGCGCCTGCAGCATGAACGGCTCCAGGTGCAGCGACAGTTGAGCGATGCGGGCGAACAGCTGACGGAGCAGCGTCAGCAGCTGCGCGAGGCTCGCCAGCAGTCGGATCAACTGCGCACCCGCCTGAGCGAGGTTCAGCAGGAACTGGCGGCCGCGCGGGAGAAAGTGCAATACCAGAGCCGCCTGCACGAGGACCTGCGGGCGCGCGAGCAGCAATTGTCCGAGGCGCGAGGCCAGGTGACCGAGCTGCAGACCCGGCTGGGACAGGAACGCGAGCGCTTTGAAGAGCAACTGGCACTGCTGCAGGATGCCAAAAAGCAGCTGACCGGCGAGTTTGAAAACCTGGCCAACCGGATTTTCGACAGCAAGCAGCAACAGTTCTCCAATAGCAGCAAAAATCTGCTCGAAACCACCATCGATCCACTCAAGTCGCAACTGACCGAGTTTCGCCGCAAGGTCGAGGACGTGTACGAAAAGGAAAACTCCGAGCGCAGCCGCCTCGCCGGGCAGATCGTGGAGCTGCAGAAACAGGCCCAGAAGATCGGCCAGGATGCGGTCAGCCTGGCGCAGGCGCTCAAGGGCAATACCAAGTCCCAGGGCAACTGGGGCGAGGTGGTGCTGGAGCGGCTGCTGGAGCAGTCGGGCCTGCAGAAAGGGCGTGAATACGAAACCCAAGTCAGCTTCAGCGGCGCCGACGGCAGCCGGCGCATGCCCGATGTGATCGTGCGTCTGCCGGAGAACAAGGACATCATCATCGACGCCAAGGTCTCACTGGTGGACTATGAAAAGTACTGCAACAGTGAAGACCAGAGCGAGCGCGATCAGTTTCTGGCGCAGCATGTTCAGTCCCTACGCAACCATATCCGCAATCTGAGCGTAAAAGACTATGAAAGGCTCGAAGGCGTGCGCGCCCTCGACTTCGTGTTCATTTTTGTACCGATTGAAGCCGCTTTCATGCTCGCGCTGCAGCAGGACCCCAAGCTCTATAGCGACGCCTACGACAAACACATCATTCTGGCCAGCCCGACCACGCTGTTGGCGATTCTGCGCACGGTGGAGAATATCTGGCGCTACGAGAAGCAGAACAAAAACGCCGAGCGGATCGCCCGGGATGCCGGTGGCCTGCACGATCAGTTTGTATTGCTGCTCGAGTCGCTGGAAACCGTGGGCGCGCATATCGGCAAAACGCAGGAAGCCTTTGATACCGCCCACAAAAGGTTGTCGACCGGCAAAGGCAATCTGTTGCGGCGGGTCGACAACATCCGGCGCCTGGGCGCCAAAACCAAAAAGACCATTGCCCGCGACCGGGTGGAAGACGCCGACGAGGGCGATGAGGCCTCAGAGTCTGAAGCGCCCGACGTCGATGAGCGTCGCGCCGAGCTCGAAGCGGCCTCGAGCCAAGGGGGCGACAATGAATAGCCGCGCACTTTATGTTGACGATTCACACACTGATCAGTCGCGTTTTGAATATTTTCGATTAAACAGGAACGATGTATGACCCTGACCAATCTATTGATCATTCTGGCCGTGATTATTGTCATGGCACTCGCCGTTGTAGCGGCGGTACTGCAATACAAGGTCTATCTCCAGAAACAGGCGCGCCAGGCTGTGGCGCAACAGCAGCAGGCCGACAGTGACGCCCAGCGGGAACGGCTCAACAAGAGCATCCAGATATTGGCGCAATCGGTCGGGTCCGACGATCTGTCGCTGACCGAGGCGAGTATCCGCATCAGCGTGTTGCTCGACAGTATGTCGGTAGAGGACTCGGTGCGTGAGGAGTTTGCGGCTTTTTATCAGCTGGCCGAGGCGACCAGCCACATTCCCATACTGGACGCCTGGAAAGAGTTGCCCAAAAAGAAAAAGCTGGAGTACAACCGGGATCGGAGCACCCAGGAGCAGTTTTACGAAAAGGCGGTGGTGGAAGCGGCCCAGCGAATTCGTGGCCGCCGTTTCTGATTATTTCCGCTGTAGCACCACACCACACTCCAGGTGGTGGGTGTAGGGGAACTGGTCGAACACGGCGAAGTGCTTGATGCGGTGCGTCTGGGTAATGCTGTCGAGGTTGTGCCTGAGGGTGTCAGGGTTACAGGAGACGTACAGAATGTTGTCGAAGCGCTGAGTGATGCGCGTCGTGTGCGGGTCGAGCCCGGCCCGGGGCGGGTCGACAAAGATCGTGCTGAACTCGAAGCTGTCCAGATCCACATGGCGTAGCCGGCGAAAGGGGCGGACCTTGTCCAGTGCCTGGGCAAAATCCTCACTCGACATTCGTACCAGGGTCAGGTTCTCGACCCCATTCAATCGTTGATTGTACTCGGCCGAGGCCAGTGAACTCTTGGCCAGCTCGGTGGCCAGCACCTGTCGAAAGTTCTGCGCCAGGGGCAGGGTGAAATTGCCATTGCCGCAGTAGAGCTCCAGCAGGTCGCCGCCAAACTCACGGCTGTGCTCCACGGCCCAGGTCAACATCTTCTCGCAGACACGGCCGTTGGGCTGGGTAAAGCCGGTTTCCACCTGCTGGTATTGAAAGGTCTGCTCACCCACCTGCAGTTTCTCGATCACGTAATCCCGGTCCATCACCACTTTCTGCTTGCGGCTGCGCCCGATGAGGTCAACGTTCAGGCGCTCCTTCAGGGGGCGGGCTTTTTCCTCCCATTGCTCATCCAGCCGTTTATGGTAGAGCAGGGTGATCAGGGCCTCGCCCGAGAGGGTGGTCAGAAATTCGACCTGAAAGAGCTTGTGGCGCAACACCGGGTCGGCGTTCAGTTCTGACAGGAGTGGCCCCATCAGGTCGTTGATCAGTCGGGAGGCAACGGGGAAGTCTTCAATCAGGAAGGGTTTTTTGTATTCCCCCGGTTGATACATGGCGTAATCGGCGCGGTCGCCTTCATGCCAGATTTTGAACTCGGCGCGCAGTCGATAGTGCTCCGGCGGCGACCGGAACACCTCGATCTCAGGCAGGGTAAAACGGGCAAAATCCCGCTTCAATTGTGCCAGTTTCTGCTCGAGCTGTGGCTCGTACTGCTCGGGAAATACCTGGTGAATGGCCATAGTCACAACGCCGCCGGATGAAAAGGGCGCGATTGTAACAGTGTTCAACGCTCTCGGCACTGCCCCCACTCACACTCGATAAAGGCGCGTGGTTCATCCTGGCAAAAGGCGCCATAGGCCTCGTAGGGCCAGTCGGTGTGAATGACCACCAGTTCAGATTGTCCTGTGCATTGCTCCTTGGCCTTCGCCTCGACCTCGCGGTAGCTGCGTCCGGGGTCCTGCTCCAGAGGCACGCCGCCGGCCAGAGTGGGGACGTCGCTCAGTGCGAGCTCGCCGGTTGAAGCCTCTCGCAGCTGTGCCAGGGCCAGCTGGTCGCGTTCGGAGTCAATGTAATCCCGGGTGTCGATGGTCTGCTCCAGTTCCTCCAGTCGGCGTTCGCACACAATCCGCTGGTTGGTATCACTGCGGGTGTTCAGGCGCAGCTCCTCGCGCGCCCGGCCCTGGTGCTCATGGGCAAAGTGGATGGCATTGAGCGCCAACGTGCGGCCTCGATACTCGACCACTCCGGCCTGCAGGTAGCGTTGGTATTGCTCGTCAGCGCCCCTCAGTGCATCGCCGTGCAGACTCTGCCACACCTCCCGCAGGTCCGCGCCGTAGGCCTTGGCCTCGGGTCCGACCCGGCTGCACTCGCGCAGAATGCTATCGGTGTACACGGCGTTTTCCAGCAGCCCCATAGAGACCCGGTTCAGCTCGTCATCCGTCGGAGGAGCGATTTCCGGACTGGCGCAGGCCGCCAATAAGGCGGCAGTGATAATGGGCAGCGCCATGCGCTGGATAGGGCGGAATAGCCGTTGACTTGCGATGCTCATAAATCAATATCCCGGGTTGGTCGCCTCGGAGCCCGATTCGGTGCGCCGGGCCAGAGGCAGTCGGATGATAAAGCGTGTTCCCTCACCGGGCACTGAGTCGACCTCAATGGTCCCGGAGTGGTGTTCGGTGATGATGAAATAGGATACAGATAATCCCAGCCCCGTGCCCTGGCCGACCTCCTTGGTAGTGAAGAAAGGTTCAAAAATGTGACGCCGTACCTCTTCTTTCATGCCGGGGCCGTTGTCTTCGATCTCCAGCACGGCGCTGTTGGGTTCGGCATAGGCTCTGAGGCTGATGACCGGGTCGCGGTCCGACTCTTCACTGTGAAACGCCTGAACGGCATTGCGCAGCAGATTGAGAATGACCTGCTGGATCTCCGCCGCCGAGCCCAGCACTGGCGGAATCGAAGGGGCGAGTTCGGTGATCACGCCCGGCCGGCGTCGGCTGCCGGCCGTTTGCAGGTTCAGAGTGTTGTCGGTCAGCTCGAGGCTGTGCTGCACAATCCTGAGCAGATCAAAATGATCGTGCACCCGGCTGCTGCCGCGCGAGAACTCCAGCATATTGCTGACGATATGCATTGAGCGCTCACCGGCTTCGCGGATATCGGTCAGGAAGTGGGACACCTGCCGCCGGTCCAGGTACTCATTGATTTTGCCCAGTTCCAGGTCCAGCTCCTGCGCGGCGGCCCGGTTTTGCGCCAGATCCGGTGACAGGCGCCGCCCGATGTTCTGAACGCCATGCAGTACCGTGCTCAGCGGGTTGTTGATCTCGTGCGCCATGCCCGCCGCCAGCTCGCCCAGTGACATCATTTTTTCGTTCTGGATCATCATGTTTTCAATGCGCACGCGTTTGGTGATGTCATCCATGCGGATCACCGCCCCAATGGCCTGCACTGCAATCAGCGGGTAGATGCTCAGGTCGGTGTAGTGGGCGTCACTGCCGTGGCCTTCCTGAATGTTTTCGTTGACGTAGGGCACACCACTTCGGATGGTGCGATTGACAGTGTCCATGGAGATGGGCAGGCGCGGGTAAACCTGATTGAGCGGCTTGCCCAGCGCCTGGTCCGGCGTCAGGCCGGTACTGAGTTCGGCGGCGGTGTTCCAGTGGGTGACGGTGCCATCGGGGGTCACGCCGATCAGGATGGAGGGCATGGAGTTGATGATGCTGTGCAGGTAATCCTGGGTTTCGCGCAGCAGTATCTCGGTGGCCTGGTGCTGGCCGACTTCATCCTGAAGCTGGTTATTGATCTGGTTCAGGCTCTCGGTCCGCTCCACAATCCGCTGCTCCAGCTCCCGCTGGGTCTGTTTCAATGCCTTGCGCGCCCGCTTATTGTTCAGGCGGCTGCGTTGCAGCCCGATGATCAGCAGTGTCTGGAACACCAGAAAGATGGCAATCGCAATCCAGACCAGCAGGGGCCAGCGGGCATCGCCGTTCTGCGCCCAGGCGGGGGGTGAGCACAGACACAGTGCCAGTAGCGCCGGCAGGGAAGGCCCGCCGCGCCGGCCGCTTGTGCAATCGTGATCTCGGCTCACCGGTGGCTCCCATTGTGGTCGAAGAGGTGGCGGATATATCCCGCGCTTCATAGTCTAGCGCCAGCGGGTGGGAAACTCTAATCCCGAATGCCGATATGATCAAAAAATGCCCAACAATCAATATCTTGGCTTTTTTTGTTCGATTGGTTTAAAAGTGTTTGACACCCGAGGGGAATTCGGTAGAATGCGCAGCCCATGGCGAGGGTGGTTAGCTCAGTTGGTAGAGCGGCGCCCTTACAAGGCGTAGGTCACAGGTTCGACTCCTGTACCACCCACCATCTCTTTCAAGAGTTGGAGAAAGCCCCTCGCCAGAGGTAACGCGGATCGGTAGTTCAGCTGGTTAGAATGCCGGCCTGTCACGCCGGAGGTCGCGGGTTCGAGTCCCGTCCGGTCCGCCATATTACGAAAAAGCCCCACATCGCTGGGGCTTTTTTTATGCCCGTAAAAAGCCGCCGTGGCCCGGGTGCGGACGGGGCTCGAACCTCAGGGTTCGACTAATCCGTCGGGAACGGATTGGCACAGCCGAAGGCTGCCCGCAGGGTGAATGCCAGGGATGGCATTCATGATTCCCGTCCGGTCCGCCATATTACGAAAAAAGCCCCACAACGTTGGGGCTTTTTTTATGCCTGTAAGAAACCGCCTCCAAATTCTGATGTAACTCCCCGTAGGGTGCGGTAAGCGATAGCGCACCCACCTTTTCCGGACGTGATGCCGCAGCTTCACGTCCGGCCCGCTTCGGGCTGGACCGTTCCAAGACACGTGGCGAGTACATCCCTGTAACTCGTCAACACTAGTCCCGCGGTTGACGGTCTTGGAACGGTCCACCCCAAATCGGTCCTCGAGCCTTGTAGAGACTATCCCTCCAGAAACAGCTTGGTGATGGATACCCTATTTGTCAGGTGCGCTGTCGCTCCGAAACGTCGGACCGACCAGACCTACGAGACCCCACGGCGGGTTCTACGGGGTGCGGAAGACCTTACCCCTGAGCGGGCCGGACGTGACGCAAAGGTGGGTGCGCTGTCGCTTACCGCACCCTACGGATAGGTTGGGCACGCGGGGTTGAACAAAATTCAAACATGGCGGTCTGTATCATCAGGCTGTCACATTCCCGCGCTATCGTCACTATGACGGATCGGCGCAGGGAAAGGACTCTTTCTTTCAAACCCAACCAGCCACAGGAGAAACACCGTGGAAGACTATCTTGAAGACCTGCTCGAACTGAGCGTGGAATTTACCGAAGACGATGGCGCAGAGGACTACTCAGACCTCTGAGCCCCGTTTTTCGAAAATCCTGAATTCTACCCTCCGAAATACCCCTCACTTTCGCACCAACCCCACATTCTGCCGACTACATCACAGAGTTGGTGCCGATCAGGCGTCATAATCCTCCGAAATGCTTGAGTGTCAGCGCTTTTTGGCGTTAACTGATACCGATACGTTGCAATCTGCCGGTCCTAATTATGTCCAGCCGACCCCCTGAGCACACCGAAGCCGTTTTTCTGTTTTCCGGCGACACCCTCGCCCGGGAAATGCGGTACCCGGAATTCGAAGCGATTCTGGATGGCTTTGTGCCCGTTCCCGAATACGCCGGCACCACGGCCAAGGCCGTCTATGCCACCATTGACGGTCAACTCAACCTCTCGGCCCTGGTCTTTTTTGTCATCGACTTTGACGAACGGGGCATGGCGGACCCCCGCTGGAATCTGCCGGTCGAGCAGCTCCTGCAGCAGGCCTCGCGAGGCCCCGATCTCGGGGCGGGGCCGATCAGGCTGGTGTGTTTCAGCCAGTGTCCGGTCGGCTGGCTGCAGAACCAGCTCTGGGACCCGCAGATGGAGCCCGGACGCAACAGCTTTGTGCTGATGCGCAAGGCCGTCCGCCGCAACCGTCTGGGGTTGGTGGTGCAGGAACCGGAGGAGAGCGACGTGTCGGGGGCCAGAGAGCCGGAGCCCGACAGACTGTCCACTCAACGCCTGAAGCGTGAGCTGCACGAACACTACTCCCAGGAAATGCGCGACCGCATGGCCCGCATGCTCAAGGAGCAGCGGCTGCGCATTGCCACCCTCTCCAGCGAACAGGCCCGCAAGGTCGACGCCCTTCAGCATGAACACCAGCAGCGGCTGCAGGCCTACCGGGACAAGGTGCGCCAGCTGCAGGAACAGAAGAGCGAACTGAGCCGGAAGCTGGACACGCTCAAAGAGAATTTTGACGCCCAGGTGCAGAAAATCGAGGGCATGCGCGAATACTTCGGGCACAAACTGCGCGCGGCCCACCAGGACGAAAACCTCCAGCTGCAGGCACTGCAGGAAAACTACGAAATGGAGCTCGAAGCTCGGGTCCAGAGTGCCACCTCCGAGCTGGAGGAGCGCCTGGAAATGCGCGAAATGGAGCTGTTCTACCGGCACCAGCAAGAGAGCAACCTGAAAGAGGAAATCGCCCGACTGCGGCAGGAAAACCAGAAACTGATGGGGCAGGGAGGCGGTCAACTGCTCGACCGGCTGGATCAGGCCGGCATCAGTTTTGTGGCCTTCCATCCCGGCGTGGGCCAGCTGACGGTGCCGGTGTCACAGATGTCCGCCTATCTGGATGACCCGGACGCCTTTGCCGCCAACACCGCCGGCGTCGGAACGGAGCTGTACAAGCGCTGGCTGAAACACTCCCGGCGGCCCGAGTGCGGCGCTCAGGATGAGGAGGGCAAGCCCTGCGGCCATCCGCTGCCCCAGGTGGCCCGCCCGGCGGACTTTCATCCGGGCGAAAGCGACCGGTGCTCGCAGCATCAGATGGTGGTCAACCAACGCTTGGCACAATAGCGCAAATGGCGCACAATATTTCTTATAAACCACAATAATCAGGTCGCTCGCCGCCCGCTGAGTCATAGCCCGTTGAGTCATAGCTTGAGTCATAGAAAGGAACGCAACCCATGTTGTTATCGCAGCCCGCAGAAGCCTCCCCGGCGATGGAATTCGATCTGGCTCTCACCCGCTCGCTGGTCCCCCTGAAAGACATGAGCGAAAGCCACTTGCTGGATCTGCTGGCAAACAGTCAGGCCGAGGTGTTCTTTGCCGGGCAGACACTGTTCGAAGCCGGAGACTACGATCGGCAACACCTCTATCTATTGCATGGCGATGTGATTCTCCAGTCGGACTCGGGTGAAGAGCAGGTCAAGGGCCGTTCGACCCTGATGCCGCTCGCCCACGTCCAGCCCAGGCAGGTGACCGCCATCGCCGAGACCGACGTTAGCCTGCTGCGCATCGACAGCGAACGCCTGGACCAGCTGTTGACCTGGAGTCAGGTGTCGGATTACCTCCAACTGAACATCTCTCGGCAGCGCGATCTCGATGAAGACATTGGCTGGATGACCACAGTGCTTCGCTCCAACCTGTTTTTCAAAGTGCCGCCGCTCAATGTGGAGCAGATTTTTTACCGGCTTGAGGCGCGCGTGGTGCATGCCGGTGACACCGTGATCCGCCAGGGGGAAATTGGCGATTGCTGTTACTTCATCAAGGAGGGTGAAGCCTCCGTGGACCGTCACAATGACGGTCACTGGACCCACCTGGCCGATATTGGACCGGGCCGGTGTTTCGGGGAGGACGCCCTGGTGAACGATGCGCCCCGCAATGCCCGGGTAAAGATGCGCACTGACGGGGTGTTGATGGTGCTCGACAAGCAGGACTTTTATCATTTGTTGAAAGAGCCGGAAGTGCCCTCGGTACCGATCAGCGAATTGAACGCGGCGCGTCAACGTGGGGCGGTACTGCTCGATACCCGCAGCGAAGAGGAATACAGCGAGCGCCACCTGCCCGAAGCGGCCAACATCCCGCTGAGCCTGTTGGCCATCAAATCCCGGTTGCTGGCCGATCCGGTGGAATACCTGTGCTATTGCGACACCGGCCGGCGCAGCCGCGCCACCGCCCATTTGCTGCGTCAGCAGGGTTACCGGGCGCGCTCACTGGCCGATTGCCCGCGCCTGTTCACCGACCCCGAATGGCGCGATGAACTCGTGCACAATGCCCCCCAGGTGTTGCGCGAGGGGCGCCCACAACCGGAGAGACGCTAGCCGGTCTCTCTCTTTCCTCTATTTCATCTTCATTCCATCTTTCCCCGAGTGCCCCCATCGCGGTAGACCTTCGGTATACTCGCAGAAGGGCCTCGCCCGTCATCAACGCACTATGAGAGAGAGTCTCAATGTCTGAATTCGCCACTATTGGCCTGATCGTCCGCCAGAACAGTGAGCGCGCCGTTTACTCCCTGAAGCGACTAATCCGCTTTCTGCAGAGCCAGGGGCGGGCGTTTGTGCTGGAAGATGCCACCGCCGAGTTGTTGACCGACGAATTGATGGCCAAGGAGGCGGCGCAGGTGGTCACCCTTGAGCAGCTCGGCTCCCACTGCGACCTGGCCATGGTGGTCGGGGGTGACGGCAGTATGCTCAACGGGGCCCGAGCACTGGTGGACAGCGGCGTGCCGCTGCTGGGCATCAACCGCGGTCGCCTGGGGTTTCTCACCGACATCACCCCGGAAGACATCGAGGAGAAGGTGGCCGAAGTGCTCGCCGGTGACTATGTGGCCGAAAAGCGCTTTTTGCTGGAAATGAAAGTCATGCACCGCGGGCAGATGGTCAGTGGCGGCAATGCGCTCAACGATGTCGTACTGCACCCCGGCGAGTTCATCCGCATGCTCGAATTTGAGTTGCACATCGATGGGCACTTCGTCACCAGTCAACGCTCCGATGGCATGATCGTGTCGACCCCCACCGGCTCCACGGCCTACGCCCTGAGCGGCGGCGGGCCCATTCTGCATCCACGGCTGGATGCCATCGGGCTGGTGCCCATGAACCCGCATACCCTCAGTAGCCGTCCGATGGTGGTTCCGGGCGATAGCGAGATCAAGATTCTTCTGGGTGAGAACAACACCACCAATCCTCAGGTTACCTGCGATGGCCAGATTCACTTCATGACCCATCCGGGCGACGAAGTGATCATCACCAAAAAGCCCCAGGAGCTGACGCTGATTCACCCGCGCAACCACAATTTCTATGAGCGCTGCCGCTCCAAGTTGGGGTGGGGCGGACATCTGCTGGACTGAATGATGAGCAGTGAGGCAGTACCGCAAGGCCGTCGCTTTAAAGGCTACGATATTATCGGGGACGTTCACGGTTGTGGCGAAACCCTGGCGCGCCTGCTGGAAAAAATGCACTACCGCCGCAGTGACCAGGGCTACTGGCACCCGGAGCGCCAGGCGGTCTTTCTGGGCGACATCATCGATCGCGGGCCGCGCATTCGCGAGGCTTTGGCGATTGTGCGCGCCATGGTGGACTCCGGGGCCGCGCGGATGATACTGGGTAACCACGAATTCAACGCTCTGGCCTATTGCACCCCGGCGCCCCCGGAGTTCGAACGTGACTACCTGCGCCCGCACACCCCGCGCAACGCCCGGCAGATGGCCGAAACCCTGGAGCAGTTCGCCGATCACCCGACCGAGTGGGCCGATTACCTGGACTGGTTTCAGCGCCTGCCACTGTTCATCGAATGGCCGCATTTTCGCGTGGTTCACGCCTGCTGGGACGCGGAGTTGATCGAACGGCACCGGGCCCGCTGCGGCGGCGGCCATTTCGATCGACAATTTCTGGTAGAGTCCGCCCAGCGCGGAACTCTGGCGGCCCGAACCAAGCAGCGGCTCACCAGCGGTGTTGACCTGCCACTGCCGGAGGGCATGAGCATTGTCTCCAGCGACGGCGTAGAGCGCCAGAACTTCCGCACCAAATTCTGGGCACCCGATGCCAGTACCTACGGAGAGTTGCTGTTTCAGCCCGACCCCTTACCCGAGGGCGTGGCCCGCAAGCCGATCGAGCCGGAGCATCGGGAAGAAATGGTCACCTACGGTCCGGCGGAAAAGCTGCTGTTTGTCGGCCACTACTGGCTCAAGGGTTCTCCCGAGCCCATCGCCTCCAATATCGCCTGCCTGGACTACAGCGCGGTGAAGTTCGGCCGTCTGGTGGCCTACCGCCTGGACGACGAAAGGCAACTGATGCCGGAAAAATTTGTCTGGAGTTATGTCGATCCATAACCCGTATTGTTTGCAACAACCACAAGTGAGAGTCAGTGAACTGGATACCTGTAAAACAACTGCCGGTCCATCGGGACCTGAGCCAACTCAGCCGTTTTCTGCACCAGCGCGGCCTGGTGCACCGCATCACCGAAGAGGGTGCCCATCAACAGATCTGGGTGCAGGACCCTGCCTTGGTGGAACCGATGGCCGAATTGACCGACCGTTGGCTCGCCGGTGAATTTGAAATACCCGAGGCCAGCACCGAGGGCGAAACAGGCCCACGCGGCCGCCGGGCGCACCCCGGAACACCCAGTGCGACCCAGTTCCCGGCCACCATCGCCCTGCTGGTACTGAGCGCCATCGGCGCCCTGATCGGCATGCGCATCGTCGGCGCCGACCTCATCCCCTGGCTCACCTTCCAGCCCACAGAGATGTCCTATCAGGGAGCACAATTCGGCTCCTGGACCGAGGCCCTGGGGCGGGGCGAAGTCTGGCGCCTGCTCACCCCCGCCTTTCTGCACTTCGGCGTCTTCCACATCCTGTTCAATGGCCTCTGGATCTGGGAACTCGGCCGCCGCCTGGAAGCCGTGCTCGGCTGGCAACACTACCTCCTGTTCGTCGCCGTGACCGCCATCGCCGCCAACTTTTCCCAATTCGCCGGCGGCCCCTCGGTCTTCGGCGGCATGTCCGGCGTCGTCTACGCCCTCATCGGCTACCTCTGGATGCGCCAGAAATTCGCCCCGCACCCCGTACTCGCCGTGCCCCCGGGCATCATCGGCTTCATGCTCGTCTGGCTGATCCTCTGCCTCACCGGCATCGTAGACCAGTTCATCCAGGGCTCAGTCGCCAACGGCGCCCACGTCGGCGGTCTGCTCGCCGGCATGGCCTGGGCCATCCTGGGCACCTACGGCAAAGCCTCCAGAGCCTAGTTGGTGGGCAGAGCCCACCCTACCGCTCTTTCGGTGGGCAAAGCCCACCCTACGGATGGCACCAAATCCACCCGTAGGGTGGGCTCCGCCCACCAAAAAGCCACACGACAACGCCCCAACCGCTCCGGTAGGGTGAGCTCCGCCCACCAATAGGCCACACGACGGCGCCCCAATCGCTCCGGTAGGGTGGGCTCCGCCCACCGGATACCACCCGAGGTTAACCCCTCGCGGCGACGTACATTTGTTATACTCAAGTGATTGAATACACCAAGGCAAAAGTCATGAACTACCAAGACTTACTCAAGTCCTTAACACCCGACATCTACAACCGGCTCAAAAGCGCCGTAGAACTGGGCAAATGGCCCGACGGCCGCGCACTCACCCCCGAACAGCGGCAACAGTGCATCGAAGCGGTCATCGCCTACGAACACCAGAACATCGCCCCGGAAGAGCGCACCGGCTACATCCCCCCCAAACCCCACACCCACTGTGGCGGAGAAGGCGAAGTAGCCGACGCCGAACAACCCGTAAAGTGGCGCTGACGTTCACTCTAAACGGGCACACTTTAGAGTCTTTGCAGGCTATCTAAAGGACCCCAAACGTTCAGCCAACCACGGAGGGCCGATTTGGGGTAAAGGCATCCCGGACCGTCACCGACAGGATGTCGGTGGAGAGGCCCCAGGGATGGGTTCACGCCGTGTCCGGGATGCCTTTACCCCGAAGCGGCCCGGACCCAGAAAAGAACACGCTAGAAAGATACGCAAGCAGCAATCAAATTCATTCGATGGAGCACGACACCATGTCCGCACGCGACGCACAACCCAGAGCCATACAGCTCAAAGACTACCAACCGCCCGAATACCTCATCGACCAGACCCACCTGACAATCGATCTGGAAGACCACAACACCCGGGTCACCGGCACCCTCAAACTGCGACGCAACCCCGACATCAGCGGAGGCGAAGCCGAACTCACCCTCCACGGCCAGGAAATCAAACTCATCTCCGTCGCCATCGACGGCAAGCCGCTGGACAAAGACCAATACCGCCTCGACGACGAAGGGCTCACTCTGCGCAACCCGCCCGAGCAATTCGAGCTGGAAACCGTCGGCGAAATCGACCCGAAGAACAACACAGCACTGGACGGCCTGTACAAATCCCGCAACCTCTACTGCACCCAGTGTGAAGCCGAGGGCTTCCGTAAAATCACCTGGTACCTCGATCGCCCCGACGTGATGAGCGAATTTACCACCACCATCGTTGCCGACAAAAAGCGCTTCCCGACACTGCTCTCCAACGGCAACCTGATTGAGCAGGGCGATGCTGAAAAAGGCCGGCATTTTGCCACCTGGCACGATCCGTTCAAAAAACCCGCCTACCTCTTCGCCGTGGTCGCTGGCGACCTGGAGCACATTGAAGACAAATTCGTCACCCAATCCGGCCGCGAAGTCACCCTGCGTATTTTTGTCGAAGGCAAAGATATCGACAAATGCGATCACGCCATGCTTTCGCTCAAAAATGCCATGCGCTGGGACGAAGACACCTACGGGCGGGAATACGACCTCGACATCTTCATGGTCGTCGCCGTGGATGATTTCAATATGGGCGCCATGGAAAACAAGGGCCTGAATATTTTCAATACCTCCTGCGTGCTGGCCAAACAGGAAACCACGACCGACGCCGGCTTTCAGCGGGTGGAAAGCGTGGTCGCGCACGAATATTTTCACAACTGGTCCGGCAACCGCGTCACCTGCCGCGACTGGTTCCAGCTGAGCCTCAAAGAAGGGTTTACCGTCTACCGGGATGCCACCTTCTCCGCCGACATGGGCTCGCCCACGGTCAAGCGGGTGGAAGACGTTTCCGTGCTGCGCACCGCGCAATTTTCCGAAGACGACGGCCCGATGGCGCACCCGGTACGGCCCGACTCCTACATCGAGATCTCCAACTTCTACACCCTCACCATTTACATCAAGGGCTGCGAGATCGTCCGCATGCTGGCCAACCTGTTGGGGCCCGAATTGTTCCGCAAGGGCACCGACCTCTATTTTGATCGGCACGACGGCGAAGCGGTCACCACCGAAGATTTTGTCGCGGCCCTGGAAGATGCCTCCGGCCGCGATCTGACCCAATTTAAAAATTGGTACTCCCAGGCCGGCACCCCGCGCCTGGAGGTGACCGACCATTACGACGAAGCGGCGGGCGAATATCACCTGACCATCAAGCAAAGCTGCCCGCCCACGCCGGAGAGCGACACCAAAAAGCCGTTCCACATTCCCGTCGCCATGGGGCTGCTGGGCAGCGCTGGTTCTCTGCCACTGAAGCTCAAAGGCGAAGAGCCCAACCCGGAAACCGGCGACAACACCCACCAGGTGCTCGAACTGACCGAACCGGAGCAGACCTTTGTGTTTGAGGGGCTGCCCGAAAAACCCGTGCCTTCACTGCTGCGCGACTTTTCCGCGCCGGTCAAACTGAAGTACGACTACAGTCGCGATGACCTGATGCTGTTGATGAGCCAGGACAGCGACGGCTTCTGTCGCTGGGACGCGAGCCAGCAACTGGCCGCGCAGGTGATTGACGATGTGATGGCCGCCTACAACCGTGGCGAGGATCTGGGTTCGGTGGAAATCGACCAGCGCCTGATCGACGCCTACCGCCGTCTGCTGCAGGACGAATCGCTCGACAAGGCCATGGTCGCGCTGATGCTCAGCCTGCCCTCGGAAGCCTATCTGGGCGAGCAGGCCGATGAAATTCAGGTGGAGGCCATTCACCACAGCCGTGAAGCCGTACGTGTGGCTCTGGCCAAAGCGTTGGCCGAAGACCTGCGGCCCATCTACCAGCAGTACGATCACAGCAAACCCTATAAGCCGTCGGCCGATGACATTGCCGATCGCAGCCTGAAAAACATGGCGCTGGGTTACCTGATGCTGCTTAACGAGCCGGCCATCATCGAAGCCTGCGAGCAACAGTACCGCGACGCCAACAACATGACCGATGCGCTCTCGGCCCTGACCCAACTGGTGGAAAGCACCGCACCGGAAGCCCAGGCCAAACGCGAATGGGCGCTGGCGGACTTCTACGAACGCTGGGAAGACGAGCCGCTGGTGGTCGATCAATGGCTGCGAGTGCAGTCCACCACCAAACAGTCGGATGCGCTGGAAAAAGTCCGGGCCCTGGAAAAACATCCGGCGTTTGATCGCAACAACCCCAACAAAATCCGCGCCCTGGTCGCGGCCTTTGCCAATGCCAATGCGATCAACTTCCACGTGCCCTCGGGCGAGGGCTACGGCTTTCTGGCCGACCACATCCTGCGGCTCAACCGCACCAACCCGCAGATAGCCGCGCGTTTGTTGACGCCGCTCACCCGCTGGCGCAAGTACCCCGAAGAGCAACGCAAACAGATGCACCTGCAGCTTGAGCGCATCAAAGCCGAGCCGAAGTTGTCGAAGGATGTGTACGAGGTGGTGAGTAAGAGTTTGGCGTAAAGGACGGAAATGGAAGTGAACGGCGGATGCGCTTGACGCTTATCCGCCCTACGCCACCTCCGTGCTATACGTAGGGCGGATAAGCCTAAGGCGCATCCGCCGCAACCCAAGGAGGAAAAACTACAACTCCCAGGATTCCAATTGCAACCCCTCCGGCTCCGCGCGCAAACACCAACCGCGATCGTGCCAATCACCCAACACAATACGCTCACCGTACTCGCCATTCAGCAACACCGGATGGCGGGCCGGGCGATGCGTATGGCCGTGAATCAACAGCTTCGCCCCCTGGCTGCGCATCATCCGGCTCACCTCATCCGGCGTCACATCCATAATGTCCTGAGCCTTGTTGCTGTTCATGCCCCGGCTCTGCGTGCGCAACTGCCGGGCCAGCTCCCGCCGCTCATCCAGCGGCAATGCCAACACCTCCGCCTGCCAATGCGCCGAGCGCACCTTGCGGCGGAACGCCATATACTCCTGATCCCGGGTGCACAGACTGTCACCGTGCATCAACAGGGTAGGGCAGCCGTAAAGATTGATCATGCTCGGGTCGGAGAGCAACTCCGCGCCCAGCGCGCGGGTAAACCGCTCGCCGATCAGAAAATCCCGATTGCCGTGCATCAGGTAAATGCGGGTGCCGCTGTCGGCGAGCCGCCGCACCCGGGCAATGACCTCGCGGGACAGGTCACTGTCCTCATCATCGCCAATCCAGGCATCAAAAAAGTCACCCAGAATATAGAGCACTTCGGCGCCGGCGGCGCGGTCCTGCAGAAAGCGGAAAAACCCCTCCGTGACCGCCGGGCGGGATTCGTGCAGATGCGTATCCGAAATAAAAAGCCGTGTCATATCAGCCGTTACTCGCTGACCGTGGCTTTCTCGATAATGACCGGCTCCACCGGCACATCCTGATGGCCGGCCTGGTTACCGGTTTCCACGGCCTTGATCTTGCTCACCGTATCCATGCCTTCCACGACCTTGCCAAACACACAATAGCCCCAGCCCTGCATGCTCTTGTCGCGGTGGTTCAGAAAGGTGTTGTCCTGCACATTGATGAAAAACTGCGACGATGCACTGTGCGGGTCGCCGGTACGCGCCATGGCGACACTGCCAATGACGTTGCCCAGGCCGTTATCGGCTTCGTTCTCAATGGGCTCGCGGGTGGGCTTTTGCTGCATGTCCCGGGTCATGCCGCCACCCTGGATCATGAAGTTGCTGATCACACGGTGGAAGATGGTGTTATCGAAAAAACCTTCCTGCGCATACTGCTTGAAATTGGCCGCCGTGTTGGGCGCCTTTTCGTGGTTCAGTTCAATGGTGATATCACCATAGTTGGTGTGCAGCGTAACGGTCGATTCAGCGCTCATGGAGTATCCCTTGGCTTTGTTGAAAAGCGGCAATAGTACCATAGAGCTCGCGCAGGGTGTGGCCGTGGGGCTCTGGTCGGGACGGAGGCCTGACCATCCTAAAACCGGGTAAAAGTGCTAAACTGCGCCCTCAATTGAACACGACGATTTGCCCTCATGGCGGGGCAAATGAGATTCACCACCAATACGAGACGACTGTGAACCAGGGCCGATTTATTACCATTGAAGGCACCGAAGGGGTGGGTAAAAGTACCAATCTGGCGTTCATCCGCCAGTGGCTGGAAGCGCGCGGCCAGCGGGTGCTGGTGACCCGCGAGCCGGGCGGCACACCGCTGGCGGAGGACATCCGCACGCTGCTGCTCAGCCCTCGGGAGGAGCCGGTCACGCCCATGACCGAACTGCTCATGATCTTCGCGGCCCGGGCGCAGCATCTCGAGCAGGTCGTTAAACCCGCGCTGGCGCGCGGCACCTGGGTGCTGTGCGACCGGTTTACCGACTCCACCTATGCCTATCAGGGCGGCGGACGGGGCTTTGATCAGCAGGTGATCGCCCAGCTGGAAGATCTGGTGCAGGGTAGTTTGCGACCGGATCTGACCCTGGTGCTGGATATCGATGTAAAGGAAGGCCTGAGTCGTGCCAGCCAACGCAGCGACCCGGACCGGTTTGAAGGCGAGACCCTGGCTTTTTTCGAGCGGGTACGAGCGGTTTACCGGGGGCTGGCCGAGCGGGCGCCCGAGCGTTATGCCTTGGTGGATGCCGGTCAGCCCCTGGCTGACGTGCAGCGTGAGTTGGCCGATGCGCTGGCGTCTCTGGCGAATTCGTAAAAGCCGGACCAAAAAAAGGGGGCCAGTGGCCCCCTTCGCGCGCTACTGATATCAGATCAGAATCGCAGGCCCAGTTGGGCGGAGGCGCCCATGGTGTTGCCTTCCCCGCTGAAAGCGGCAATATCGAGGTTCACCACATTGAAGGGCGACAGCCCCAGACCCACCGAATAGGTATCTCCGATGTTGTCTTCCAGGTCCATGCGGTAGCCGGCCCGTACCTGAACCCACTGCCAGGCGTTGAGCTCAATACCGGCGCGGGCGTACTGTGTTTCCTGCCCGGTAGCAAAATTCGGGCTGGTGTTCAGGTCCACCGCGCCTTCAGCTGTGAACCAGTCACTCTTGTAGCCAAGGGCGGTGGTGGCACGGGGCTTTATTTCGATGTGGTCACCGGGCTCGATTGTCTCGTAAGAGCGGCTGATGGCATTGTTCACAGTCAATGCATAGCGCATGTTGCCGCTGATATAGGTCGCGCCCAGATCGACGTTGGCATCGGTGTTGTCGATACTGTAATCGTCGGCGTCAAAGTCATCCTCTTCAAAACTGTCCACGGTCGCGGTGTACACGAACGTGGTCACATGCATCAGCTTGGGGGTTACCCCGAGCAGCAGCTTAGAGTCTTCACCGGTCTTTAGGCTCTTGGCCATGGCCAGGCCCCCTTCGGCAACGACCGCACCCCGACCCACGCCGTAGGATTGCAGGACACTCGGATCAAAGTTGGTTTCGCCTACGGCGTCGCGAATCACCTGGTAGTCGTTCTCATCCACCACGGAGCGTACCGCTGCTTCGCCGCGGACCTTGCCCACCAGGCTCAGGGAGAGCCAGTTGTTGGGAATCGACAGTACCAGGCTGCCACCCGGTCCAACGTTGGCGGTCTTGTTGGCGACCGCTTCCAGACGGGCAATCGCCTCGTCGGCCTGCTCTTGCTGCAGCGCGCGCACGTCGCGCTCGAACTGATCCGGGTTGTTGGGATCAAAGCCGCCTACTTCGTCGAAAACGTCGTAGGCCGTGGTTTCTTCCAGTTCGGTCAAATAATCGGACAGGTCTTCCAGACCATCCACCAGCTCATCTTCGTCCTCGCCCAGAACGCCCAGGTTGGCCACGAGCGCGAAATCATCCCGCTCACCAAACCCGGCTCCGAGGCTGGGGTTGAAGACAACACCATCGGCATAACCACCGGTGGCATAGCCGGCACCGGACATGCCGGTCAAACGGCCATTGAAGTAATCGCTCGCGGCGACGGAACCGGAAGCGGCGACAAGAGCGAGACTGAGGAGTGTTTTTCTCATAACAACTGGACCTGAATTGGGAAACACCAAGGTAAAAAAGCGTCAATGATTGAAGTTTGACCTAATATATAAATTCTTGCAATAAGCGCTATAGCACTTATTGCAAAACAGTCTTGAGCGGCGCTCAGCTCTAATTTATTGCCATAAAAACCGCAGATTCCCGCGTCAGAACGGGGGTTCCGACTCACAGGTGACGGTTTCTTCAGTCCTTGGATGGGAAAATTGCAGTCGTGTTGCGTGCAGCAGGAGTCGCTCAGAGCGGGCGATCAATTCCGGAGTGGCGTAAAGGTCATCCCCCAGAATCGGATGTCCCAAGGATAGCATATGCACCCTCAGTTGGTGAGAGCGGCCGGTCACCGGCGTCAGAGCCACCCGGGTATGGGTCGTCTCCCGCGCCAACACCCGGTAACGGGTCAAGGCCCACTTGCCCTCGGTATGGTCAACTTTCTGTCTGGGCCGATTGGGCCAGTCGCAGATCAGGGGCAAATCCACCTCGCCCTCGTCCTCGGCGACGACCCCGCCGACCACGGCGGTGTAGAGCTTGCTCATCTGCTGTTGCTGAAACTGCCGCGAGAGGTGCTTCTGCGGCTCATACCCCAACGGGATGATCACCAGCCCCGACGTCGCCTGATCCAGCCGATGCACAATCCGCGCATTCGGGTAGGCCCGCACCACCCGATTGATCAGGCAGTCCTGCTTGTCCGGCCCCTTACCCGGCACCGTCAACAACCCGGCGGGCTTGTCGACCACCAACAGGTCGTCATCGGCATACACAATCGGCGGCAGAGCGAGAGACATCATCAATATCCAAAAAGCGGCGATTGTACCCTTTAATACCTTCTGAGTGGCGTCACGTCCGGCCCGCTTTGGGGTGGATACCCTATTTGTCAGGTGCGCTGTCGCTTACCAGACCTACGGGCTCGCTCGGTGCGTTCTACTACGGGGTGCGGAGGACCTGCTATGCGATCCCGTAGGGCGGATAAGCTGTAAGCGCATCCGCCGAAGCGGGCCGGGCGTGACCATGACCACCCAGCCAACCCACAAAAGATGCAAAACACCCCTGAGTCCCTTACCATGAGCGCCATCAGCCGCAGGAACCCGACACCATGAGCGACAACTTCCCCGCGCTGCCATACCCCTGGCAAAAAGACCAATGGCAGAGCTTCAACAAACACATCGACGACAACCAGCTCGCCCACGCCCTCATGCTGGCCGGACCCGCCGGCATCGGCAAAAGGCACCTGGCCAACGCGCTCGCTCAGCGCCTCCTGTGCCAGACCCCACAACAGGGCGCCGCCTGCGGCAAATGCCACAGCTGCGGACTTCTGCGCGCCCAGACCCACCCCGACCTCAAATACCTGCAGCCGGAGGAGCCGGGCAAAGCCATCAAAATCGACGCCGTGCGCGAACTCACCCGGGCGCTCGGCACCACCGCTCAACAGAGCGGCTACAAAGTCGTGATCATCGAGCCGGCCGAGGCCATGAACACCAACTCCGCCAACGCCCTGCTCAAAACCCTGGAAGAGCCGGCGGAAGACACCCTGCTGATCCTGGTCAGCCATACCCCCAGCGCCGTGCTGCCCACCATCCGCAGCCGCTGCCAGATCCGCTCCCTGCCCATGCCGCGCAAAGCCGTGGTGCTCGACTGGCTCTCGCCGCTGGTCACCAGCAGCGGCATCGCGCCGGAGCCGTTGCTGGAAATGGCCCGGGGTGCGCCGCTCAACGCCCTGGCCCTGCTCGAGGGCGACACCCTGGAGCAGCGTCAGCAGATGGAAAAGAACTTTATCCAGCTGTGCGACAACAAAACCACCGCCATCGCACTGGCGGGCGAGTGGCAGAAGGGCGACGTCACTGCCACCCTGGAGTGGCTGCTGATCTGGGTGTACGATCTGGCCCGGTGGCAGGCGGGCGCCGAGGTGTCCACCTTCAAACCCCTGCCGGATCACCTGCGCCACCAGCTGAGCAAGATTCCCGGCGCGCTGTTGCACCGCTACCTGGAAAAGCTCCTGACCGTCAAAGCCCAATGGCTCAGCGGCGCCAACCCCAATAAGCAGCTATTATTGGAAGAGCTGTTGCTGGACTGGGGCGTACTGCTCCGCCAGGCACAGAAAGTGGCCTAACCAAACCATCTGGACAGCAACCGCCAGATCGTTTACTGTTTTCACCGATTTCAATAACGGAGATGGGTATGCAAGCTCTCGGTGGCGCCCGCAACGGGATACTTTCTCTTACCATCAAAGACAAAGCCGTACTCTACGCAGCCTACATGCCGTTTGTGAAAAATGGCGGGCTGTTCATTCCCACCGGTAAAAGCTACAAGCTGGGGGACGAGGTGTTCATGCTCCTGAACCTGATGGACGAGGCGGAAAAAATCCCCGTGGCCGGCAAGGTCGTCTGGGTGACGCCCAAAGGCGCCCAGGGCAACCGCGCCGCCGGTATCGGCGTGCAGTTCAGCGACCAGGACAACACCGCCGTGACCAAAATCGAAACCTATCTCGCCGGCTCGCTGGAATCCGAACGTCCCACTCACACGATGTAAACAGGCTTCATGCTCACCGACTCCCATTGCCATCTCGATCGCATTGATCTCACGCCGTACGACGGCAACCTCACCGCCGCCCTGGATGCCGCCCGAGAGCGCGGCATCGGGCAGTTTCTGTGCATCGGCGTCAGCCTGGAAAACCGCGAGACGGTGGTGGATATCGCCCGCCGGTACCCGGACGTGGTCGCCTCGGTGGGTGTGCACCCCTGCGATGTGGAATCCGGCACCGCCAGCGTCGAGCAGCTGGTGGAGTGGGGCAGAGCGCCGGAAGTGGTGGGCCTGGGCGAAACCGGGTTGGACTATCACTACGCCGAACAGACCGCCGAGCTGCAGCAGGAGAGCTTTGCCCTGCATCTGCAGGCGGGTGCCCAGGCCGGCCTGCCGGTCATCGTTCACACCCGCGAAGCGCGGGAAGACACCCTGGCGCTCATCCGCGAGCACGGCAGCCAAGAGCACGCGGGCGTGCTGCACTGCTTTACCGAAAACTGGGACATGGCCAGCCGCGCGCTGGACATGAACTACTACATCTCGCTCTCGGGCATCGTCACCTTCAAAAGCGCCGAAGCCCTGCGCGACGTGGCCAGGAAAGTCCCGCTCGATCGCCTGCTGGTCGAAACCGACTCCCCCTATCTGGCACCCGTCCCGCACAGAGGCAAGTCCAACGAGCCCAAGTGGGTACGCGAAGTGGCCGAATTCGTCGCCGAGCTTCGCGGCATGCCGGTAGAGCAGTTGGCCGAGCAGACCACCGAGAATTTTTACCGCCTGTTCCCCAAAAGCCGCGCCCAGTAACGGCGGATGCGCCTTAGGCTTATCCGCCCTACGCCACCTGCCGTGGTACCCGTAGGGCGGATAAGCTGTAAGCGCATTGTAGTGGTCAACTAATTCCGGACAATAATTTAGATGGATTTTCCGCTTTTGCCGGCGGTACCCCATCGTTGTACTGATGGGGCCGACGCCAGTTGTAATAGTCCATCAAGTAATAGCTGATGTCTCTTGTCGCTTCGGCTTTCGAACGGTAACCCAGTGAGGGTATCCACTCTGACTTCAGGCTGCGGAACACGCGCTCCATCGGAGCGTTGTCCCAACAGTTGCCACGCCGACTCATGCTCTGCTTCATCCGATAACGCCACAGACGCTGCCGGAACAGCTGGCTGGCGTACTGGCAACCTTGGTCTGAGTGAAACATCACCCCCTCCGGCTGGCCTCGTTGCTCGTAGGCCAATTCAAGGGCCCTTGCCGCCAGCTCGGCGTCGGGTCTGGTAGACAAGGACCAGCCAATCACCCGACGGCGGTACAGGTCCATCACTACGGCCAGGTAATGCCAGCGACTGTCGACCCAGATGTAGGTAATATCTCCACACCACACT
>NZ_JBCAQT010000017.1:0-106405 GCF_038419845.1 Marinimicrobium sp. C2-29
TCCCCTATCTTGGCGCATCGCGACGCCGATTAGGAGGGGAGGAGACCATCTCATCGCCCTACGCGACCTTTGTGCCATTTGTAGGGCGGATAAGCTGTAAGCGCATCCGCCTTCCCTTTGCATACCCAGCCACACCCGCTATAGTCCCGATACAAAAACGCAAAATCGGGAGAGCAAAATGAACCATCAACCCCTCTGGCGCCTGGCCACTGTTACCTTCTTGTCCGTCGCTGCCCTCTACGCCTGTACCAACACCTACATCAGAACCGCCCCCAGCCTGTCCGCTGAAAAGCCCTTATCCACCTGGATGGCCGATTCCGACATCGAGCGCAACCCCGAAGGCTGGATGATCGATTTTCGTGAAACCCCCAAATGGGAATACACCCACGGCCTGATGATGAGTGCCCATGAAAAAGTGTGGCGCGCGACCGGGGAGGAGCGGTATTTCGATTACATGAAAGACTTCGCCGATTTCATGATCGACGATGAAGGCACCATCAAGACCTACGACCAGAGCCTGTACAACATCGACCGGGTCAATCCGGGCAAATTTCTGATCGGGCTGCACCAGGAAACGGGCGAGGAGAAATACTGGCTCGCCATCGAGCAGCTGCGCGACCAGATGCGCGCTCACCCGCGCACCAGTGAAGGCGGCTTCTGGCACAAAAAAGTCTACCCCCATCAGATGTGGCTCGATGGGCTCTATATGGGGTCGCCCTTCCTGTCCCGCTACGCCTCGACCTACGACGAGCCCGGCCTGTACGACGACATCATCCAGCAGTTCCGGTTGATTGAACGCCACACCTGGAATTCCGGGCAGAAGATATTCCACCACGGCTGGGACGAAAGTCGCGAGCAGCGCTGGGCGAACAAGACCACCGGTCGTTCACCGCACGCCTGGGGCCGGGCCATGGGCTGGCTGTCCATGGCCATTGTCGATGTCCTGGATGATCTGCCCAGTGATCACCCCGAGCGTCAGGTCATGCTCGATATCGCCGCCAAAATGGCCGAAGCCATTGAGACTCATCGGGATGCTGACTCCGGGGTCTGGTGGCAGGTGGTAAACATGGGCGGCCGCGAAGGCAACTACCTCGAGTCCTCCTCATCTACCATGTTCGCCTACTTCCTGCTGAAAGCCAGCGAGCGGGGGTACATTGACGCCCGCTATCGCGAGCTGGGGCTCAGTGCCTACGAGGCGGTGGTGGAGGAGTTCGTCCGCGAGAACGAGGATGGCACTCTGAGTATCACCAGCGTCTGCGCTGTGGCGGGCCTGGGCGGTAACCCCTACCGGGATGGGACCTACGAGTACTATATCAACGAGCCGCGCCGGGCCGACGACCCCAAAGCGGTGGGACCCTTTATAATGACGTCGGTACTTTATGAGAATCGGGATCAATAAATAGAGAGGAAGCTTATGCTGGATCAGGCGTTAACCGATAGTTGGGGATTTTTTAAACGGCACCTGGGCGCCCTGATGGCGATCGTTCTGCCGGTCGTCATTCCATTGCAGGTGATCATGGCGCTGTATGGCGCCAACAGTGTGGAGCAGGAAGGATCGGTCAGCGGAATTTTCGTGACCTCCGCGCTCGGCCTGGCGGTGTACGCTTTCTATATCGGCGCGGTAATTTTCTACATTGCGTCGGTCACGTCCGGAGAAAAACGCAGCACCGGCGAGCTGTACCGACTGGGCCTGCGGTTCTGGGGCCCCCTCCTGCTGTTGGTGCTTATGGTGGCGTTTGCCGTGTTCGCCGGTTTTATGCTGTTCATCATTCCCGGCGTTCTACTGGCGATCAAGCTGGCATTTGCCGAGTTTGATCTGCTGCTCAATGGCTCGAACCCCGTTGACGCCTGTAAAACCAGCTGGCAGTTGACCAGAAACCGCAAAGGCACGCTCTTTGGTGGTTACCTCATCATCACTCTGGTCATCTATGTGCCCCTGTTTGTGATCGAGGCGCTGCTCGGTGGTTTCAACGTGACCCACTGGACGGTGTACGCCACCACAGCCACCGTGACCACGGTGTGCAATCTCTTTTACACCATCTTTGCCTTTCGCGTTTATGACCTGACGCTCGCGCAACAGCGGGAAGAGGTCGAACAACAGCAGGAAGCTGATCTCAACCTCGATGCTGACGCGGACTCCGATACGAAGGGTCCCGGGGCGGAATGATATCGCCGTCTTCATCGAGCTCGGGGAACGGCAGTTTGTGCCGTTCGCAGTAACGCACCAGCTTGGGGTGCATCCAGCGAAAGAGCGTGTCTTTCACGCTCGGGTCCTCTTCGTCCAGCTCGCGGTCATACTGGCCCGCCTGCTGGCGCTGGTGCATTGCCTCCTGCAGAATGATGGCGGCCGCCACGCTGACGTTGTAGCTCTCGACCATGCCGATAATGGGAATGCTCAGGTGCTCGTCGGCGTGCACGGCGGCGTAGTCACTCAGGCCGACCTTCTCGGCGCCCATCACCAGGGCAAAGGGCCGGGTAAAGTCCGCGTCCCGGTAGTGAATCGCCCGGTCCGACCAGTGGGCCGCAAACAGCCTGAAGCCGCGTTCGCGTAACTGGGTCATACCGGTCTGGATGTCGGGATGGGTCGCCACCCCGGTAAAGCGTCCGCTGCCACCGGCCGTATGGTGGTACACCAGTCGGCCTCGCGTGGGCTGGACCATGTGAATTTCGGGAATACCCACCGCATCGGCGGTGCGCAGCATGGCAGAGATATTCTGTGCCTTGTGCACCTGATCGGTGAGCAGCGTCATGTCCGGTTGGCGCTGGCGCAGTACCTGTTTGAATTTTTCGTAGCGGGAGCGAGACATAGGGGCCGGTGCCGGTTAAAAGCCCGGCATTATACCAGCTCTTTCCGGAGGTGATTTATCGGCTGCGCTCGCTCGCCTCCGCTTCAAGGGCCGATACGGCCCGACCGAAACGGGGGTGCTCGGGCGCCAGTGCCCGGGCCCGCTCCGCCGCCTGCCGAGCCTGGGACCTCTCGCCCTGGTACAGAAGCGCCCAGGCCAGGTTGTAGTGGGCCGAGGGCAGCTCCGGGTCGATCGCCACTGCCTGTTCAAAATGCCCCTGGGCCTCGGTGTAGCGCCCGGTCTGAAAGGCGATGTTGCCCAGGCCCATGTGACTGGCCGGGTTGTCGGGCCAGCGCTGGGCCGCTGCCCGGTAGCCCGCGATGGCGGCCTCCCAGCGCTGTTGCTGCTCCATGGGCACCACGGCCTGCAGATAGCGGGTGGCGCTCGCGGTGGCCGGCGTTTGCCCGGGCGGTGTGACCACCAGCGCCCAGTAGTCGCCCATCTGCCAGGTGCGCTCAAAGCGCTCGAATGACAGTGCCTGGCGTCGCTCCGTCCCGGAGCGAAGGATTACCTGCTCCTCGTCCAGATCGAACCCCACGACTACGGCATAGTGCCATTGGGGCCAGCGCGGCAGCTTAAGGTTCTGCAGCACCAGTACCGGGTGGCCGGCGCGCAACTCATCCAGCAGATGCTCGAATCTGGGCTCCAGTCGGTAGGGAATCCGGCCCGCACGGCGCGTGGCGGCGATGAGCTCGGTCTGCAGGCTGCCCCGGCGACCGGGCAGGTAGACCTGTTCGGCCAGGGTGTCGGGAGTGGCGCGGTCCACGCCGCTCGTCTGAAGCAGGGTGGCCAGGGCCGAAGGGCCGCACTGGTAGGCGGTTTGCGAATAGAAAGGGGTAGCAGACAGCTCGACCTGGCGCGCTTCGCCGTCGGAGGCTGGGGCCAGATTCGGGTGTTGCAGGGGAGCCGTGGCGCAACCGGTGGCCAATACCAGCGGAAGCGCCAGGGCCCAGAGCCAGCGGGTAAAGCTGGCCGGCATCAGGTCAGCAGCAGAACGAGGATCACCACCAGCAGCAGAGTGGCCAGACCGGCGTCACCACCGGCAATGGCCTGGTCCAGACCGGCCTGCAGCTCCAGAACTTCGGCGTCGGTCATGGCCGCGACCCGCTCCTGGGCCTGCTCGGCGTCCACGCCGTAGTGTTTCAACTGAGCTTTGACGTCATCCCGGTCGAGCTTCTCGAGCAGTTGCTCGCGCTCCACCGCCTGGGTCTGTTCGGTGACAACCTCGTCGGTAGTGACGATGCCTGCCTGGGCGTGCAGCGGTGTCACTGCGGCCAGGACCAGTACGAACAGGGAAGCGATCAGGATTCTGAGAGGGGAAAGGGTGGTATCCATGGGTAACTCCTTGCAAAAGCGTTGCAGGTCCGGTGCGCACACACCGGTGATTCACCCTTGAGCTTAGCACGCCCTTGAGCTGCGCGCGTGCCTTCCTTTTCTGAAATGCCAACGCTGTGGCTTTTAGTGGCTTCCCAGGGGCTGATGGTCGGCCGCATTCGATTAATTGTCATACCAGGGGGAGTGGAATCCCGGTGGGAAGACGTCTTATAGTCATGCCGAACTCAATAACAGCCAAGATTGCAGCGTCTCGCCCGCCCCCTTCTGCCGAATGGGCGGGCTCTGAGACTTGGTATAGAATGCCGGGAGCGGCATCGGGTGCCGATATCGTCCCATTCTCCTCCAGGCGGAGCCAGGTTGAATCAGTGAGTAACGGCACAGAAGAGAAAGAACTGCGCATTCGGGAGGTGTACAGCCTTTACCGCGATGAGCTTTGTCACTATCTCGCCCGGCAGTACGCGCTTGATCCGGCGGAAGCTGAAGATGTGGTGCAGGCGGTGTTTGCCCGGGTGGCTGAGACAAATATTGTTTTGACTCTGGATAACCCCAGGGCGTTTTTGTACAAGATGGCGGCCAATACCTGCATTGATCACAAACGGCGGGACAAGGTCCGTACCAACTATCAGACCCTGGTGATAGAAAGCGACGAGGAGCGGGAACTCGACTATGCCGACCCCGCTCGTGAAGCGGAGGCGGATCAGCAGCTCCGGTTTGTCTCGGAAGCATTGAAGACCATGCCCGAAAAGCGTCGACGACTGTTGCTGATGAACCGGTTGGATGGTCTGACCTATGCCGAGATCGCCCGCCGGGAGCAATTGTCTGAAACCGTCGTTCGCAAACATATTTTCAAGGCGCTGGCAGACTGCCAGAAAGCCTTACAAAATCGATTCAAATCCAACTGAAATGGTGCAACGCGTGGAAAACCCAGAGGTTCAGGCTCGTGAATGGTTTATGCGAGTCCAGTCGGGAGAACTCTCCGACCAGCAACAGGAAGCGCTAGCCGATTGGCTGTGCGCCAGCCCCGACAATGTCGAGGCCTACCAGCGCTGTGAAGCGGTGTGGGAGCAGTTGGGGCGCCTGGACGCGGCGGAAGCGCCTGTTGGCCAGCCCGTACAGTCCGGCGACTCACTCTGGCAAAGATTCCTGAACGCGGCCGGGAGCCGTTTGAGTGGCGGTTTTTCCGGTTGGAAGGCGCCCGGCCTTGCCATGGCGACGATTACCGCTCTGGTGTTCGGCGTGTTGTTGTGGAGCGGCCAATCGGCCGGGCCCGAAGCCCTCAGATTCGAGACTGGTGTTGGGGAAGTGGCCACTTATCAACTGGACGATGGCAGTGAGCTGACCCTCAGCGCCCGCTCCCGGGTTCGAGTGACCCTGGACGACTCACTCCGCCGGGTCGATATTCAGGCCGGGCGGGGGTACTTTGATGTTGTCAGCGATCCGGAACGGCCGTTTTACGTTTACGCTCATGATGCGAAGGTCGAAGTCGTCGGCACCCAGTTTGATGTCCGGCGCACGGAGCGGCGGGTGACGGTCAGTGTCCGGGAGGGCATTGTTGATGTCCTTGAGGCCAATCCTGGTCGGGCGGCAGAAGAACAACCGTCAGTAACCCTGAAGGCGGGGCATCAGGTGACCAAGGTGCGCCATGAATCATTCTCGGAGATAGAAACCCTGCCGGAGGAGGACGTCAGCGCCTGGCGCGAGGGTCGGCTCGTCTATCATCGAACGTCTCTGGGAGATGTGGTGGATGAGCTCAACCGCTATTCGAAAGATCGTTTTACGCTGGCTTCCCCGGATCTCGAACAAATCGAGCTGACGGCTTCCTTTCAGACAGACCAGCTTGACGCCTTGCCGGAATTGCTTTCGAAAACCTTACCGGTACATGTACAGAAGGAATCTGACGGGCACTACATTGTCTTTTCCCGTTAATATTCCCACACCTTTGAAAAGAGCGGGGCGCCTGTAGGTTAAAAGGGGAGTGGAATTCCCTTTAGCAGACGTCTCATGAGTGTGATCGGCACAGACCGGTGCCGATTGCATCGTTGAACCGGGTTGTTTCCCCAACGGCCTGAAACTCTCCCTTTAAGTTTTCCCTGACCCTTCGGGTCAGGGTTTTTTTGTCTCAGAGGATCGGAAAGCAAGGGTTGATACGTCTTACCTCTAACAGGCCGGTAACAGACCGGTTTTTACTAAAAAGATAACAGCAAGAGGGTTACCGACGTGCAAACTCAATCCGTTCAGCTCGTTTCGAGCCAGTCGTTAAAAGCATTCTTCTGGCAGTTGCTGCTGGTGGTGCCTCTCGCCTCGTGCGGTGGGGGCGATACCAGCGACGATGACAGTGACACTGGAGACAATAAACCGCCGGCCACGGGTTCTCCCCCCGAGAACCGTTTTGCTCCCCATGAGACTGACCTTTACGCCTGGAGTCATAGCAATGCGGACGCGAACGGCGACAGTGCCGTTGGCGATGACCAGGTGCGCGCCTCGACCCACTACAGTGCCCGGGTAGAGTCAGCCTCCGAGCCAGACCGGCAACTGGACTCTTTCGTCTATATGACAGTTCCGCGTGGTGGTCGCGCCAAAGAGGGTTACGACCATGAGGATGGCGCCGAGTTTGCCGACAGCGCGAACCTGACCATGAGTTGGACCAGCTTTCTGTACAACGACGATGCCTGGATTGAGCTGGAGCTGTTGAATGGCCAGACGATTGAGTCGATCGACCAGGTAACCATCCGGCCCACCACCCTGGATCTGGAGATGGAGCGGTTGGCCGAGGATCGCATCCGGGTCCGGGTGCCCTACGACCCCGAGGGACGGCGCTTCTCCGTGGAGTTTGAACCGGATCTTATGACCAGTTACAACAATCTCCAGGGCGACACCGGTAACTTGACGGAGGGCCCCGAGGGCGCACGGGTTCACACCGAGCCGCGCAATGCGTTGCTGGTTTTTGCCGAGCCTACTTTGTCTGACGCGCAGCAGCACGATTGGATCCCCGATGCCGACGATGGAGAGATCTATTATCCCGAAGCAGGAGAGGTGGATAACCTGAATTCTGTCGATGCCGACATTATTTATTTCAAACCCGGTACTTACTATTTTCCCTGGAATTACCATGCCGAGCTTCCCGGTCGGGTGCGCTGGGTATATCTGGCCCCCGGGGCCTACGTCAAAGGGGCATTGGAATTTTCCGGCTCTCGATCCGAATACAAAGTAACTGGTCACGGGGTGTTATCGGGCGAGAAATATGTGTATGAAGCCGACACCAATACGGCCGGTGGCCACGAGGCCTACACCCATCGCTCTGACTCCCAGAGCGATTGCCATGGCAGTTGTGTGAAAATGCTTCAGTTCTTATCAGGTAGCGGCAATCAGACTCTGACCATTCAGGGGGTGACCATCAACGAGCCGCCGTATCACTCCTTTGTGATCTACGGTGACACAGACAGCTTTCAGACGCGGGTGTCCGGCTACAAACAAATGGGTGCCTGGTATTGGCAGACCGATGGTATTGAGCTGTACGACAACGGTCGGCTCAGTCACAGCTTCTTTCACGCCAACGACGATGTGTTCAAGCTGTATCACAGCAACCTGATGATCGATGATGTGGTGGTCTGGAAATCCGAGAACGGCCCCGTTTTTCAATGGGGCTGGCAACCCAGGAATATCGAAAACATCCATGTCCGCAATATCGACATTATTCACAATCGTCTGTACTGGAAAGATCAGAAGCACAATACCTGCCTGATCAACTCCGCTCGGGCCTGGTGGGATACCGGCGCCGACAACACGGCTGATCCAGAGATGACCATCGCCAATATTCATCTGGAAAACATCCGTTCCGAGGGCATGAATCTTTGCGCCATGCGCCTCTATGCACAATCCGACTGGAATTCGATTCATATTGACGGACTGGAGATTGACGCCTGGAACGACCTGCCGATCAGTGCTCAAGAGAGTCAGTTTGAAACTCTGTGGAACGAGACTCGTTCTGAATCCGTTACCGTAGGTGAAGGCGACAACGGCCTTCGTTTGACCAACTACATTGTGGACCGTCAGCCCGTCACCCGTGGCGCAGACAACTGGCGTGCCGATCAGTTGGGCCGTCTGAATTTCAGCAGCGAACTGTCGGAGTCCTGGAGTGCCACGTCCGATCGCGAAGCCCAGTGCACCGCTCAGACCATTGAGCTGGATGTGCCCCAATCATTGGAGTCGGGCCAGAGCACCGAGCTGATGGTCGGTGCCAGCTCGGGCCTGCCGGTGCGGCTATACCTGATCGGGGGCGATGGTGAAATCGAGGGTACGACCTTGACCGCGGGACACCAATCCATTGCCCTGACTGTAGCCGCCGTGCAGGACGGTGACGGGACTTACTGTTCGGTCCGAACCACAGCGGAAGTGTCGGTAACCGGCGCCGACGGCGTCGCGCCGGGTCCGCGCTGGGTGGGGGCCTCCTGGGAAGGCTGGTCTCCGGGTAACCTGCCGATGGAGTGGGACGGCGACTCCGAGTATGTCGTCACCGTGACCCTGGAGGCCGGAGATCACGCCCTCAAGTTTACCGATACCGAAGACTGGTCGGGAGACGACTGGGCCGACAGCACTGGTCTGACCGGTACCGCCACACTCACCACCGGCGTGGGCGCGAATATCACTTTTACCCTTGAGACCGGGGGTACCTACGAGATCCGGTTTGACCCCTACAGCCTGGATTACGCCATCACTCTGGTGGACTGAACCGCCTCGCTGTGCTCCGCACGCGGAGCGCAGCCGCTGACTGACTTCATTACTTAACTGATATTCCTGTTGGAGGATTCGTGTTGAAATCCCTTTTTGTGGCGGGCTGTGCCCTGTCACTGTCGGCGTGCTTTACCCAGGGAACCAGCGAGAGAGTCGACGATACCGGCTCGACCGGGCGCTCGGCTGAAATACACTACCAGCCCTATTCACTGGATCCTGAAGGGCGCACTGAAACCGTCACGATTGAATCGACGGATGACCATTCGGGGGAGCGCCGCTTTACCCTAGAGTCCACCCAGTTTCAGCGTGACGATATGCCTCGCGAGCGAACTTTTTCAGAGTCCGTCGGCGCGTTGCATGTCGAAACGGGAAGCGTGCTGTTCGATGGCCTGTTTGCCATGGCGATGGACGATCTGAAACTGCTCAGTGTCGATGCCATTCGCGACGCTCAATACAACCAGGGTAACGAAATCGACTGCCAGTGCTTCCAGACCGGGGAGAAATGGCACTACGTCTGGACCCGCGACCTGGCGTATGCCGCGGATCTGTCCCTGGCCATGATCGATCCGCAACGGACGATCAATTCGTTGCGCTTCAAAACCAGCAACTTCCGCCCTGAAGCGACCGTGCCGGAACATCTTCCCAAAGACAGCCGTCAGATCATTCAGGATACCGGCTCCGGTGGCAGCTGGGCGGTGAGTACCGACCGGGTGTCCTGGGCGCTGGCGGCCGATCGGGTCATGCACCAGTTGTCGGGGGATGAGAGTAGGGCGTTTGAGCGTGAGACCTATGCCAGCTTGCGCGGAACCATTGAAGCCGACCGTCGCGTGGCTTTCGACCCGCAGGATGGGCTCTATGGCGGTGAGCAGTCCTACCTGGACTGGCGGGTGCAGACCTATGCGCCCTGGATCACCAACAACCTGAGCCGGATGGCCGAGAGCAAAGCGCTGTCGACCAACGTCATGCACTACCGGGCAATTCTGCTGGCGGCGACGCTTTCCGAAAAACGAGGCGAGAGCGCACTGGCCGACCGCTATCACCAGTGGGCCTCGGACCTGAAGCAGCGGATCAATCAGCGTTTCTGGCTGGAAGAGGAAGGGCTGTATGCCAGCTTGACCGGGCCCAATGAGGTGCCGGTGGTTACTCGCAAATACGACATGCTGGGCACCGCTCTGGCCATCCTGTATGGCGTTGCCGACGAGGCGCAGGCGACGGCGGCCATGAACCACTACCCGCATGCGCCTTTCGGTGTTCCGGTGTATTACCCCCAGCAACCCAACCAGCGCGTGTATCACAACCGTGGCATCTGGCCGTTCGTCACCGCCTATGGACTCAAGGCCGGTGCGTCGGTGAACAACTACAAGGTCGTCGACAATGCGGTGAACTCTTTGATGCGGGGGGCGGCGCTGAACGTTTCCAATATGGAGAACCTGGAATGGTTGACCGCCAAACCCTGGTATGACGATGGACCCGTGATCAATTCCCGTCGGCAGCTCTGGTCCGTGGCCGGTTACCTCGCGATGGTAATGGAAACCGTATTCGGCTATCAGGTAGAGGCCGATGGTATACGGGTTGCACCATTTCTGACGGTGGAAACCCGGCGCCGACTGGGGGACCAATCTTCGGCCTGGCTGCGCTCGGTGGACTACCGCGGTAAATCTATTGCCATTGAGTTGTTGCTGCCCGACAACGTCGACGGCGATGGGTATTTTCCGGTGGACAGCGTCCGGCTCAATGGCGATCCCACCGACGGAAGCATCACAGAGGAGATGCTCGCAGAGGATAATCACATTCAGGTGAGATTCGCGGGCCGGGCCAAGAACGACAGTCGTCTGACGACAGTTCCGACAGTGGACCCTCTCAGTCATATCGAGCCCGCGGTGTTCTCACCCGAAACTCCGACCCTTGAGGCTGTTGAAGTCGAAGGACAGTCGCTGGTGGTGCGCATATCGGATGAGGCCAATATCGGTGTTGATGCCTCAATCCACTACAACCTGTATCGCAATGACCAACAAGTGGCCAGCGAACTGGAGCAGCTCCAGTGGATCGACCGATCTGACCGGGTGCTGGAGCGCCGCCAGTGCTATGCCGTCGAAGCCGTCTATGGTGAAAGCGGCCACCGCTCTCACCTGTCCGAACCGGTGTGTCATAACGGTAAGGGGGCTCAAGAGATTTCCGTGCAGGATGAGCGTGTCGAGTCCAACCGGTCGGTCACTTCGGCCTCGGCGAAACTGGGCGCTCCGACATTGAGCGAATGGGGCAAAGAAGGTGACTCCTTGTCGGTCAGCGGACTGGCTGTTGAGCGTGCCGGACATTATGTCGTGCGTCTGCGCTACAACAACCGCCAGCACACCATCGACTCCGGCGTCACCAATGCCATCAAACAGGTAGTCATTCGCGACGCTGAGGGTGAGGAAGTCGCGCGGCGTATTGTCCAGATGCCCAATGTGGAAGATCGCGACGGCCGGTATCCTTTGCGCCGCTCAACGGAAGTGGAGGTGTCACTGCAGCCGGGCGAATACCAGCTTCAGTTGGAAGACTACTTCAATATGAGCTATCTCTCCTCCAACCGCACCTACGGCGCCAGCGGCGGTCAGGACGGTCCCGTCAACCGCGCCAGCATCGCCGCCTTTGAGCTGATCTATCTCGGCGAGAGGGAAGAGTGAAATTAACGGAGGGGGAGTGGTTTTCACGGGGCTGTGCGTCTCAACTACAGCATCGGGAAAATCACTTCCCGAGCCTACCCCGCCTGGTTCTGCGTTTAAGCGGAGCGTCAGGCTAAATAATAAATCAGGAGAGGTATTGTGACTGCAACCTATTACACCCGTCGTTCATTTCCGGGATTCAAATTGAAAGCCTTGAGTGCCACCATGCTGTTCAGTTTGGGCGCCCTGTCTTCCCAGGCGCAAATGGCAGCCGATGAAGAGCCCATGCTGGAGGAAGTCGTTGTCAAAGGCATTCGCGCCAGTATGGAATCCGCGTCGGAGTTAAAGCGCAACGCATCAACGGTGGTCGATGCCATTACCGCCGAGGACGTGGGCAAATTTCCCGATCCCAACGTGGCTGAAGCGCTGCAGCGTGTGACCGGCGTACAGATCAGCCGGGACCGGGGTGGCGAAGGTCGTTGGGTATCCATTCGCGGATTGAGCAGCCAGTACAACATGACGTTGCTCAACGGTCGGACACTGGCAACCGACAACGCGGGCCGCGATTTCAGCTTCGATGTCATGCCTTCGGAAGCCATTTCCGGGGCTGAAGTGTACAAAACCAGCATGGCGTCCTTGCCGGAAGGCAGTATCGGAGGTCTGGTCAACCTGACCACGGCCAAGCCCCTCGATAATCCCGGCCTGCGCGCTTCAGGGTCCGCCGGGGCCTTTTACGATGGTGCAACTGAAGACTGGACCGGCCAGTACTCCGGCGTGCTCAGCAATACCTTTCTGGATGACACAGTGGGTGCATCCGTTGGCGTCTCCTATTACAAACGAAACTGGCAGGCCGATACCTTCGAGAGCTTTACGTCCAGCACTGAGGCGGTCGATGCCAATGGCGATGGTCTCAAAGAAGAAGCCGTCGATGGTCGAGGCATTTTTCCGGGCATCATCTCCTACCAGAAAAAGTTCGGCGAGCGTGAGCGCCTCGGGTTTACCGGCGCCCTGCAGTTCCGTCCCAGTGATAATTTCGAAACAACGCTGGATGCCTTTTACTCCAACTACAAAACACCGGAGTCTTCTTACTCGTATAACGTCAACTTCTACAGCAACGACGGCTGGGATCGTTTTGAGAACTACGAGTTGGAACCCTACAATGGCGACGAAGTGGACCGGTGGCTGATCAGCTCGTTTGATCTCACCAACATACCGCTGGAAATCGGCACCGACACCAAGGCACGCGAAGCGGAAACCTACATGGTCGGCTGGAACTCCATCTGGAATGTTCGCGACGACCTGGAGTTGACCTTCGATATCGCCTATTCGGAAGCCGATCGTCCCATCAATGGTACCGAATACTACACGGTAGCCGGGGTGAACGGTGGCAATTTCAGCTTTGAGGCAACGCCTGAAGTCCCGACCGTCACCTGCGTTCTGGACGATGGTCGGAATTGTTTGGATGTGACCAACGATGAAATCGGCCTGCACTTCATGGAGCCGAAGGGCGAGAGTGTCAACGATAAAGCCTTGTCGGTCCGTTTTGACGGTGACTACCGTCTCGACAGTGTGGACTTCGTCGAGTCGATTGAATTTGGTCTGACCTACTCCGGCCGTGAAAAAGACAAGGTGAACTGGCGTCCGGACAATGCCTGCGCTTATTGTGGCTTCGGCGATACCCTGGGAGAGGTCGGTGTCGATGCCGTGGTTCCCTTCCCGGGTGAATACGAATACGACAGTGGTTTTGACTCCTGGCCCGCGCTGGATCCGATCCAGTTGTTCCAGGCGGCGAGGCTGCATCGCGGAGACGAGTTTTTCCGTTCCAATATTCTCGCCCAGCCGGAGCTTCGTTCCTCATCTGTGATTGAAGAGGACGTCAGTGGAGGCTATGTCCAGGCCAACTTCGCCGGTGACCGCTGGTCCGGTAATGTCGGTGGTCGCTGGGTGCACACGGAGACCCTGTCCATGGGGCACTCCCAGCAGCTGTTGGAGCTTCAGGAAATTCCGGACAGCACCAACTGGAACGCGGAATTCACCGAAGTGGTACCGGTGAGCGAGTCGAATTCTTACGATAACTTTCTGCCTTCCGCCAACTTCACCTACGACTTGAGCGAAGAGTATCTGATACGGGCCGCCGCGTCCCGTTCCATTACCCGGCCAACCATTTCGCAGCTGGGGCCCGATGTCAATTGGGAAGTGAACAGCCCACCGCCCCGGGTCAATCGCAACGGCAACCCCGAGCTCGAGCCCTTTGTGGCCGACTCACTTGACCTGTCGCTGGAGTGGTACGGTGGCGGTGGCAGCTCGGCGGCGGTTGCCCTTTTCTACAAGGATATCGGTGGTCTGATCACCAGCGAACAATTTGGCGATGAGTTCCAGGTGCGCGTGGTTGATGAAGACGGCAATGCATCGGATGAAGATCTGGACTTCGAGGTCACGGCACCGGTGAACGGTGACAGCGCCAGGGTCTTCGGCTCAGAACTGGCCTACCAGTACCTGTTCGATAACGGCTTCGGGGTCATGGCGAACTTTACCTGGGTGGATAGTGAGGCAGAGCTGACGGTAGATGGTGAGAAGATCGATACCGAGCTCAGTGGCGTCTCGGAATACACCTACAACCTCGCTGGTATCTATGAGCGTGGTCCGATCAGTAGCCGTCTGGCCTGGAGCTACCGGGACGCGTTCACCGCCTGTAACACCTGCGCGCCGGGTGGCCGCCCGACGACAACCAAGGAGTTCGGCTCGTTGGACTTCAGCGCCAGCTACGAGATTACCGACAACCTATCGGTATATCTGGAAGGGCAGAACCTGCTGGAGGAGGATAACCACACCTACAGCCAGGACGTGCGCATTACCCAGTACTACGAGGCGTACAGTCGTCGCTTCGAACTCGGCGTCCGGGCCAGCTTCTAGAGTTAGACCTGGTTGAGCGACAGGGCCCGGCCTCCCGATGCGGGAGTCCGGGTTTTGTCGTTGCACCCAGCCCGTTGTCAGAGGGGGTAGCCAATCGCTCTCACTGTGGATTTGCGTTATAGTGAAACCTGAACGAAACAATAATGATAGTCGCTAAGACTTCAACGGTTTGGTTTCATGTCGCTGAAAAAGCCGACCATACACAACGTCAGTCGTCTCGCCGCCTGCTTGATCTTTCGGGCCGGAATCGGCAGTGTTTTGCTATGTTGGTCGCTGCTGCTTCCCTTCGCGCAGGCCGATGATTCACAGCGCCGCTTTTCGGTCTCCGCTCAGCCTCTGGATCAGGCGTTGCTGGAATTATCCAGTCAGGCGCGGATCAATATCCTGGGGCTGTCTCGTGCGCTGGAAGGGTTGGAGTCCGCCCCGGTAGAGGGGCGGATGAGCCTCGATCAGGCCCTCAGGCGAATGTTGGCGGACGTTCCGCTGTCCTACGATATTCTTGAATCCGGATCGGTGGTCATCCAGACGCCGCCACCCGAGCCTGCACCGATTGAGAGTGAAGCGCCGGCTGTTGTGGAGGAGTCTCCGACCTACGATATTCTGGTGACCGGTATTCGGCAAAGCCTGCGCACCTCAGCCGCTTTCAAGCGATTGTCCCCGGTGATTGTCGATACCATAACGGCGGAAGACGCCGGTAAATTTCCGGACCCGAATGTCGCCGAGGCCCTTCAGCGTGTGACCGGCGTCCAGATCAGCCGGGATCGTGGAGGCGAGGGGCGCTGGGTTTCGGTACGGGGGTTGAGCAGTCAGTACAACATGACCACGCTCAATGGGCGTACCCTCGCGACCGATAATGCGGGCCGGGATTTCAGCTTTGACGTCATGCCTTCCGAGACCATCGCCAGTGCCCGCGTGTACAAAAGCGCCATGGCGTCGTTGCCAGAGGGAAGCATCGGCGGACTGGTTGACCTGCAAACGGCTCGCCCGTTGGATGACCCCGGATTCCGGGGGCATGGGTCGGTCGGTGGTTTCTATGATGGCGCCACGCAGCGATGGACAGAGCAGTACTCCGGCCGGGTGCAGAACAGCTACCGGGATGACACTCTGGGATTTTCTATCGGAGGCTCTTTCTATCGGCGGGACTGGCAGGCGGATACCTATGACAGTTTCGTCTCCGGAACAGAGCCGGTGGATGCCAACGGTGATGGGATGCGCGATGAGGTGGTGGACGGACGCGGTGTCTATCCGGGTATCATCTCCTTCCAGAAAAAATTCGGACAGCGAGAGCGGCTCGGGATTACGGGCGCACTGCAGTATCAGCCCGATGACGATTTCGAGATGGCACTGGATGCCTTCTACTCCCGGTATAAAACGCCCGAGTCGGCTTATTCGTACAACGTCAACTTCTTCAGTAACGAGGGCGCCGACCGGTTTTCCGATGCCCGACTCGAGCCGTTTGAGGGCGCGGGACCGGATCGCTGGCTGATCACGGATTTCCAACTGGACAATATCCCTGTGGAGATCGGGAACGATACCAAAGCTCGGGAGGCGACCACGGCCATGGTGGGGTGGAACACCCGATGGCGTGCGAACGACGACCTGACACTGACGCTCGACCTGGCATTTTCCGAGGCGGACCGGCCCATCAATGGTCGTGAGTATTTTACCGTGGCTGGCGTCAATGGGGGCCACTACCGGTTTGAAGCACAGAATCCCGTGCCTCGAGTGAACTGCACCTTCGACAACGGCGATCCGTGCCTGGAGGTGAACAATGACTCGGTGGCCCTGCACTTTCTGGAGCCCAAGGGTGAAAACGTCAATGATCAGGCACTTTCCTCGCGCCTGGACGGGCAATGGGTAGCCGACGAATTGGCCCACCTGGATGACCTGGAATTCGGCTTGATTCACAGTCGGCGGCGCAAGGAGAAGGTGGACTGGGGGCCCTCGAACCCCTGCGCCTTTTGCGGCTTTCAGGAGACGCTCGGGGAGGTGGGAGTAACGGCAAGGGTGCCCTTCCCGGGGCGGTACGACTATGCGTCGGGTTTTGACCGCTGGCCAGCCCTGGACCCGTTGGCGTTGTTTGCAGCGGCGAGGGCCCACCGTGGCGATGAATTTTTTGAGCGCAACATACAGGCGGAGCCCCGGCTGCGGGCCTCGTCGGTAATCAACGAAGAGGTCAGTGGCGCTTTTGTTCAGTTTAACCTGTCGGGTGCCCAGTGGTTTGCCAACGTCGGCGGCCGATGGGTGATCACGGACACCCTGTCGCGCGGACACAGCCAGCAGTTACTCGAACTGGGTGAAATTGCTGGCAGCACCAACTGGAATCCGGTGTTCAGCGACGTTGTCCCGGTAAGGGAGAGTCACCAATACCGGAACTTCCTTCCATCTCTCAATCTGACTTACGAGTTCACCGAATCCTTTCAGGGGCGCTTAGGGGTCTCCCGGAGCATGACCCGCCCGACCCTCTCGCAGCTTGGACCAGATGTGATGTGGGAAGTGAACAGTCCACCGCCCCGGGTCGAGCGTAATGGCAACCCGGGGCTGGAGCCTTTTATTGCCGACTCGGTGGACCTGTCACTGGAGTGGTACGGGCGGGGCGGCAGTTCGATTGCTGCTGCACTGTTCTACAAGGATATTGGTGGTCTGATTACCAGTGATGTCTTCGAAAGTGATCTATCCGTGCGGGTTGTGGGTGTCGATGGGTCGCAGGAGGAAGAGACGCTGACGTTTGATGTCGACGCACCGGTGAATGGGACTGATGCGAGGGTGCAGGGCGCCGAGCTTGCCTACCAGTATCTGTTTGACAATGGTTTTGGTGTGATTGCCAATATGACCTGGGTCGACAGTGATGCGACCTTTACCAGCGAAGAAGCCCAAAGCCAGGCCGAGCTGAGCGGTGTGTCGGAGTTTACCTACAACCTGGTCGGGCTCTATGAGCGACAGGCTTTCAGTGGCCGTCTGGCCTGGAATTATCGGGGTGAGTTCATCGCCTGCAATACCTGTGGCCCGGGCGGTGTACCCACGACCACCACGGCATTCGGCTCGCTGGATTTCAGCCTGGGCTATGATCTGAGTAATCGTCTTTCCGTGTATGCCGAAGGCCAGAATCTTCTCCGGGCAGACCACCATACCTACAGCGTGGACCGCCGCGTCACCAACAGCTACGAGGCCTACAGTCGCCGCTTCGAGCTGGGTATTCGCTTCTCTTTCTGAGGCCGTTTCTCCCCCGACACCGAAAAGTTCCGTGATTTTGGGGGAGCGGAACACCGGTCCCTGCCCGTCCTATTGATACAGAAGAAACGAACCGACGGTCGCTTCCGTCCGCGGGTCGTTGTCGTCCTGTATTCCCATCTAATAATGAAAGAGAGCGACTATGAATCTTTATCAATTCCTGAATGCAAGCACCTTTCGCACCTGGCTTCTCGCGTTGACTCTGGCCGGGCTTCCACTGACCATGACCGCCTGCGGAGGCGATACCCAGACCGGCCCCGACTTGCCCCCCTTGCCCGAGCAGGAGCAGGAAGAGCAAGACGGTGACCAGACATCCGATGACGAGACAGGCGGTGACCAGACAAACGACGAAGATACGGCGGATACTGACGTCGATCCTCTGTACATGGTCGGCAGCGCGACACCCGGCGGATGGTCGCTGGACAGTAAAGAAGCGCTACAACCGCTGAGCGATAATACCGCCGTCTACCATTGGCAGGGCGAGCTGGCTACTGGCGAGATCAAGTTCGCCAACTACGAGGCGACAGACTTCTGTGGAGGCCCCTGGCTGCTGGCGAGCAGTGAGGCCGAACCGGTCAACCTGGATGGCAGTGGCAATGCCTACACCTGGACGGAAGACTGCCCCGATGAGACTGGAGCGTCCGATTGGAAGTGGACAGTGGATACCGCCGGTGTTTACGAGGTTCGGGTCAATACCGACGAAGAGCGTGTCTACTTCTCGCTCGAGGAAACGGATAATACGACCGAAGAGCCGGCGGACAGCGGCATACACCTGTTTCTGGTGGGCGGTGCCACACCCGGTGGCTGGAGCCTGGACGATGCAACCATGATGGATCGCGCAACGGATGACACCCAGCAGTACACGGTGACCCTTGAGCTCATCAGCGGAAACTTCAAAATTGCCATGGCGGAATCGGCTTCAGAGTTGTCATTTGATGCGGGCAACGATTGGATTCACCCCAATACTGATGGCCAACCATTGGCGGAAACGGCCTACTCCATCGTGACCGCAGGGGAAGGCGAAGATTACCAGTGGCAGGTATCGGAAGATCAGGCGGGTACTTACGATATCGCAGTCGACCTGGAAGCGGAAACCATCCTGATTGACAAGCAGTAGACGAGCCAGTCCTCTGCACGTCTTAGGGCCGGTCTTTCAAGGTATTGTTGGGACGTGATATTCCCTGTGGCAGGTGGCGCTTTCGCTTACCTGCCCTACAGAATCGCACAGTGGGCTCTACGAAGTACGGAGGACCGATCTGGGGTAGGGTCTTCCCGGACCGTCACCGACAGGATGTCGGTGGAGAGGCCCCAAGGACGGGTTTACGCCGTGTCCGGGCAGACCCTACCCCTGAGCGGGCCGGTCGTGACCTCACCACCAAAACTAATAGATATTTTAGGGTATACCCTGGCCGGAGGACTACATTCGAAGTCCCTCCCGCCGTATTACGCTTTCGCTAAAGCTCCCGACGCAACACATCCACAATCGCCGCAATATGATCCTCCCGATCATTCAGTGCGGGAATATAGTGATAGGTCTCCCCGCCGGCTTCCATGAAGTAATCCCGGTTTTCCATTTCGAGCTCCTCCAGCGTCTCCAGGCAATCGACGCTGAATGCCGGGGACAGAATCGCGATGTGTTTTACCCCTTCTTTGGGCAACTGCTCCAGGGTCTCATCGGTATAGGGCTTGAGCCACTCCTCCCGGCCGAAGCGGGACTGGAAAGTGGTCATGCAGCGCTCTTTCTCCAGACCAAGCTTCTCCTGGACCAGACGCGTGGTCTTGCAGCACAGGCAGTGGTAGGGATCGCCATTGTCCAGATAGCGCTTGGGCATGCCGTGGTAGGAAAACAGGATCCTGTCTGGCAACCCGTGCTCGTTGATATGGTCCTGCACGCTCTGGGCCAGGGCGCTCAGGTACAGGGGGTTGTCCACATAGCCGCTGATGAAACTGATGGACGGAACCCAGCGCCAGGTCTTCAGTTCATCCGACACCGCATCGAAGGTCGAGGCCGTGGTGGGCGCTGCGTACTGGGGGTAGAGCGGCAGCACCACAATGCGCCGGATACCCAGCTCCTGAAATTCCCGCATTGCCTTGGGAATGGACGGGTTGCCGTAGCGCATCGCCAGCTTGACCACCACCTGCTCGCCCAGAGCCTGTTGCACTGCCTCGCTCTGGCGCTGGCTGATGGCCAGTAGAGGAGAGCCTTCCTCGGTCCAGATTTTGGCATAGGCGGCCGCGGATTTTTTCGGGCGCACGCGCAGAATCACCCCGTGCAGAATGGTTTTCCACAACAGCCGGGGGACCTCGATGACCCGCGGATCCGAGAGAAACTCGGCCAGATAGCGCCGTAAGGCCGGAGCCTCCGGCGCATCCGGAGTGCCCAGGTTGGTCAGCAGTACCCCGGTCTTTTGTTGCAGGGCCCGGGTCTCGGGGTCGGGGTGGTGAAAGCGCTCTTCCACCCGATCGGTGATGGCGCGGTAGCGGTTGCTCATGATTCCTCCTAAAGTTGGGCCCAACATAACGGCTGGCGTGGGATAAATCCAGTATTCCCGGTGTGTGTGCTTTACAGTCGCAGCGGGGTGCCCAATACGCGCACAAAAAAAGGCGGCGTTCGTTGGGAGCGCCGCCTTTTTTTCGTTTACCAGCGTTGTCGGCTAGTCGTCGGCCGGCTCGACCTTCAGGATGGCACCGTTGCTGTCATCGGTCAGCAGATAGAGGTAGCCATCGGGGCCCTGTACCACATCGCGCAGGCGCTTGCCGATGGATTCGGAGAACATGCGTTCCTCGTGGGTGACCTCGGTGCCGTCCAGCTCCAGGCGCGCGAGCAGCTGAAACTTGAGCGCCGTGACCAGCAGGTCACCTTTCCACTCGGGGAACTTGTCACCGGTGTAGAACGTCATGCCGGCATTGGCAATGGACGGGTCCCAGTAGTGCAGGGGCTGCTCCATCCCCTCCTTCTCGGTGCCCTCACCAATCTTGCCACCGCCATACTGCTCACCGTAGGTGATCACCGGCCAGCCGTAGTTCTTGCCCGCTTCGGTCAGGTTGATTTCATCGCCGCCCTGGGGGCCGTGTTCCCCGGTCCAGAGTTCACGGGTTTCCGGGTGCAGATCGGCGCCCTGGATGTTCCGGTGACCGTAGGACCAGATTTCCGGCTGCGCGTCCTTGTCATCCAGAAAGGGGTTGTCGTCCGGTACGCTGCCGTCCGGGTTGATACGCGCTACGGTACCGATATGGCTGTTGAGTTTCTGCGGGTAGGCATCGTCAAAGTCCTGCTGACGGTCGCCCATGGTCACGAACAGGGTGCCATCATCGCGAAAGACCAGGCGTGAACCGAAGTGTCCGTTGCTTCTTACTTTGGGCTCCTGACTGAAGATCACCTCGACTTGGGTCAACTCATCAATGGCGTCCGCGCGCAGCTTGCCCCGCGCCACCGCCGTGCTGGTGCCGCCCTTGCCGGGTTCGGAGAAGCTGAAATAGACCCAGCGGTTGGTGACAAAGTCGGGGTCCAGAGCCACGTCGAGCAGGCCGCCCTGACCGCGACTTTCGATCTCCGGCAGCCCGTCCAGCGCCGGCCCTTTGGTGCCATCGGCGGTGACAATGCGCATATCGCCCGAGCGTTCGGTGACCAGCATGTCACCGCCGGGCATAAAGGCCAGACCCCAGGGGTTCTTCAGGCCATCGGTCACGGTGGTGACCCGGACTTTCACTTTCTCGGTTTCGACTTCAACCGCCTGGTCATCGGCGTTAAGACCACACGCCATCAGACTCAGGGTGGCCAGAGCCAGGACGGGGGAGAGCTTTTTCTGCCGCAATTTACGCAACAATAGAGCCATGTCAGGCCTCCTTTGGGAGATAAACAAGATTCCGTCCGCCCGCCTCATGGGCCGGTAGCGTGTCAACGACCACGTCGGACGAAACGGATTCGCGGTGTTCTGGCGACAAGATTAACACAGGCTGTGTGAAGAAAAGTTAAGCGGGAGCTTCCGGCTCCCGCTCTATGGGTGGGGCTCGGAGGTTAGCGTTTCAAGTCCGCCACGGCGAAGTAGGCGGGTTTGGGCTCCATGTTCCGGTCGAACAGCAGCGGATAGTTGGTGCGACCGCCCACCGGGAAGTTGTTTTTCCAGGACTCCCCATCGTGTGTGCCCCAGAGAGTGATCCGGTCGATTTTGTCCCGATGCTTGAGGAACAACTCGAACATTTCCACATAGCGGTCGGTCAGGCGCTGCTGCATGTCGGCGGGCAGGCCGTCGGGGTAGGGATTCAGTTCGTCGGAGTACTCAAAGCTGTCGGAAATCTCGGCGCCGGTGTGCTCCCAGGCCACCGGCAGGACATCCACTTCCAGCTCGGTGCAGTGAATGCGCATGCCCTCGGCGGCGTAGGCTTCGATGCTCTTTTCAAATTCTTTCAGATCCGGATAGTCCAGGCCTACGTGGCTCTGCATACCCACGCCGTGGATCGGGATACCGCGCTTTTTGTAGTCCCGAAGGACCTCGACCAGGAAGTCGCGTTTGCCCGGGTTGTGCATGTTGTAGTCGTTGTAAATCAGGTGAGCGTCCGGGGCGGCGTCGTGTGCCAGTTGGAAGGCCTTTTCCACATAGTCCGCCGAGCCCGTGAAGTTGTACCAGTCGCTCTTGCGCCAGCCCTTGTCCTCGTCGATGGCTTCATTGACCACATCCCAGATTTTGACCTGATCCCTGTAGCGGTCGACGACGGTACGGATATGGGTTTCCATGCGCCGCATCAGCTCCTCGCGGTCGATCGGGGAGGCGTCGTCGTGGAAAAAGAAGTCACTGGGCACCTGCGAGTGCCAGACCAGGGCGTGGCCGACAATGTCCATATCGTTCTCTACGCCAAACGCCACAAAGCGATCGGCCAGTTCCCACTCCCACTGGCCCTGGGAGGGCTGAACCAGGGCTGACTTCATGCAGTTTTCGGCGGTGATGCTGTTGAATTCGCGTGCGATCAGGGTTTTCAACCGTTGGTTGTCGTTCGCCAGGGTGTCATTGCTGATGGCCGTCCCGACCAGAAAATCGTCTTTATACAGGTCTTTCAGGCCGGTTTTGTCGGCCGCCTTGTGAATGGCGCAGGCTTTGAGGTTGGCAAAGGCGGCCAGAGCGGCGCTGCCCATGAGGAACTTGCGGCGGGAGAGGTTGTTCATAATCAAGCGGCCTTTATCATGGATCGGGTAACGGTAATCTTATATTCAGTGTGACTATTAAATCATGTATCCCGCTCCCGGGGAAGACTTCAGCGACCGCTACGGGGCCAGCAGGCTGGCTGGGCGTGGCAGGGTTCACACTCTGTGCTGGCGCGGCGTCCCGCCGTTATTCTCTCAGGTGCGTTAGAGTCTCAACTCCACTACACTGCGTTATAACCATCAATCAACCGTACGCTTTTCTGCGCAAGGATCACTATGCTCAGTTATTACCCCGAAATTAAACCCTATCGGCGTCACCAGGTTGCCGTGGAGCCGCCCCACGAACTGTACGTGGACGAGTCGGGTAATCCGGAGGGTATTCCCGTCCTGTTTGTGCACGGCGGCCCCGGCGGGGGCTGCGGCAAGTACGACCGGCGCTTTTTCGATCCGGACATCTACCGGATCATCCTGTTTGATCAGCGCGGGGCCGGTCGCTCCACCCCGCATGCCAGCCTTGAGGGTAACAGCACGCAACAGCTGGTGGCGGATATGGAGGTTATCCGCAAACGGCTGGGGGTAGAGCGCTGGGTCCTCTTTGGCGGCTCCTGGGGCTCGACCCTGAGCCTGGTGTATGCCGAAACGCACCCGGACCGGGTCATGGGCCTGATTCTGCGCGGCATCTTTCTGTGCCGGCCCAAGGATATCACCTGGTTCTATCAGGGCGGGGCGGCCCAGGTGTTTCCCGATTACTGGCAGGATTTCCTGCATCCCATTGCCGAAGCCGACCGGGACGAGTTGGTCAAGGCCTACTACAAGATACTCACGGGCGATAACGATCTGCTGAAAATGGGCGCGGCCAAGGCCTGGTCCATGTGGGAGGGGCGCTGCTCCACCCTGCGCCCGAGCCACGAAGTGGCAGAATCTTTCTCCAAGCCCTACAAGGCGCTGGCACTGGCCTGTATTGAGGCGCATTACTTTGTCAACGACGCCTTTTTGGAGCCGAACCAGATCGTACGCGACGCCCAGCAGCTGTCGGGCATTCCCGGCGTCATCATCCACGGGCGCTACGATATGGTGTGCCCGCTCGATAACGCCTTCGAGCTGCAGAAGGCCTGGCCGGACGCGGAGCTGCAGATCATTCGCGAGGCCGGTCACTCCTCGTCCGAGCCGGGCACGGTTGACGCCCTGGTGCGCGCCACCGAAGAGATGGCCCGCACCCTGTTGCACGAAGAAGACAATCTGGCTTAGGGATCACACGGATGTTGGGATTGATACAGAGAGTGCGGCGCGCGAGTGTCGAGGTGGAGGATCAGACAGTGGGCGCCATCGATGGGGGCATTCTGCTGCTGTTGGGGGTGCAGAAGCACGATACCCGGGCCAGTGCCGATGCCCTGCTGAAGAAAGTGCTGGCTTACCGGATTTTTGCCGACGAGCAGGGCAAGATGAACCTCAATGTACAGCAGGCGGGCGGCGGGGTGCTGGTGGTCTCGCAGTTCACCCTGGCCGCCGATACCCGCAAGGGCCTGCGCCCCAGCTTTTCCAGCGCGGCGCCTCCGTCACTGGCCGAGGAACTTTACGACTATTTTGTGGAACAGTTGCACAAACATCACAGTCCCGCCGCCACGGGTGAATTCGCCGCCGATATGCAGGTCAGCCTGATCAACGATGGCCCGGTGACCTTCATGCTGGAAAGCTGACCGCTTGCCCGCGAACGGATCCGGCTATTTGCGCAGCAACAGCGCGCCCAGTCCCAGCACGAGCAGCCCCCAGCTCTGGGCCGGCAGGTCGGTCCAGTCCACTTGGTGCGTCCAGCTGGAAATCTGATCGCCGATGGACGGCCAGGCCGTGGCCGCCGCCCCGACAATGGCGAGAATACCGATTACCGTGCGGCGCCGGTTGCGCCGCCGGGCAATGCGCTGGCGGTTGAACTCTTCATTGGCGGCGCGCAGCTGCGGCGCCAGCTCCCCCATATTCTGCAGTTGCTGCAGCCCACCGAAAATCAGCTCCGGCACCTGCGGGAATTTCTCCAGCCATTCGGGCGCGTAGCGCTGGGTCTGGGCCCAGAGTGCCTTGGGGCTGAAGCGGTTTTTCAGCCAGCGTTCCAGAAACGGGTGAGCGGTCACCCACAGGTCCAGATCCGGGTAGAGTTGGCGGCCCAGCCCTTCGATGTTGAGCAGGGTTTTCTGCAGCAGTACCAGTTGCGGCTGTACTTCCATATCAAACCGGCGGGCGGTACGGAACAGGCTCATCAACAGGTGTCCGAAGGAAATTTCCTTCAGCGGCTTTTCAAAAATCGGCTCGCACACGGTGCGCACGGCCGCCTCCAGCTCCTCCACCCGGGTGCCCTCGGGCACCCAGCCGCTCTGCACGTGCAGCTCGGCCACTTGGCGGTAGTCGCGCCGGAACATGGCGATCAGGTTGCGCGCCAGGTAATACTGATCCTCCCGGGTGAGCGAGCCGACAATGGCCATGTCCACGGCAATGTATTTGGGGTACTCGGGGTTTTCGGTGGCGACAAAGATGTTGCCCGGATGCATGTCGGCGTGAAAGAAGTTGTGCTCAAAGACCTGTTTGAAAAAGATCTCTACGCCGCGCTCGGCCAGCGCCTTCATGTCGGTGCCCTGGGCCTGCAGCTCATCGATGTGGGTGACCGGAATCCCGTGAATGCGCTCCATGACCAGGACATTGTTGCGGGTGTAGTCCCAGTAGATTTCCGGCACATACAGCAGCGCTGAATCCTGGAAATTGCGCCGCAGCTGGGAGGCATTGGCCGCTTCACGTTGCAGGTCCAGTTCATCAAAAATGGTGTTGCGGTAATCCTTCACCACATCGACCGGATGCAGGCGTTTGCCATCGACACTGTAGTGCTCAATGGTCCGGGCGAGCAGCATCAGCAGGCGCACGTCCTGCTCGATCACCCGCTCAATGCCCGGCCGTACAATTTTGATGACCACCCGCTGGCCATTGTGCAGCACCGCCCCGTGCACCTGGGCCACCGAGGCGGAGGCCAGGGGCTCTTTTTCGTAGCTGGCGAATACGGTATCCACGCTCTCGCCCAGGCCGGTTTCCACCAGGCGGCGGAAGTGGTCCTTGTCAAAGGGTGGGACTTTATCCTGCAGGCGGTTGAGGTCCTCCACCATGTCGGCCGGTACCAGATCCGGGCGGGTGGAGAGCAGTTGCCCGAACTTGATGAAAATCGGGCCCAGATCCTCCAGCGCCCGGCGCAGGCGCTCGCCCCGGGACATTCTGGGCGCGGGGCGCAGCTTGCAGGGCAGAAGAAGCAGTCGGGCGGTCCAGGGCAGCTGGCCGGGGGGAATCAGCTGGTCCAACCGGTAGCGCCAGAACACGCGGGAGATGGTTATCAGGCGCAGCAGTACTACGATCACTCGGAATCCTCATTCTGTAAATGCCGCAGGCGGGCCTCGGCGCGGTCCACGGCCTGGGCCAACTGATCCACTTCGTTGTAGAAGTTCTCCAGCTCGGGCCGGCTGGGCAGCAGCCCCGCCTCCTGAGTCAGGAATTCACTGAACAGGCGCCGGGCCTGCGCTTCGCGTGCCTGCAGCCAGTCGCCGCCGGTGCGCAGCCATTCGGCGCCCTGATGCCCGGCGACATCGCCGGTCACCTCGCTCAGCGCCTCCTCCCAGTCGATGTCCAGTTGGCGGGCAATGCGCTGCAGCTCCTGGACCAGGCCAGTGCGGCCCTCCATATGAACGCCCGAGCCCGCCAGGCTGGTCCGGTCGCCCCGTGCCATGCGCACAAAATCCCACAGCCGACCGGTCAGGCGAGTATCCACTTCGCCCTCCCAGTGGCCCGAGAGCGTCAGGCCCTGCTCGTCCGGCAGAACATAGACGGTAAATTCAGGTTGGGTGAACTCCAGCGCCAGCACCTGCCCCTGGAGCCGACCCAGCGCCTGGCGGCTGGCCGGATCGTAGCGCAGGGCGCGCTGAATTGTGGCTTCCGCCCCCGCGAGGGCGGCGGTTGAGAGGGTTGCATCCATAATCAGGGTTTCACACCTTTGTGCAGGGCGACCACGCCTCCAGTCATGTTGTGGTATTCGGTTCTCACAAAGCCGGCCCGGTCCATCATCCCCTTGAGCGTCTCCTGGTCCGGGTGCATGCGGATGGACTCGGCCAGGTAGCGGTAGCTGTCGGCATCGTTGGCCACCACCTTCCCCATGAAGGGCAGCAGTTTGAACGAATAGGCATCGTAGGCCTTCTCCAGCAGCGGGTTGCCCGGCTTGGAGAACTCCAGCACCAGCAGCCGGCCGCCGGGCTTGAGTACCCTCAGCATGGAGGCCAGGGCCAGGTCCTTGTCAGTCACATTGCGCAGGCCAAAGGCAATGGTAATACAGTCAAAGGTATTGTCCGGGAAGGGCAGGTACTGGGCATCGGCCTGGGCGTACTGCAGGTTGCCCGCCACGCCCCGGTCGGTCAGCCGGTCGCGGCCGACATTGAGCATGGACTCGTTGATATCGGCCAACACCACCAGCCCCTCCGGGCCGACTCGTCGGGCGAAGGCATGGCTCAGGTCGCCGGTGCCGCCGGCAATGTCCAGCACCTTCTGGCCCGGCCGGACGCCGGCCAGCTCAATGGTAAAGCGCTTCCAGAGTCGGTGTACGCCGCCGGACATCAAATCGTTCATCAAATCGTAGCGGGCTGCCACCGAGTGAAATACATCCGCGACCCGGCTGGCTTTTTCTTCCACGGCCACTTGCTGGTAGCCAAAGTCGGTGGTTTTCTTCTCGGTCATGGGCAGAGTCCACATTCAGGCTGAATTACAGGGAGCCTTATTGTACACGCTAAGGTCGGCCGTGGGAGACGGTACAGGGAGCAGATGCGGGGAGGGGGGGACGCCCCTGCCGGTGGTGTTCTGGCAGAGGCGGCGGGCGTGATCAGTCCTGGCGCTGGGTCACTTCCAGCAGGTGGTAGCCAAACTGGGTTTTGACCGGACCCTGGACTTCGTTGACCGGAGCGCTGAACACGACCTTGTCGAATTCCGGCACCATTTGCCCCGGACCGAAAGTGCCGAGGTCACCGCCGTTGCGGCCCGAGGGGCACTTGGAGTGTTCCTGTGCGATCTTGGCGAAATCTTCGCCACCTTCGATTTTGGCTTTCAGTTCGTTACAGGTGTCTTCGCTTTCGACCAGAATGTGGCGGGCTGCTGCTTGGGCCATAGTGATTCTCTCTTGCGTTAATGGAATTCAATGATAGCAACGCTCCTCACCAAAACCAACCGGACGTTGTTCGGTGTCGATCAGCTTCCGGGCCGGGGCTGCACCAGCAGTTGCTGGTTGTCCTGATCGACTTCGAAGCGGAACTGTTGCAGGACGTTCATTCCCAGCAGGCCATCCACGCCCTCGGGCATACTGAAGTCCAACACGGCGATATGCACATTGTTGAGAATGTGCTGGCCCAGCTGGAGTGACTCGACCCGGTAGATGGTGCCCTTGGAAGTGCCGCCGGCGGTGTTGAACACCTGAGGGCCCAGCTCGGTAAAACGGATGGCGTTGCGCACCCGCTCGAACCGCTCCCGTGACAGGGTGGTGACGCTGGCGCCGGTGTCGATCACCAGGCGGACATCCAGGCGGTTGTTCAGACGCAACGGCAGGTGAAAGTGGCTGCCGATGGCTTCCAGGTCAATGCGATCGGCCGAGGCCTGTCGTGGCTCGGGCTCCCGTGGGGCGGCGGGTGCGGCTCCGCCCTCCAGCATGGCGGTAGCCTGGGCCCCCACGGCCGGGTCGCTGGCCAGCTGCTCCAGTAGCTCATGACCGTAGTAGGAGTCGCCCTGTTGCAGATACAGCTCGGCCTGGCGCAAGCGGTAGCGCGGCTGAGTCAGGTCCAGCTGCTGCAGGGTTTCATAGAAGCGGGTGAGGTCCTGCCAGCGTCCGTTCGAGGCCAGGCTTTGATCCACTTCGGCGACAAACTCATGAAAGGCCCGATTGACCTGTTGCAGCCCTCCACTTTGGGTCGCGCTGTAGGAGAAGGCCAGCTGAAAGGTACGCACGGCCTCGGCGAGATAGTCCGACTGCTGTTGGTAGCGGGCCAGCACCAGCAACACGTCGATATCGTCGTAGTAGACCGAGAGAAAGGCGTCGACCAGGCTGGTGAGCGAGGCGTCATCGCCCGTGCGCAAATAGCTCTCCAGATATTCCATGGTCAGTCTTTTGAACTCGCTCGCCTGATCACCGCCGCGGCGCGCGGCTTCCTGATAAATATCCATGGCGGCGTAAAACGATTGCTCGTCCAGCCGCTGGCGGAACCGGATTCTCAGGTCTTCCCCGGCCGGCTCAGGCTCGGCGGCCGCTCGCTGTGCCTGGGGCCGGGTGTCGGTCTGTGGACCGGGGGGCGAGGCGGAAGGGCGTTGTGCCATCGGGCTCCAGTCGGGCGACTCGGTCGGCTCGGCTGTGTCGGTCCGTTGGCGCGGCTCAATCGTCTTCGCCACGAACGGGGCGGCGGTGGGCGCCAGCTCCCCGCGCAACCACCAGCCCGCTCCGAGGCCCAGGCCCAGAATCGTGAGGGTGTATAGCAGTCGTGAGCCAGTGCCAAATCGCATGGGATGTCCGGTGCGTGTCATTCTGTTGGTTGTGAAGGTTGGAGCCCCGGGTTGGCCGGGAGGTTCCCTGGTGGGCCGCGCGGCCCACTACATTATCCCCTGTCGAGCCATTGCTGGCAGGCGTGCAGCACCTCGGTAAACGGAGTGTCCACAAGGGCGCCGAACCGGGGGTGCCGGCCCAGCTTGGCGCGGCTCGCTCTGGGGCTGCCGATGCCGCATAAAAAGCGCGCCAGAGGCCGGGGCTGAGCGAGGGCCGCGTGCTGTTCATCAATGACGGCTTTGAGGATGCGTTCATCCACTGGCCGGGTATGGCGTGGCGGAAGGGCTCGGTGCTCGCCGCGACATCCACTGCAGCGGCCGCAGGGCTGTTCCAGCGTCTCCCCGAAGTAGGCCATCAGCGGCTGCTGCAGGCATCCCGGGCTCTCCGCCCAGTCGCACACCCGGTGCAGTCGATCAATATCCCGCTCCTCCCGCTGTTGAAACAGACGGGCCATGCGCTCGTTGAGCGCCTCGATGTCTTCCGGGCGCTGCTGCATGCGATAGCCCTGGCGCAGCCCCGCGACCTTGAGTTCAATCAGTGCCTGTTGCTCAAGATAATTGAGGGCTTTGACAATTCGCATCGAGTCTTCGCCCAGCGCCTGCGCCGCCTCGGCGGGCTTAAGGGTCAGCCAGGTGCGACCGGCCTTGCCGGTGGCAAACACCTGTTGCAGAAACCCGGCGCGGTCGGCGTCAAAGCGGGCCAGTATGTCCGCTTGCGGTTGGCTGAAGGCGATTTTGTATTCGGTGTAAAAGGGTGCGGTGGCACTGATCACGCCCTCCAGCTCCAGATAGGTCAGCAGGGTGTTGAGCACCAGCGGTCGCACATCGAACTGCTGCGAAAGCTCGTAGGTGGACAGATCGAACTCGTCCGGCCGGGTGCACAGCCAGTGCACCAGCTCCGCCAGGGCGCTCGGGTCCGGGGTGTCGCCGTAGGTGAAATTCTCCAACACGGTCAGGTCGTCCCGGCAGGCCAGCAGCTCGCAGCGGGCATCACCGCCATCCCGACCGGCGCGGCCGATCTCCTGCATGTAGTTTTCCAGTGACTTGGGCAGGTTGTAGTGGTAAATCGCCCGGATGTCCGACTTGTCGATGCCCATCCCGAAGGCGATGGTAGCCACCACGATTGGCGTTTCGCCGGTCATGAAGGCTTCCTGGGTGGCGCTGCGTTCCTCGTCTTTCAGACCGGCGTGATAGGGGCGGGCCGCATAACCCTGCTGGCTTAAAAACTCGGCCACGGCCAGGGCCGTTTTCTGCAGTGTCACATAGACAATGGCCGGCTCGGCCGGCCGCTGGTTCAACAGCTCGAGTAACCGTTGATTGCGCTCGCGGCTGGTGCAGGGGCTCACGCCGATGTGCAGGTTGGGCCGGTAGAAGCCGGTCTGAATATGGTCCTGGGGGGCAATGTCGAAGTTGCGGCAGATCTGCTCGGCCACTTTGGGGGTGGCGGTCGCGGTCAGCGCCAGTACTCGCCCGACGTTCAGGGTGCGGGCCAGCTGCGCCAGTTTCAGGTAATCGGGGCGGAAGTTGTGGCCCCACTCGGACACGCAGTGGGCTTCATCCACCGCCATCAGGCTGATGTTCAGTCGCGCCAGGCGGGCGAGAAAACGCTCATTGGCCAGCCGCTCCGGCGCCACGTACAGCAGCTTGAGTTCACCCCGGTCCAGTCCGCGGTAGATGGCCTTCACCTCATCGCCGGTGCGGCTGGAGTCCAGGCGCGCGGCCGGCACGCCCAACTGGTTGAGCGCATCCACCTGATCTTTCATCAGGGCAATCAGGGGCGAGACCACCAGGGTCAGCCCGTCGAACTGCAGTGCCGGCAACTGGTAGCAGAGGCTCTTGCCACCGCCGGTGGGGAAGATGGCCAGGGCCGAGCGCCCCTCTTGCAGAACGTCAATGACCTCCCGCTGGCCGGGGCGAAAGGTTTTCAATCCGAAGGTCTGTTGCAACAGCTCCTGCGCGCGATCCATGGCGTATGGCTCCTTTTTTAATGGGGTGGGTATGGAATTAGCGACCAACGATAACCGGGATCCCGTCGCCGGTAAAGCCGGCGTTCTACTCAAATGTGAAGTGGCGCATTGCATTGTTCATGATAATGAGTATGATTATCATTATTGATGGATAGAGCGACCGGAGGCACAATGGAGCCCATGCCCAGCCCGCCCCCCAGGGCAAAGATTCTGATTGCCGACAGCGATGGGGCCTTCCGACAGAGTCTGATCGACACCCTGCGCGGGCAGGGCTATGGCGTCGAACCCTGCGTGGATGGCCAGAGCGTACGGCAACGGCTGGGCGAGTCCGCCATCGACCTGATTCTGCTCTCTGGTGATCTGCCGCCGGAAGGGGGTTGGCCGCTGCTGGCGGAGTTGCGCCAGGGCGGCGGGTTGCCCGTCATCTTCTTGTCTGAGTACCGCGCCTGCTGTATCGACGCGTTTCGTCGCGGCGCGGATGACTTTGTCCTCAAACCCTGCGATTCCCTCGAGCTGGCGCTGCGCTGCGACGCTCTGTTGCGGCGGGTGAGCCGACGTCCGGCGCCGGAGGCGGTCACCGATGATCTGGTGGTGGGCCCCCTGGTGCTCTGCCGGGCGGACCGCTCGGCGCTGTACAACGGTCAGACGCTGACTTTGACGGCGGTGCAATTCAAACTCCTCTGGCGCCTGGGGCTTTGCCACAACCAGGTGTTGAGCAAGGCTTATTTGCATGAGCGGGTGCTCGATAAGTCCTATTGCCGGGATGACCGCAGCATCGACATGCACTTGAGTCGCGTCCGCAAAAAGCTGCTGGGGGCGGGCATGCCGCCCGACGCGCTACAGACAATCCGGGGGCGGGGCTATCGCCTGGCCCTGGTGCCCGATCACGACCTCACGCCCAACCACGATCTCAACTCCAGTCACGAATTCAGGGAGAACGTTTGAAATGACGACCGGTTATTACACCTCCAGCGCCCAGGTGCCCTTGTCCGATCCCGGGCGTGTCCTGCACCGGCTGTGCAAACACTTTAGCCACAAAGTGAAAGCCCAATGGGAACCGGCTCAGGGTTTCGTCGACTTCGCGGTCGGCACGGCCATTCTGCGAGCGACGCCGCACGCCCTTTGCCTGGAATGTGAAGCGGGAAGTCGCACCGAACTGGCCGAGGTGGAACAGACTCTGGAGCGTCATCTGGGTCCCATGAGCGGATTGCCGGACGACGAGATCGTGCTGGTTTGGGAGCGCCCGGTTTCTGAATGAACTCCTCCGCAACGGATGTGGCTCAATACCGCGCCGAGGAGCCGTCGGCGAATTGGGCCGGTACCTCCCCGATGACGACGGGTCCGGTGCTGCCTACCTTTCTTCGGTTTGTGGGAGCTTCGGTCGTGGGCTTGCTGGCGCTCTCCAGTGCCGCCATAGTCGACGGGGTAGTGGTGGGCAAGATGCTCGGCCCCGAGGCCTTGGCCGCGGTCAATTTGCTGATTCCGTTTTTCACTTTCTTGTTTGGTGTGGCCCTGATGCTGGCCATTGGCGGGAGCGTCGAAGCAGGCCATCAACTGGGAGCGGGGCGTGCCGATCTGGCCAGCGCCGCTTTTGTTCGTAGCCTCGGTGCCGTGCTGGTATTCGCCGCTCTGATCGTGGGGGTGGGGTTTGCGTTTACCCACACCTTGCTCGATTGGTTGGCGGTACCCGAGGCGTTGCGCCCGCTGGTGGCGCCTTACTTCTATATCCTGTTGCTTGGCGTACCGCCGCAGTTGGTGGCGGTGGTGCTTTACTATTTTCTGCGTATGAGCGGTCACCCCGCATCGGCCAGTCGAGCACTACTGGCGGGTGCGGCGGTCAATATCGTCCTCGATGTAGTATTGCTGGTGGGATTCAAGCTGGATCTGCGGGCGGCAGCCTGGGCCACACTGCTCGCCCAAGTGATCCAGTTTGCTCTGCTTCTTTTCGGCTTCTGCCGAGCACAGCGGGCCTTGACCTGGCGCCTGCGCGGACTCAAGTGGAAGCGCCTGTTGAATAACAGCCTCAACGGTTTTTCCGAGTTTGTGAACGAGATTTCCGCCGGCTTGGTACTGCTGGCCATTCACTGGCTACTGACTCGGGCGGACGGGGTACACGGCGTTGCCGGTTTTGCCCTGATCAATTACAGCCTGCTGGTGAATGTCATGCTGGGCTGCGCGGTGGCCGAGGTGGTGCATGTGCTGGTGAGCCATAACCGGGGGGCCGGGCTTTCGGGCCGGGCCCTGGCCTTTCGCCGCTGCGGTCTCTGGACCGTGGTGCTCGGCGGCGCGGCCCTTTATGGCCTGGTTCATCTGGGCGCCGAGCCGGTCAGCCGGTGGTTTTTTGCCGAGGACAGCCGGGGGGCGGCTGAGGCCGCCCGGACTTTCTGGCCCGTCGTGGCCCCGGTGTTTTTGTTGACCGGCGCCAATCTGGTGTTTTCCGCCTGGTTTACCGGGCTGCAGCGGCCCCTGTGTTCTGCCTTGATCTCCCTCTCTCGTAGTCTGGTGCTGCCTCTGGCCTTCCTCTTTGTCATTGTCAGTGCGGGCCTTTCTGTGCATTTTCTATGGTCGTTGCCGCTGGCCGAAGCCTTCACCCTGCTGCTCGCGCTCGCCTTTCTGTCCCTCAATAATGCCTCCTTGTCGCCTCGCCCTAATTCCGCTTTGCGCGCCACACTGTGTAACAAGCGTAAAATTAAATGACAATGAGAATCGTTCTAATATACTCGGGTTCAGTCACCTTTCACAGGAAGCCAGGAGGAACGACCTATGGCCGAAGCCCGAGACATTGCCGAACAGGCCTCATTCCAGGCCTTTGTGAATTGCTACCTGCGGGAAGTGGATGCCGGGCGATGGGTGTCTGCTCGCTCGTTTCGCCGACAGTTTCCCTCCGCGTCGTTGAGCCTGGAGGGGAAGCAGCTGTTGCGTTTGCGTCTGCCGGGCCAACAGACGGTGCTGCTGTTCGACGTTCTTTACCGCTCGGAAGTGGGGCGGCACCAGATTGTTTCGGCCTTTGTGCGGCAAAACGACGAACTGAAACCCGAAGGCTATTGGAGCGTGATTCTGCTGCTGGTGAAGGAGCTCTTTCACAACCGCGCCGTTTCCATCAAAGGCAGCGCCGTCAGCGGCCGGCTCAAACATCGGCAGTTGGAGTTGACCCACCGGCTCACCGACAGTCTGCAGAACATGACGCGCTATCTGGAGCAGCGCTGGCAACAGCCGTTTACTCCGCCGCTGACGTTCTGTCCGGCGGAGCAGAGCCTGATCTTCGGACACTGGCTACACCCGACGCCCAAAAGTCGTCAGGGCATTCTGGAATGGCAGCACGAACTGCTGACGCCCGAGCTTCAGGGAGAATTTCAGCTGCATTACTTTGCCGTACATCGGGATCTGGTGGAGCAGCAATCGGTCTTGCCGGAGTCGGTTGAAGGGCTGACACGTCAAACGCTGGGGGAAGAGGCGGACGCCCTGGCCGGCCAAGAAGTGCCGGTACCTACCCATCCGCTCCAGGCCCAATGGCTTATGTCCCGGCCCCAGGTGCGGGAATGGTTGCTCGAGGGACGGGTGCGTGACCTGGGCCCGTTGGGTCCGCACTACCGCGCCACTTCATCGGTACGGACCCTGTACGCGCCCGACCAGCCCTGGATGTTCAAACTGTCTTTACCGGTAAAGATCACCAACTCTCTGCGCCAGAATAAAAATCACGAATTGCGCGCCGGTGTATTGATGGCGGGGTTGCTGAAAAAGCTCGCCTTCTCCGCCCGCTTCCCGCAGTTCCAGATCATTCTGGATCCTGCCTACTTGACGGTGAAAACTCCGGGGGGCGAGGAGAGCGGGTTTGAAACCATCATCCGGGACAACCCTTTCGCAGTTGACCCAAGCGAGCCGATCGCCTGCCTCGCGGCCCTGGTACAAGATGCCTGGCACCCGGACCAGCCCGCCTCCGCGCTCAAACAAATTGTGCTTACCCAGGCGACAAAAGAGCAGCGGGCGCCGGACCAGGTGGCGCTGGACTGGTTTGAAGCCTATTGGCACTGCGCCATTGAGCCCTGCATTTTGTTGTTTGACTGGCATGGCATCGCCCTGGAAGCACACCAGCAAAACAGTCTGTTGCAGCTCGAAGACGGTTATCCCACTGCCTACTTCTATCGCGACAACCAGGGTTTTTACCTGGCCGACAACGAGCGATCCCAGCTGCTGCAGTGGCAACCCGAGCTGCATGGCAACCGCGAATTGTTCTATCCGCCGGAGATGATTGCGGATCGGTTTGGTTACTACCTGATCGTCAATCAGCTGTTCTCCGTGATTCATCGAATGGGCGCCGATCAACTGGTGGACGAAGCCCGGTTGTTGGCGATCGCGCAGGCAAAGCTGGACGTGTTGGCGATGACGCTCTCGGGCAATGGGCGTCTGTTGGTTGAGCGCCTGCTGAGTGCTCCCAGCCTGCCAGCCAAAGCCAATTTACTGACCCGTGTGGAAGATATTGACGAGCTTGAGGCTGAACTGGAGTTGGCCAGTTACGGGTCCATTAACAATCCATTAAAAATCGAAAACCGTCACTACGAGTGCGGCAGGGAGGTGGAATATGCTTGATGTTTCTTCGTCATCGCCGAGGTTGGACGCTGAGGAATCCGTCATTTCCGAATCCGGGCAAAACCCGGGTTTGAGTCCGGCCTGGCAGCGAGTGGTGCGCCAGACACTGGAAGCGGTTTTATATGAAGGCCTGGTGGATTGTGTGATTGCACCGAGTCTCAAACGCAAACGGGACAAGCCTGGTTGGGGAACGGTGTACTTTGGCCTGGGAGGACGGGGGTACAGCTGTCGTGGCAAACGCGGTGGCTTCGATCGGGTCCGGTTGAATATCGACAGCCTCCGGCGGTTGGGATTGCAGACACGACCGGTGAATCTCGTGGAGTTTCTGCGCGAACTGGTGGATGCACTACCGGGTGAGCCCGGGCCCAAACGACGCTTCTGGAATGAGCTGCAACAGACGATTGAGTGGTCGGAGTGGAACGACCGTAATCTTGAGCCCAAAACGGATCGGCGACACTTGAACTTTGCCGACCTGGAGAGCGCCCTGACCGAGGGCCACCTTTATCATCCCTGCTTCAAGGCGCGCACCGGTTTCACTCTGTCCGACCATCAGAATTACAGTCCGGAAGCGGCGCAAGCCATCCGGCTGCAGTGGCTCGCGGTTCCCAAATCCATGGTGGTGCTCAGTGGCGCTGCCCGAACCGACGACTTCTGGTGCCGGGAGCTGGGTTGGCCTTTGTGGCAGTCATTGAGAGCCCGCTGCCGATCCCGGGGTGGCGACCCGGATCAATACCAATTCCTCCCGGTGCACCCCTGGCAATGGCACAACCGCTTGGCACCGAAGCTGCGCCTGGCCAATCGCTCGATTCTCGAGTTGGGACAGCCCGGAGACGGCTATCGGGCCAGCCAGTCGATCCGCACGCTGCTCAATAACAGCGATCCGACCCGGGCCAACGTCAAGCTGCCCCTCGATATTGTCAGTACCTCGGCCCGCCGTCCGCTGTTGAGTCACGGGGTGGACTCGGCGCCGGCTGTGTCCCGCTGGCTTGCCGGACTGGTGGCCGACGATGATTTCTTCCAGCGCCATCCGCTGGTGATATTGGAAGAATTCGCCAGTGCGCGAGTGTTGGAAGCCAATGTGTTTGAAGCGGCTGATCCGGCGTTCTGTCAGTTCGGGGTGATCTGGCGTGAGAGTGTGGAAGCGCGACTTCAGTCTGAAGAGGCGGCGGTGCCCATGACCGCTTTGGCGGCGGTGGAAGCCGATGGCAGACCGTTTATCGAACCCTGGGTGACACGTTATGGCGTCACGCCCTGGCTGGCGCAGCTGTTCGACACCCTGGTGCTCCCGGTCTGGCACCTTTTGGTGGAGCACGGTGTGGCGCTGGAGGCTCACGCCCAGAACAGCATTCTGATTCACACCGACGGTTGGCCGGCGCGTTTGGCCCTGCGTGATTTCCACGAAAGTCTGGAGTATGTGGAAACCTTTCTGGCCCAGCCGGAGCGGGCGCCGGATTTTAAAACACAGCCCCACTACGCTGAGGCCACCCCCAATGACTATTACTGGATGGACTCGGTGGAGGCGTTGCGCGAACTCTACATGGACACTCTCTTTGTATTTCACCTGAGCGAACTGGCCGCATTGTGCGAGCGCTTCTATCAATTGCCGGAATCCGATTTCTGGACACTGCTTCAAAACTGCCTGTCGGTTTACCACGAGAGCGGCTACGCCGACGCCGAGCGACGGGCGGCCATTGGTCATGACGCCCGGTCGATTCGGGTGGAGTCGCTGTTGCGCAAAAAACTCTGTCCCCATGAAAACGAGTATCACCACGAGGTACGCAACCCTTTATTTGTCGATCAGTTGTCTGGGGATTAACTGTTCACAGGGTAATCGTTTATGGGCCAATGACGTCGGGAGCGAATCATGTTTTATATCAACGATCAGTTTTACAGTGAACAGGACCTGGAAAATCGCTGGCGTCAGCTGGCCGACAACGACGGCTTCAATGAATGCCGCCGGCTCGCCGTGGTCACAGAGGATCTGTTCGAATGGCTGGCTGTCGCACTGTTCTGTCAGCGCCGCGGTCGGTCCGTCGCCCCGATTCACCCGGACACGCCCAAAGCGGGTGCTCTGGAAAAGGCCCGGCAACTGCAATGCGACGGTTTGGTGTGGCAGCTGGCCGAGAATATTCAGCGGCTTACCCTCGACAAGCAGGCCGCTGACGATCGGGCGAGTGGTACCCTGATTCAGTTCAGCTCGGGTACCACCGGCGCGCCCAAGCGAGTGGAGCGGCGCTGGTCCGAGATCGCCACGGAGATTGAGCATTACAACCGCGCTCTGGACTTTGAAGATGATGTGGTGCCGGTAGTGGCCTGTCCGGTGACTCACTCCTACGGGTTAATTTGCGGTGTGATGGCGACGCTGGCGCGCGGGCAGACGCCGCATATTGTCAGCGGTTGGAACCCCAAATATCTGATTCGGATTCTGAGCGGCTACCGCAAGCCGGTGCTCTACAGTTCACCCACTTTTATCAAAGCGTTGATCGATCTTTGGCCGGCGGACAGACCGCTGTACGGGGTGATGACATCGGGCAGCGCTATGCCCACCCGTTGGTTTCGGGCGCTGTCCCAGATGACGGCCCAGCTCTGGCAACAGTACGGCTGTTCCGAAGCCGGTTGCGTCGCGGTGGCCCGCGATCCCGCCGAATCCGGCATCGTGGGCCAGCCGCTGGGCCATTGCGGTATTGTTGCGGGCACCTCTTCCGAGCAGCCGGGTGAAGTGGTGGTTTTGCAGGGCGAGCGCCATATTCACACACGCGATTCAGGCTATCTGGATCGACAGGGCCAGCTGCATTTTTGCGGTCGGCTGGATGACACCATTGTCGTGTCCGGTTTGAACGTCTATCCCCGGGAAGTGGAAGATGCACTGACGGACCACGAAGGGATTCACGATGCCGTAGCCTTCAAAGTACAGGATGCATTGGCCGGGGAGCGCATCGGCGTATTCTATACCGGGGATGCCAATCTCAGTGAAACCGAAGTACGCCGCTGGTGTGCCGGGCGCCTGGCCAGACATCAATGGCCCAGTTGGGTGCGCTACCGCGAGGAGCTGCCGCGTCTACCCAATGGCAAAATCAGTCGGCGCCAACTGAGCCGGCAATATGGCCAGGGCGGCGAAGCGGTTCAAGGACAGGGGGCGGCCTGATATGACGTCGCCGATAGAATCCAGTTTTGTCCACTCATTGCAACGGTTGGTTCGGGAGCATTTTCCCAGGCTGGCTTCCCGGGCGATCAGCCTTGAGACCCATCTATTGTTTGACCTGGGATTGGACTCGGTTGAGCTGATGCAGGTGTTGGTGCTGCTGGAAAAAGAATATCACTACAGCATTCCCGACAGCGCGCTGAGCGGACAAGCACTCGATACGGTGGCCGATCTTCAACGTATGGTCACCGGCGAGACGGCGCCCACTGTGGGTGAGCCGGAGCTGGATGTAAAAGTGCATTGTGTGGTGAGCTGCCTGTGTCATCCGGTCAAAGAAGCCGCCATTGATCATCGGCCCATGTATTTTGGCGTGTGGGATGCGCCCGTGTTCATCGACGATCAGCACCGGCTTCGCTACCACACGGCGGACGTCAACCATGACGACTTCTTCGCCTGGTTCTCCCGGCTATATGGCGCTCAGGTCCATTCCTGGTACGACCCTCATGTCAGCAAGAGAAAAAACGTCGAACGGCTGGAAAGTCTTCTGGCCGAAGGGCGTTCATCGGAGCACCTGATGGTGATGCTGGATCTGTACCGATTGCCGGAGCGGGAAAACCGTTTCAGGATCAATCCCTTCCCCCACTATGTATTGCTGGAAGAAACCGACGGTGTGGATCGGCTCTGGATGTGGGACCCGGATTTTCGCTGGGAGGGCGCGCTCGATCGACGGCGGGTTTTGCACGCGGTTGAGTCGCCCGCGGTAGCGGGAGGTTATCGTCTGGATGTCTCAACGCTTCGCACGCCTCGCCCGGCGGATGTGGCGGCCTATTTCGATGCCTGTTTTCAGTCTCGCCGCAACGGGCTGACCGACGCCGTGCAGCAAGTGGTTTCGGCGTATACCTCTGACGCCTCCTTGCATCCCCGCGATCTGGGCGCGGCGCTGTCCGAGTTGCCGGTTCTGGGCATTCGCAAATACGCCTACGAGCATGGCTTTGCCTATTTCTGGCGCGCGCTCGAACGCCCGGAGCCGGAATTTGAACACTGGTGCGAATCCATCGAAAAGTTGGCCAATGGCTACGACCGTTTGCTGTTTGTCGCCAGTCAATTTTCCGAGGCGCCATGCTCGGATGGGTTCAATGCCCTCTGGGCCGAAATAGCCACGCAAAACGCCCGGGAATGCCGGATCAAACAGGCGCTCAATGAAGCCTATCAAGCCTGGCGAGCGCCGATGTTTTCCTCCAGCTTGGAAACCGCGAAGGAGGTATTGTCATGATGCATCTGTCACTTTGCACCATCAGCTTTCGTCATCATCTGGTGTCGCTGCCCGAGTTGGCAACCTTCGCGGTTCGGGCGGGGCTTGATGGTATTGAATTGTGGGGTGCCCACGCCCGCGGCTTGAGCCATCAACCGCATCTGAACGGCGACTGGCTCAATGGCATGAACCTTAGGGTTTCCATGCTGAGTGATTACCTGCCGTTTACGGGGCCGGCGGAACACGGCGAAGAAAAACTGGCGCAGCTGTGTGAGCTCGCCGAGCATTGGAACACCCGACAAATACGGGTGTTTGCCGGGCACAAAGCCAGCGCCGCTACCACGGAAAGTGAGCGACGCTCCCTGGTGGCACAGCTTCGGGACTATTGTCGGCAGGCCGACGACGCCGGTATGACTTTGTTGATGGAAACCCACCCCAACACCCAGGCGGACACCACCGATGCTACCCTGGCGCTGCTGGCCGATGTGGATCACCCGGCGCTCAAAGTCAACATGGATGTGTTGCATTTGTGGGAAGCGCACGAGGATCCGGTGAGCGCCTGGCATCGACTCGTGCCTCATGTCCGGCATCTGCATCTGAAAAACATCCGCGCCGCTGAGCAGCTGCCGGTGTTCGCTCCGACCAATGTCTATTCCGCCTCGGGTGATCGCGAAGGCATGGTGCCGTTGTTTGATGGTGCCTGCGACCTGTTGCGGTTTATTGACGCACTGCCCGCCGACCGGGTGCACAGTGCCTCCCTCGAGTGGTTCGGCCCGGACCCGCATACGGTGATTCGCTCAGACTGTCAGCAATTGCGTCGGTGGGAGACGGGCTATCAATGCCGGGCATAGGGGAATTGTTACTGGCGCTCGATTAACGGGTGAGGGAGCGATGTTTTTGGCTTCGAGTGACAAGCCCCCGAATGCTGAGACCGAGCGCCACGAGCAGACTGGTTAGCGCCAGCCACCCACACCAATACGTCAGCCCGAGAGCCCAGCCTGACTGGCGCGCCGACAGCGCGATCGATACCAGCATCAGGGTGTAGCCACACAGCCGAAGCCCGAGTGCGATGGGACGAAATTGATCCGGGCGGCGGGCGATGGCGGGGTTGAGGGTGCGAAAGTGGTGGGGCAAAGACAACGCGAGCAAGCCCACGGACACCAGAAGCACCGCTGGGACCGTTAACATGAGACCTCCTCAAGGTTTTGCCGACGAGATTCGGTTGCCATGACTGAACGGCGGCTGCCATGGCGCGCCATGAGTCCGAAGCTCAGGGCCATTACCAGCGCGCTCAGATCGACCCCCGCCAACACCCAGTCGCCCGCCGCGAGGCTCACCCCGAGGTGGCGGTCGCTGGTCAGAGCATTAACCACGGGAACCGAGCCCCAGGCCAGAGCTGCGAAGGTGAGTTGTGTTTTCCACACAGCGTGGAGCGGGCACCAACTGGCATACAAGCCGAGTGCCAGCCAGCCGAGAAAAAGACTGTGCATTTCCCAGTCGGCCCGGGCGGGCCAATGGGCGGGCAATAAGCGATTGGCCAGAAAATACAGGGCAATTGCGGTGGGTAGACCGACGAGCACGGCGGCATAAAACCGCTCCACTGTCGCATAGGCAGTGGGGTCCCGACTCCGCCGTTTTTTCAGCCAGAACAGAATGCCGGTGGCAATCATCAGGATGCCCAGAAGACTGCAGAGAATGTACAGCCAGCGCAATGGCCAATCGGCGAACAACCCCTCATGCAATGCGATCAATGTTTTTTCTACCGAGGCGGCGCCGCCGTATTGTTGGGTGCCGCCTTCAAGGCGCTCACCGGTGCTGGCCCGGTACATGATCCGATGGGGCTTGCCCTGATATTCGGCGGGCGAGGGCTCCGGCAGATAAAATGAAAGGCGGGCACTGATGTCGCCGGGGTACAGTATGTAGATCTGCACGATGCGCTGGCCTGACTCGCGCTGGGCGAGCGTTAACAGAGGCAGAATGGGGACGGACTCGGCGGGCTCGCCCGCACGCGGTTCGGGCTCATCGTCGGGAAACGCTTCGTGCTGAAATACCCGAACGCCCTCGTCACCGTAGCGTGCACTGACAATCGGCTCCATAAACGTCAGCGCAAAAAACAAGAGGCCGCTGTAGACAATCATGATCTGAAATGGCAGAGCCAGTACGCTGCTTAAATTGTGAAAGTCCAGCCAGGAGCGGGCGCCCCGATATAACCGGAGCGTAAAAAACTCCCGAAAAATACGCCGATGAATGATCACTCCGGTCACCAACCCCACCAGCATCAACAGCGAGCAGAGCCCGACAATCCAGTAGGCGGCGATGTCAGGCAGGTAATGCAGGCGCCAGTGCAACCGGTACAAGGCTTCGCCACCGCCGGTCTGACGGGGTTGAACCCAGAGCGGTTCTTCCCGGCTCAGATCCAGATACTGAGCCTCGCGCTCCGGCCTCTGGCCGTCCTCTCCGCGCGGGGGCTGCCACTCAACCCAGAAGTTGCCGTTGCGCTCGGTCGGTAAAATGATGCCCCACCAGATCGCATCGTCAGGTGCCTGTTCTTTCAGGCGCTGCACACCCAGCCGGATCAGTTCGGCGGTGGAGATGGTGCGCGGTCCCTTGTCTGTGGGGGCGCGGTCCGTGGGGATGCGGAACACGCTGAGCTCGGGGGAGGGCGTAAAGGTTGTGGGCAGACTCATGGCCAGAGGCCGCTCCGGTTTCAGCCAGCGGTCCAGCTCGAAATGAAAATACCCCAGGGTGCCGGTCACGAAGATAAAAAACATCAAGGCACTGAACACAATGCCGGCCCAGCGGTGCAGCCAGGTCATGGAGGTGCGAAACGCCGACTTCATGGCAGAGCCCCACCTTGATGACCGAGCAGAGCAAAACTGATGCCTGCCGATATCACGGCGGGAATCAGCAAACCGGTCCAGGCCCGCCAATGGCTGCGCACCCCAAACGCCCATAAAAAGGCACCAGTATACACAACAAAGCTCAGCAACAGGGCGGTCACCGTGGCTTGGGCCCGATCCACCGGCAGGAGGACGCCAACCAGCAGCGAGAAGGCAATGCTGAGGGCGTAGCCGCCCAGCAAAGCCGCCATACATCGGGAGATGACATCCAACAGCATCACAACCTCAAGGGCATCAGAAGCGCAGCGCCAGGCTCACTCTCACATCTCGCCCGGGCGCCGGGTAGCCGACGATGGCTTCGTAGTCGGGCACATGACGAAAATCCTCGATGCTGCCGTGGTCCAGATACTGTTCATTGAAGGCGTTTTTCACGGTCAGCGTCAGGGTTAGATTATCCGTCGACGATGGCGCCCAGTGCAGATACAGGTCGTGGACGCCATAGCCCGGTTTGTCGATGCTCGCCTCGGCCGCTTCCACATAAATATCGTTCAGGTCATCCACCAGAGTACCGATCCAGCCGATATCGATGGCGGGCGTGAGTTGGTAGGAGGTGTCGATGATCAGGGTGTCGCCGGTGGAGGTGCCCAGATAACCGTAGGAATAGCGAGTCACCGGCTCCCCATCCAATTCGGCGGTGGTGTCCAGAAAGCTGACTTTGCTGAACAGTTTCCGGCCGCTGTAACTCAGTGCCAGGGTGTAACCTTCCGATTCCAGATCGCCCAGATTTTCGTAGTGGCGAGACCAGGGCACGGCATTGCCGATGGCGTTTTCGATGGTGACATCGTGAACCCCGGCCGAGAAGGTAAAACGGGCCAGTTCATAGTCCAGCCCCAGCTCCAGGTTTTTGGCTTCTTCGGCCTCCAGGTCCGGATCATTGGTGGTGCCAAAGAGTTTGAAGCCATCGTTGGTTTCCACACCACGCAGTGCTTCGGCATAGCCGCCACTGAGCGTCAGGCGCGAGGTCGCCTCATAGGAAAACCCAAGGTTGGGGCTGAAGCCTTCGGAGGTAAACTCGTTGCGCTCTTTATCCGTCGCCGTGAATTCATCATAGCGAGTACCAAAGCTCAACAACAACGCCTCGGTGGCCTGGTAGCGGTCCTGAATAAACAGGCCCAGTACCTCGCTGGTTTCCTTGAATTCGTCGTCGGAAGAAGCCTCTCCGGCGGTGACTTCATCGTCCCGGTAGTCCACGCCGTAAATCAGCTTGTGGTCGGCCAGTTGGCTGGTGTTTTTCAGGGTCAGCCCCTGGCTGTCCACCGCGCTGGTGTAATCGTCCCAGGGGCGGTAGATCTCAAAGACGGTGTTGTAGAGGTTGGCCTCAAGGTTGACCGCCTCGCGGGTGGGCACATCCCATTGATAGTTCAGGGTGCTGGTTTCCCGTTCAAACTCCAGGTGTCGCAGCGGGTTTCTCGGTCCCTCGGCCCACTCGGGTCGGGTGAGTTTGTCGCCTTCTTCGGAGAGGTGTTCGTGGCTCAGGCTGAGCCGGTGCCCTGCGCCCAGGTCGCTGACCATTTTCACAAAACCCAGGTCCTGCTCGGAGTTGGTGCCGGTCAGTTCGTTGCCGTCGGCGTCTTCCATGTTGCCCTGGTCGGCGGTGACAAAACTGCCCATCACACTGAACCGGTCACTGAGCCGGCCATAGACAGTCGCGCTGTGCTTGTGTCCGTCGGTATTGGAAAAATAACCGGTTTTGAGCATGCCGCCGATTTTTTGGGAGCTGCTCAACAGATCCTCCGGGTCCTTGGTTTCAAACCGGATGGCGCCGCCCAGGGCGCCGGGTCCATTGGTGGCCTCACCGGCGCCCACCTGAACGCCCACCTGCTTGAGCAGTTCCGGCTCAATGGATATGCGGCCGGTGTGGTGATAGGTCACACCCGACTGGGTGGCGCCGTCGACCGTGATATTGAGTGTGTCTTCCCCCAGGTTGCGTACATAGATTTTCTGCGCGGCGCCGACCGAGCCGCCCACCAGCACCGAGGAGATGCCGGAGAACACATCGTCCAGGTCGTTGGCCTGTTTGCGCGCCAGATCCTCGCTGTCGAGCAGGCTGTCCAGCGGCTGGCCCACAATCACCAGCTCTTCAGTGGCCGGCGTGCGCACCTGAGCTTTGCGCTCGCTCGGGTTGTCCGATTCGTCGGTTCCGGCGGAGGAGTCCTCCTGGGCCAAGGCCATACCCGGGCTTGCAAGGGCGGCGCAGAGCGTCAGGTGGCTCAGACAGGTCAGGGGAAGTGTGAAACGGGGGGCTGACAGACGAGAGCTGTGTCGCATGGAAATCAGATCCTTTTAAGGGTTGCCTAAAAGGTAATTATTATCATTTGCGATATATTCTCTGTAAATGACTTTTACAGTTGTTACATTTGCGGAAGTGGCCTTGGCTGTTGCCTTGCTCAACAACTGGGCGCCCTAAACCCGGGGGCGTGGCGCAACAGCTCCGAGTGGAGCCCATGTTGAGTGCTGCACTCGACGGAGAGTGCCAGGGCTGCTATAAAATCACGGGGCTTTCACGATTGCGGTCGAAGGTCCAGTTCAGCTCGATTGAATAGAGTGTGCCTTATGTTTGAGCGGCAGATCATTGACATCCTGGCCGACCGGGATAGCGGCTCTTCCCAACTGGTGGATCGCATCCAGAGGGCGTTTCATTGCGTTGAAAACAACCACCCGGACGAGCGGCAGTTGCGGTGGGCCTTTGGGCGGCTCCGGCACATTGATGGCTCGATGGTAGTGGTCCATCACCTGCTTGATACCCTGGAGCCTGCCATTGGTCCCACGTTCTTCGATTCACTCCGCCAATATGAGCGAGAGTGGGGCGACCTCCCCCGTCGGGTCGCCACCCGGTTGAGTGAGTTGCGAGACTGGAGTAACCGCAACGTTCTTACCCATAGCCGCAGCGGGATGCTGCTGGAGGCCATCAGGCGTGTCACCGAAGATTACGAAGGGGTCAACGTCTGGCAGACACGCTCGGAACCCGGCGGCGAAGGTGTGGCCCAGTACCGGGAGCTACAGGAGCTGGGTGTGGCGGCGCACCTGGTTGAGGACAGCCAGGTCCCGGAACTGGCTTCCTCAATGGATGCCGCCTGGTTGGGTGTTGATCAATACAGCGAGGAGATGTATGTCAACAAAGTTGGCAGCAAAAGCGTCGCGGAGGCAATGAGTCGTGCCGGGAAAACGACTTTTGTTCTGGGAGATCCTCGCAAGCGGGGCAACACGCTGAGCGTCTCGAGCGATTTGTTCGAAGCCGTTCCCTTTACCCGTGATACCTGCCTGATCAGCGCCGGAAAAACATCGCGATGAGCGATAGCACTACGCTCACCAGTATCATCGTGGTAATGGGGAAAAAGAAGGTATAGCCGGGGCGCTCAATCACAATATCGCCCGGCAGTCGACCCAGTGGAAGGTGTTTCAACCAGGGCCAGGCCAGAGCGGTCAGAATCAATAGTATGCCGATGATCAATAACGTACGTTGCATAAAACCTCCCGCAGGAGATTGTAACGTGGAAGGTCGGGAATGTCCCGAGAAGTGCTTATGGTGGATCATGTCCCGGCCCTCATACATGAGAAGCCCCTCCGGCCGACCGGAGGGGCTTTGGGGTTCCGCCATTGGGCCGGCTTCTACCAGCTGCCAAGCTGCAGGTTGTAGCTTCCCGAGGTCTGCTTCACATGGATATAGTGATCGCAGTTGTTGGTTCCGGTATCCACAACACTGAAGTCGTTCAATACCTGTTCAACATTGGCGATGACGATGCCGTTGCAATTGCGTATGTCATAGACATTGGTTCCGCTGGCGCTCCAGGTGCCCAGACGGATGCTGCCGCTGCCGTGGTTGTAGACCAGGCAATGGCCCTGGGAAACGCTGGTGGTGCCGCCATTGGTTACGCGTGCAGCGTTGCTGTCATCACAGGGGAAATCGCCATCGGCCGGAGGCTCTTCTGTGGGCGGTTCCTCTTCTTCTGGTGGTTCCTCGGCCGGTGGTTCGCTGGTGCCGCCGTCGCTGATGGAAAAGTCCATATAGTTCAGATTAGTGGCGCCATCGTAGAACTCCACGGTAATGACGGCATTGGAAGGGATATAGACACCGGCAATCTCCTTGTCGGTCCAGGTCTGCCAGCCGCCGCCATCACTGCTGATGGTATCGGTCAGGGTGTCGTTCACATAGAGCGAAACGCGTTGTCCGGCGTCCATGGAAGCTAGCCGAAAGGTGACGTCATAGGTTTCGTCGGCGTCAGCAATGTCGTAGGTCAACTGCTCTCCGGGCTCTGTCCAGCCCACATTGCATCCGCTCTCACTGGAATCTTCCACATCCACATCCAGACCCCGGTATTCGCAGGCGGTGGGCGAGCCGCTGTTGCCCGGTGTGGTTTCCACCGGTGCGCCGTCGTAATGCTCGGCTTCGATCCGGGCCGGCAGGTTCGCGCCGCTGCTGGACGAGCTGCTGGAGGAACTCGATGAGCTGCTTGAACTGCCTGAGCCCGATCCAATGGCATCATCGCCGGTCCAGTTCTGGATCAGGTTGTGGACATAATTACCCGAGGCGGTCAGGTCCGACCCGCTCCAGCCGCCGGTGGTGCTAGCGCCGGGAACCAGAGCCGACGCCCCTTCTTCCTTGTCGTTGATGGACCAGTTGGCGTGACTGATGTCGTTGGCTTCCAGGAAGTTCATCCAGGTGTCTGTTGCGGCACTGGCTACACCGCCGTCGCCATCGGCGTTGACCGTGCCCCATTCGGTCACAAACAGGGCGATGCCGCTGTTCATGGCCGAGCTGGCCTTGTCACGCAGAGACTGACCGTGGGTGCCGGCGTAAAAGTGCAAGGCGTAGGCAATATTGTCGTAACCGGTAATGGGATCCTGGGCGGCCGCATCCACATCCTGGGACCAGGTGGGTGTGCCCACCACAATCAGGTTGTCCTGATCAATGGCTCGAATAGCGCTGATCACGGCTTCGGCATAGGGCTTGATGGTTCCGCTCCAGGACACCTGCAGGGGTTCATTGTAGATTTCGTAAATGACATTATCGTGGTGGCCGTAAGTCTGTGCCATTTCCTCGAAAAAGGCGACGGCTTCGCTCTGGTTCTGCTCGGCGTGGTGGGAGTGCCAATCAATGATCACGTAGAGATCATTGGCGATGGCGGCATCCACCACGGTGGTCACCTTGGCTTTATTACCCTGGGGGTCGTCCAGGTAACCGCCCTCGTCCTCGACGCCCATGGCGGCGCGAACGAGCCTACTGTTCCAGTCCTCCTTCAGCCATTGCACGGTACCCGCTGTATAGAATTTCTCTCCGCCCCAGCCATTGTTACTCCAGAACAGACTGTTGCCGGCGAGGCTGACGGGTTCACCGTTACTGACAATTGTATTACCTTCTACTGATAGCGGAGGAACCGCCGCGCACAGCGCGCTGATGCAAAGACCCACTGCAACAGAGACGCATTGAAGCAAGCGCTTTGAGAAGAACCATTGAGTGAACGTTGGGGATGGCTTGTTGAGACTATTCATTATCATTTTAAGCTCTCTTGGTTTGAATTGCCGAATGGATTTTTCAAAATGACGACCAAGCGCGCATTGGCGCAGAGAAAGCGTGTCGACAGGAGATAGGCTAGCAAACGAAATATGGTGTGTGCAGAAAAATGACGTTTCTGCAAAGTAATTCACTCTACGTATTTCGAATCATAATTCATGTCCTTCCTGTTAATTTCGAAACGGTATTATTTGCTGGTTTTTGGTACAAAAAAAGGGCGGAAAGATCCGCCCTTTAGGGTTCCCGTCGCAATCCCGGCTCATTTAAGCCGGGATGCGCGTGGGATATGGGGTGCGGGTTCGTTTAGTTACACACGACGCCGCCACCACCGCCCTGGTCGTTGCAGGTATTGTTCCCGATGCAGCTCTGGTTGTTTTCCCAGCCCCAGCCGCTGTCCTGGTTTTCGCAGCTGGCTATGTCGCTGCCGTACCAGTCACAGTAACAGTCGCCGCTGGTCGTGGTGCCATCGGTGCTGCCGCCGCCACTGGTGGTGCCGCCAGACATGTCGCCGAAGCCGATTACGCCATCACAGTGCATCCACTGGGTGTTGGAGCCGCCGCCGCATTCGCCTTCATAGGCGCTGGTGTTGTAGCTCTGGTCTTCGGCGTACCGGGTGTCGCCATTGATCTGAACATAGTCCACGCGGATCTCGTAGCCTTCGCCCTGATCGTCGAACAGCTCGACGTTGACGTCGCCGGTGGCATCGGTGTTGACGGTAAAGTCCTGCCAGCTGGTGGACAGGCTCAGGGTCTCGATGGTGCTGCCACCCACGTTCACGCGCAGCTGCTCGCTGCCCGACGTACCTACCGCGCGAACGACCAGCGTGTTATCGCCAGAGCCGGTGGTGCCGCCGTCGGAGCCGCCGGTGTCACCTCCGGTATCGCCACCGCCGGTGTCTCCGCCACTGCCTTCGCTGACCGTGATGTCTGAGCTGCCGGTGCTCTGGTAGCCCTCGGTTGCCAGGACCTGATAGTCATGATTCCCCAGGTTCAGACCGGCGGCGGCCCAGGCATCAAAGTGGTTGCCCACGGTGATGGTGCCGCTGATCTGCCCGAAGCCTTTCTTGGGCTGACGAACACTGAAGTACTGATAAAATGTCTGGGTGCCATCGATCGAAGGCTGCTGGATGCGTTCACAGCGAACGATCTCGTAGGTGGCGCCGTCGCTTTCGAAGGTGCCATAGGTTTGACGACCTTCGGTGCAGCTGGATGGATTGTAGGAGCCGTAGCTTTCGATCACGTAATATTCGATCAGCGGATCGCGGGTCCAGCCGTAAAGTGCCAGGTAGGAGTTCTGGGAGTTATCTACATTGTAACTGCCAGAGTAGTTGACCACTCGGCGTCCGCCGGGATTCCAGCCTTTCCCGCCTACCCAGTTGTTGGTGGCGTTGGACCACTGGGAAGTGTAGCGACCGCCTTCTCCCAGTCCGAAAGAGGCATCGCCGTTGTCTTTCCAGAATGAATAGAAGAAACCGTCGTGCGTGCCCTGAGCGTTTTCTGTCAGGGTTTCAGTCTGCGCCTGTGCGGTTGTCGTACCAAGCGCTGCAACGCATGCCAGCGTGGCAGCCAGCCCTTTGCCGGTTGTGCTTATCGTTTTAAGGCTTAAGAAACTCATAAAGATTTACCCTTCTGTTGAAGTGAGTTTTTTGGACGAAGAACGTGAACCTCGTATTCTTCTGGGCAACAGGAGCGTCAGGCGGAAAATAGTTGTTATGAATCTCCGGGCAGCGCTTCTCCATCGATACCGAGCGTGAGGAAGTGGCCTTTGCAAGACGGATCCTGTCTGTAGCGAACACGCGTTATTGAGCCGGTGCCACCGTGTTGATTTTATTGTGACATTGGGATGGCAACCCTTGCGTGTTCCGACACTACGGGACTGACGGTATAGCGACAGAAGGAGATTGTCAACAAGACTATATGCATATAGTCATAAAAACAATAAAGAAGGTTTTTACATATAGCGATAGGTTCCTTAAAGCGAGATGTGGGTCACAATTTCTGCAGACGGTACCCTCCGTTCTGCAAATCCAAAACGTCGGCGCTTTCGTACTTGATGGTATGAGGATGTAAAAGACGGTGTCTGTGCGGAGCATGCGCTTCCCCTCGGCGCAGGACAAGAGTAAAGGTGTGCAATGGTGACTCAACTCAATCCAGAAAGGCCGGGCCTGGATCGGGCGACGCTCGATGCGTTACCCAGCGGGCCGGGTGTGTATTACTTTTACGGCGAAAACGCCAACCTGCTTTATGTGGGCAAAAGTGTGGATGTGCGCAAGCGTGTGCTCTCGCACTGTAGGTCTGATGTTGCCACTGCACGGAAGAGGGCGCTGTACCGGCAAGTTCGGGATGTACAGGTGTGCTCCACCACTGGGGAGCTGAGCGCGCTGCTGCTGGAGGCGCAAGAGATTAAAACCCGTCAGCCATTGTTCAACCGGCGCCTGCGCCGGGTGAGCAGACTCTACACCCTGCAGTTGAAGGACGATGGCCGGGGGCTGTTTCGCCCGGGGGTCATCGAGGTGCCCAAGGCCAGCCGTCAGCGCCCCATGTACGGGCTCTTTCCATCGGTGAAAAAGGCGCGCTCGGCGCTGATATCGGCCGGTAAGGACGCCGGCCTGTGCGATCACGTGGTGGTGACGCCCGCGTCTTTCTCCGGTGCCTGCATGAGCCGCCAGCTCAAACGCTGCCATGGCCTCTGTACCGGGGACAGCTCAGTGCTGCAACACAACGTCACCCTGATGACCGTGCTGGAAACAATGGCGCTGGCGGCCTGGCCCTATGACGGCCCCGTTGCTCTGCTCGAACGAGAGGATGTCCGCGATGCTGGTTCAGCCTATACGCTATTTGTTCTGGATAACTGGTGTGTTCTGGCAACCATCAGTGGTCAGGGAGAGCCGGATTGGGAGCAGGTCGCAGCGGCGGACCGGAGCGGCGCGTTTCTGGACCGGGATATTTACCGCTATCTGCTCAAGGCGGTGAACCGCCCGCCGGATAACGTCCGGATCTATCCGGGGGAGACGCTGTCACAAGCCGCCAAGACGACGTCGGGATCAGCCGGTCGCCCTCCGGAGCCACCCAGCCGGTGTTTGACGGGGCAAGGGTCGGGCCGAACTTGAAGCGTCGCTGCAGGTGGCTTAACCGCCGCTGGTGCTCCCGACACCTTTTTTGGGCTGGTGTACGCTGAAGGACATCGCGATTAGGTTCAGTTTATCATGGACCACTAGTGCCTTCAGGCCTTTGGCATTATGCTAAGGGCCGGTAGGCGTCGCCGCTTCAATTCCATCGGCGGGCGGCAGTGGATCACGGGTTTTGAGAGAACGCCATGGCGGGGTATTTGCGAGTATCGATTGGGCAACATTCGGATGCAGGAGCCAAACCAAGCAATCAGGATTTCCACGGGGCGCATATTTCCGAGGGGGCGGAGCTGGAATCCAAGGGCATTGCCATGGCGCTTGCCGATGGCATCAGCTCCAGCAACGTGGCTCACATTGCCAGTGAGACCGCCGTTAAAAGCTTTCTTCAGGACTATTTTTGTACATCGGCTGCCTGGTCAGTGAAGAAATCCGGCGACCAGGTGATTAACGCAACGAATGCCTGGCTGCATTCCCACACCAATAACAGCTGGGCGCGTTACGATAAAGACCGTGGCTACGTTTGCACCTTTACCGCTCTGGTGGTCAAGTCCACCCGGGCGCACTTTTTTCATATAGGCGATTCCCGTGCGTATCAGGTGCAGGGACGCTCCCTGGAGCAGCTGACCCGTGATCACCGCCACTGGACCTCGCCTGAGAAAAGCTACCTGGGTCGGGCTCTGGGTGTGGATGAGCGGGTTGAGATCGACTATCACACCTTGGCTGTGGCGGCTGGGGATACCTTTGTGTTGGTGACAGATGGCATCTATGAAACCCTGAGCTCCACCCAGATAACGGAGGCTATTGCCGATAACGCGGGTGACCTGGATGCGGCGGCACGCCGCATCGTAAAGGCGGCCTATGAGCAAGGCAGTGATGACAACCTGACCGTTCAGATCCTGCGTGTTGATCAGACTCCTCAGCCCAAACTTCATGAGCTCCATCAGCACGCAGCGGAGCTGCTTTTTCCGCCCGCTCTGGGTGCGCGCAGCCTGATTGACGGTTTCGAGGTCGTGCGCGAGCTGCACATGAGCAGCCGTAGTTATATTTACCTCGCCCTGGATACCGAGACAGGTAAGCCAGTGGTGCTCAAGGTGCCGGCCATTGACGTTCGAGAGGACCCGGTGGCCCTGGAGCAATTCCTGGCCGAAGAGTGGGTGGCGCGCCGTGTTGACAGCCCCTATGTGTTGCAGGCCCGTGAGCGCACGCATCCCCAGAATTATCTGTATGTGGTAACCGAATATATCGAAGGCCGGACCCTGACCCAGTGGATGCGTGATAACCCCCTCGCCCGATTCGCCGAGGTCAGAAAGCTGGTGGAACAGATGGGCAAAGGGGTGCGGGCGTTACACCGGCAGGATATGATCCATCAGGACTTGCGCCCCCAGAATATCATGATTGACAGTGTTGGCACCGCCAAACTGATCGACTTTGGTGCAGTCCGGGTGGCGGGAATCAGCGAGAGCATCGGGTCCGATGAGGAGCCCGTTCTGGGCACCCAGCAGTACTCGGCGCCAGAATATTTTATGGGCGAGGGTGGCTCGGCCCGCTCGGACATTTTCTCACTGGGAGTCATCACCTACCAGATGCTCACCGGCTGCCTGCCTTACGGCCCCGAAGCATCCCAGGTTCAAACCCGCGCCGACCTCAATCGCCTTAAATACGATCCGGTTTATCACTACAATCGCAGCTGTCCGGCCTGGATCGACGGGGTGTTGCGCAAGGCTTTGCACCCATACCCCGACCGGCGTTACGCCGAGGTGTCGGAGTTTATCCACGATCTTTACCACCCCAGGCGCGAGTTTGTGAATGCGGTGAGGCCGCCCCTGATTGAACGAGATCCGGAGGTCTTCTGGAAAGGTGTCTCTCTCCTGCTTTCGGTTGCCTTAATTGTGCAACTGGTTCTGGCGTATCGGTGAGCAAAAAAATCGGCGCCGTGATTTTTTCCCGGCGCCGATCCGATTGCGTTTGAGCCAACAGTGAATGTTTGTTCGTCCGTTGTTCAGGTCACTGTTCGATCATTTTCCAGACCACGTCTCACGCAAAGGTCTTCTTCGCCTGAGTCCGGACATGTGTGGTATACAGCACCAAACCAACCAGGGTCAGGCCGCCTACCAGGTTACCCAGAACGGTCGGGATCTCGTTCCACACCACGTACTGATACAAGGTGAATTCGGCGCCCATCATCAGTCCGATCGGGAACAGGAACATGTTGACCACGGAGTGCTCGAAGCCCAGAAAGAAAAACACGATGATCGGCATCCACATCGCCATGATTTTTCCGGAAACATGGGTGGAAATTGTGGCGCCAACGACGCCCATGGAGACCATCCAGTTACAGAACATGCCGCGCAGAAAAAGCACCAACCAACCGGCCGCACCGGCCTCCTGATAGCCCACGGTCCGGCTCTCACCAACAGCCATCATTTTCTGGCCAACCTCATTGATTGCCTCGGAGCCGCCCATGGAAAAGTTCAGATAACCAAAAATAGCGATAAAAAGCGCACCGCCGAGGTTGCCGAGTCCGACCAGGCCCCAGCATTTAAGCATTCGGGGCACAGTGACGCCCGGGCGCTTGTCAAGCAAGGCCATAGGTACCAGGGTGAAAACCCCGGTTAGCAGATCGTAGCCCATCAGGTAGAGCATACAAAAGCCGACCGGAAATAGCAGTGAGCCTAACAGGAAAGAGCCTGTCTGAACGGCGATGGTGACGGCGAAGATTACCGCCAGCGCCAGTGTCGCGCCGGCCATGAAAGCACGAATCAGCGTGTCTCTCGTGCCCATGTAGATCTTGGCTTCGCCGGCATCCACAAGCTTGGTCACAAACTCGTTGGGTTGAAGATAAGACATAGTGATGGTCCCCTAAAAGGTATAAATAAAAAGTGAATGGGTTGATCGGGTGCCTGTGTTATTCAGGCGCGCCTACCGGACATCCCTTACCAGCGTTTGTAAGGAAGGAACTTGCCATCCATGGTGACCACAACGCGGTCGCCCTTGGGGTCCTCCACTTTCTCCACATACATTTTGTAGTCGATAGCGCTCATGATGCCGTCGCCAAACTTTTCGTGAATCAGTGCCTTTACGCTGGGACCGTAGATCATGGTGGCTTCGTAGAGGCGGTAAATGAGCGGGTCCTGTGGGACGCTGTCGCCCCAGTACTTGGAAGGGCAGGTCTGCAGTGCGTCCGCGATGTCTTTCTCCAGACCCAATGCAGTGCACAGAGCCTTGGCCTGATCCTCGAGCATGGTGTTCATGCCAAAGCAGCAGGAGGTAGTCCACACCGGGGACATGCCGATCGCCTCGGCAATCTGCTCCCAGGTCATTCCTTTTTCGTTTTTTGCTTCCAGAATGGCGGCGGTCATCAATTCGTGATTCATAATGAGGCTCCTCAGTAGTATTTCGAACCATTTTGGTTCGTGTGTATCTGTTTGCGCGTGCCTGTTTGGTGCGGGCGATAGACGAAAGCCTTTGCCCACGGGCGGTTGCATTGCGCTTGTGTCGATTTCAGTTAGGCTGTAGCAGATACCGTGCCAGCCGACCTCGAATGGCGGTTACGCTGTAAAAACAGGCTGTTAGAGGTTGTTTTAATGCTCTTCGAACGACTAAAAATCGTAATTCACGAAATCTTGTAGTTTTGGGCTACGAAATCACGTAGCTGGCATGATTCTTGTTGCTCACCCTGGACATGTGCAGAACCTGGTAAGTGAGACGATGAGCGCAAATCCTGATTTTCCTTATGCAGACAACTGGCTGGAGGCTCTGCCTGAACCTGCGCTGCTGATGGATCCGGTGCAGGACCGGATTTTGGCGGGCAATGGACGGCTGCAGCAGCTGCTGGGAGGGTCGGCCCCCGATCCGCTTCAAACCGGGCGCGTAACCGAGTTGTTCAGTGGCCAGGTGCCGCAACTGATTGTCCTTACGGATGAGGCCCTGAGCTGCGGTCAGGCCTGGAACCGAAGCCTGAAGGTGACGCGGGACGACGGCACAGAGGTGCCGGTTGAGTTATCCCTGGCCTGGACCGATGATGCCCGCGGAGCCCCCAGGATTCTCATGCTTCTGCGGGATCTGGACGCATTGCGTGAGCGCCGCGAACGCCATGAGATCAATACCTACCACCAGGGAGGGCTGTTGCACTGGAAGCGCATCGAGACCCTGTTCCGCGATATCGAGCGTGAAAACCACATGATTCTGGAGTCCGTCGGAGAGGGGATTTACGGCCTTGATGCAGAGGGGCGGGTCACCTTTACCAATTCGGCCGCCGAGCGCATGCTGGGATGGCCCAAAGAGGAAATGCTGGGCCGGATGATGCATTCGACCATTCACCATACCCAAAGCAATGGCGAGTCCCACAAGCTGGAGGACTGCCCGATCTATAAAGCGTTCAAAGACGGAGCCGTTCACCGTGTCAGCGACGGCTGCTTCTGGCACCGCGATGGCTTCAGCTTTGCTGTTGAGTACACCAGTACCCCCATTCTGGATAACGGGCAGCTGGTGGGGGCCGTTGTGGTTTTTCGGGACACCAGCCAGCGACGGAAAGCCGAAGAGGAACTGAAAGCGGCACTAACGGAAGTAAAATCGCTCAAGCACCGTCTGGAAATGGAGAACGCCTACCTGCAGGAAGAGTTGAACGCTGAGCAGAATGCTCATGAGATAGTCGGCAAAAGCGAGGCGGTGAAATCGCTGGTGCATCGTATTGAACTGGTTGGCCCGACTGATGCCAATGTTCTGATCTCCGGAGAATCGGGCACAGGCAAGGAATTGATTGCCCGCGCCATCCACAACACCAGCGAGCGCTCCCAGCGGCCAATGATCCGTGTCAATTGCGCGGCAATCCCGGCGGAGCTGTTTGAGAGTGAGTTCTTTGGCCATATCCGGGGCTCGTTTACGGGCGCAGTGAATGATCGTGTCGGGCGCTTTGAGTTGGCTCATGGAGGCACACTTTTTCTCGATGAAGTCGGTGAAATTCCGTTGCCGCTTCAGGGAAAGTTGCTGAGAGTTCTCCAGGAACAGAGCTTCGAACGTATTGGCGATAACGAAACCCGGCATGTTGACGTGCGGGTGATTGCGGCCACGAATCGAGATCTGCGGGCCGAAGTCAAGGCTGGCCGCTTTCGCGAGGATCTCTATTTTCGGCTGAACGTGTTTCCAATTGAATCCGCTCCCTTGCGGGAGCGCACCGAAGATATCGCGCCTCTGGCCCAGCTTTTCCTTCAGCACGCCTGTCAGAAGTTTCACCGCCCGGGTCTGGAGCTAAACCTGGCTAACGTGGAAAGCCTGCAAAAATATAGTTGGCCGGGTAATGTACGAGAGCTGGAAAATGTCATCGAAAGACAGCTGATAGTGAGTAAGGGCGGGAAGCTGTGGTTTGATTTACCCTCGGATAACACAGAAAAAGGGGCCGTGAGCGAGGTAAGACAAAGCGATCTGGCCGCGAAACCGCTCACGGAAGTGGAAAAGCGTCAGCAGGATCGTGAGAACATGGCGTCTGCTCTGCGCCAGTGTAAAGGTAAGGTTTTCGGCGATGATGGTGCGGCAGCGCTTCTGGGTGTGAAGCCTACGACCCTCGCTTCGCGACTGAAGCGTCACGGGATCGAGCCGGGTCGGTTTCGGTGTTAGGTAAGGCCACGGCTCGATCCCGATCGAGAAAATCCACGCTTTTTAAAGCCACCCCTTTTTTACCGCCAATGCGGTTCGCAAACCAGAAGAATCGTCGCTCGTACCAGTGATGGGACTCACGTTTTTTCTTGATAAATCCCATATGGCCGCCGTGCCGGGCGACTTCCAGGTAGATGTGGTCATGCTCTCGGGCGGTGTCGTAGGGGAGGCTGCGCTGGTCAATAAAAGGGTCGTCTTTGGCGCTCAGGATATACAGCGGAACCGGAATCTGGCTCAGATAGGGTACGGCGGAGGCCGAATCGCGATAGTGCGCCGCGCTTTGATAGCCGTGCATGGGCGCAAACAGAAACTCTTCTATTTCATCCACGGTCCTGGCGTTTTTCACTCGGTCCGGGTCAACATTGTTGCCGAAAGCGACAAACTCCAGTTTCTTGATGAACTTGTTCAGCAGGGAGTTCACCACCTGTCGCTGGTAGAGAAAGTGGTTCAACCGCGAGCGCATGGACTCGTGAAAGGAGTGCAGCTCCAGTGGAGCGGACAACAGAAAGCAACCTTTGATCTTCGGATTGCAGCGCGTCGCCTCTCGGCCGAGATAGTTGGCGGTGATCGTGCCCCCGAGGCTGAAACCAACGAGAATGACCTCGGCGTAATTCCGGCTTTGGGTGTCAATCACCTGTTTCAGGTCCTGATAATCACAACCAATATAAAACCAGGGCGTGCGGTTCACCTTTTTGCTGCAGGAGCGCATGCTCCAGGTCAGGGTGTCATACCCCCGGGCGTGCAGTTTTTGCGCGAACGACAGAAGGCCTGCTTCTTTTCCGTGGCTTTCCAGTCCATGGGTCATGATGACCAGACTCCGGGCGCCGTGGCGGGAATTGAGAAAGAGCTCGAGCTGGTCGCCATCGGGTGTGTTGAGCGTGATGGTTTCCGGCCGGATCTCGGGACGTTTTCGTACCAGCGGCGGATAAAGGGTCTGAATATGTCCATTCCGAAAAAAAGGCCCGCATCGGTAGTCAGAATCAATGACCGGCATGGTGTCAATCCTTCCGTTATTTTTTATTCCGAATGTTCGGTGGCCAGAGTGGACGCTTTTCTCTGATTCTGGTGAAACAGCCAGCCTCGAACCCTGAGATCAATCGCGTCAATCCAGTAGTAAATGGGTACCGTCCGGGTGTAGCAGTCATCGGGAATATAAGGTTCGAGCTTTCGATGCAGCTCGGGCAGCCGCGACCAGTGCAGGCCACACCGGTAATGGTGGGCCGTATGGTAGCCGATGTTGCCGGTGAGAATATTCAGCCATTTTGAATCCACCACATTTCGGCTCGCGGCCATTTCATCGGAGGTGGACAGCTCCAGATGGTGGTAGTAGGTGGCCCGCATGGTGACCACCAGGGAGGCAAGCATGGGCAGCCAGAAAATGAACAGCGCCGGCAAGGGGCGGTACGCCGTGAGGGCCGCGAGCAATCCCAGGCTGACGCTCAGCTCCAGGTAGTAGCGGCGCAGCAGTTTGGGTTTGCGGTGTCCCACCTGTATGGCTCTGGGGTAGGTCAGCAGTATCCCCTCGGCAATGTAGCGCCAGACGCTGATGGTTTTACCCTGGGCGCGCCAACGGGAGGTATCCTTTTCCTGGTCGAGGTAGTGGGCGTGGTGGCCGTTGACGTGGTGCAGAACCCAGGTGGTGGCGAGCATCCCGGTCTGGAAGCCATACATGATTTCCAGCAGCCGGTTCAGAAGCGGGCGATTGAACGTCCGGCAGTGGTGATGGTTGTGGTTCCAGACACAGACATTGGTTTTGGGAAAAATGCCCAACACAAACCAGGCGGCCAGAAAAACCGGGTTCTCAACCGTGAAATAAATCAAAAGATCCAGCAGAAAGTACGCGCTTATGATGGCTACCGGAACGATGTCTTCGCGGTATCGAAAAACCACCATCACTTTGCCTCCCGTGTGTCCGACAGGGAAGGGCGACAGTCCGGAACTGAGGGTTCGCTGGAGAGCCGAGAAAAAGTGGCGAGGTGAAATAAAAAATGGAGGGTCATTCGTGTTGTCACTCCCTGACGGTTGCATACGCTCATGAGGCTTGATCCGTTGGCGACAATGGCTTGCGCGCCGAATCGGTGGCGGGCAATTCCCGCCCACGAGCGAATGCTAGGGAATAAACAAGCCGAATTCAATAAAATGGAGGGACTGTGGCGCCTAATGAATATTTGGGCGACACTGATGTGAACTTATGTGACGGAAGTCACTGAGTGGCAGTGCAGATTGGTGACGTTTAAAGGTCGCACCATGAGTTATCCGCCATGGCGTCGGCGGCGCAGAGTGCTTCGCGGGCAATACGGATATCGGTGACGTAATAAAGCGTGCGCAGGCCAATGTCCCGCCGCCCCATGTTGTGATAGATCATGCCCATATGAATGTCGCTGGCGCTGAACCGGGCGTGGTGTTCGGCAAAGTATTGAGCGGCTTTTCCGAGTGTCTCTTCTTCAATCAGTTCGGTCGTCCGACCGACACCGATCTGATAGGCCTGAGTCAGCAGCAGGGCGTAGAGAGCCTCCCGTTTTTCAGCGGGTAAGTGGCCAAACACCCGCTCGAAGGGCGCCTGCAGATTGCGGTGGTTTTGCTCCACCAGGCGCAGAGCACAATCGACCTGAGCCATGCGGTGCAGATGGTGTTGTTCCGGAATCTCGCAGTCATTCAGAACGGCGGGTCGCAACTGCATGATGCCTTTGGCCGCCTGTCGGGACAGAGCGTTTTTCTGGCCGCCGCTCTCAATGATGGTTTTGCCCAGAAAGTTCGGCATGACCGTGTCGGGAAAGGAAAACCGCTCCTGCTTCTTGCGGTGTTCGTACACGGTGCGAAAGAGCTCAACCAGCGAGACCGTCTGGTCGGGCGCGCCCAGGCTGATGTCATCCCAGGTGCCCCACACCCGGTAGTCCTCGCCCTCGCCGGTGAGGCGGGCAATCGCCTCCCCCATGTCGGCAAAGGGCTGATGGCAGGCGAGCGCAAAGGGAAAACCGAGCTCGGTCAGGGTGCCGGGGCTCCAGGAGGCGACCCGATTCTCCCCGGCCAGACGCCGCCGAGTGTCGTTGAGCCGTTCGGTGGTGCCCTCGGCTGTGTCCGCATTATCAATATAGGCGAGAAACCGACCGCGATGATTGAACAACAGGTGACGCTCGGGTTCGCTGCAGTAGCTTTGGGAGAGCAGTACCCAGCGGCGGATGGTGACCAGATTGTTGGCAGTGCCCTGGGTGTCCCAGTAGGGGGTGTCGCGCACAATGTCCAACCAGCTGTCGCGCGGAGCGGGCGCGTCAGGCCACCCGGGCGTGCACAGAATGAGCAGCACCGATCCCGTCAACAGGGCGGCAAACCGGAGCCCGGATGTGTAGTGGCCTGTGCGAGACCGCTTGGTGCGCATGAGGTGTTCGATCCTGTTGACAGCCTGCAGTGAATGTACAAGGCTACCACTTCGCCTACCAATTACCGAAGGGGTTTTTATGGATAATCAGACACAGACCGAAATTGAAGCGGCGGCCTTCCGGCGCCTGCTCAGCCACCTGGACAGTCGAAAGGATGTGCAGAACCTCGACTTGATGGATTTGGCCGGCTTTTGCCGCAACTGCCTGAGCCGCTGGTATATGGAGGAAGCGCAGGAACGAGGCGTTGAAGTGAGCAAGGAACAGGCGCGCGAACGGGTCTACGGAATGCCCTATGAGCAGTGGAAGGAGCGCTACCAGACACCCCGCTAGTGTCCCGGCCCTTTCAATTTGCCCACTCTATTGCATTGGTGCGAATAACCATGACATTGACAGAAATACGCTATCTCGTCGCCCTGGATCAGGAGCGACACTTTGGCCGTGCGGCCGAGGCTTGTCACGTGAGTCAGCCGACGCTCAGCATCGCTGTCAAAAAGTTAGAGCAATCGCTGGGCACCGCGTTATTTGAGCGCACAAAAAAGGGCGCCCGACCAACGCCGCTGGGTCAACAGATAGCAGCAAAAGCCCGTGATATTCTCGCACGAACGGCGGAGCTGGATGATCTTGTCTCGGCGGGTCGCGACCAGTTATCTGGCCCCTTGGCTGTCGGCACCATAGCCAGCGTAGGACCCTATCTTCTGCCACAATTCATCCCGCTGCTGCAGCGACTCGCAACACGCATGCCCCTTTCACTGCAGGAGAGCGCGGCCGGTGTGCTCGCTCATAAGCTGAGTACGGGGGAGCTGGATGTGATCATAACCACTCTGCCTTTTAGTGCCCCGGATGTGGTAACCCAGCCGCTATTTGACGAGCCCATGATGGCGCTTCTGCCCGCTGGCCATGCCCTGGCTGCACATCGGCATCTGGACCCGGAAAAGCTTGATCCGGAAGAGGTCCTTTTGATGGCTGAAGGCGATCCTTGGCGCGACCAAGTCTTAAATGCCTTTCCTCAGCTGGGCACGCACAGAGCCGATAGACCACTCGTGCAAGGAACCACGCTTGAAATGCTAAGACATATGGTGGCCTCGGGACTTGGAATAACAATAATGCCACTGGCCGCTGCTCAGGCTCACTTTTACTCCCAGGACATTCTCGTGACGCGACCCTTTGTAGACCCTGTTCCGGTGCGCACCCTCGCTCTGTCCTGGCGGGCAAGTTTCCCTCGCCATCAAGCTGTGGACGTTCTACGCCAGGCCATCCAGGCGAGCAGCGCGGCTTATTGGGGCTATGCAACGGGCAAGGAAGCAGGCGGCAGCCTACTGGTTGAAAACAAAAACTGGTAGTATCGAGTGTCACTCTTGAAGGTTTTTGCATGCGCCCAATTCAGAATATTGTCATCGCCGGAGGGGGGACCTCCGGATGGATGGCCGCAGCCATACTGGCAAACCAGCTTCGGCGGGATCTTTACCGTATTCACCTTGTGGAATCCGGCGAGCTTGGCACCATTGGTATCGGCGAATCCACCGTCCCGCCGTTTACCGGGCTGCTTCGCCGACTGGGCATCGACGAGCAAGAGTTTGTTCAGGTCACCCAGGCCACCTACAAACTGGGTATCCAGTTTTCGGGCTGGCGGCATACCCAGGAAGACTATTTTCACCCGTTCGGCGTGCTGGGCCACTCCATTGGCGGCCAGGACTTTTATCAATGCTGGCTGAAGGCGCGTGAGTCGGGTGCGAATTGGCCACTGCAAAGCTTCTCGCCGAGCAGTGTCATGGCCCAAAAGGGGCGATTTTTTTACCCGGAGCAAGCCCGCAACACCCCGGTTGGAGGGGCCAATTACGCGCTCCACGTGGATGCCGCTCGGGTGGGCAGTTATCTGCGCAACTACGCTGAGCAACGGGGCGTTCAACGAACGGAAGGCCACGTCACCCAGGTTTGCCAGGAAGATAACGGCTTTATTGAAGCAGTGGTACTGGAGTCTGGTCAGAAGATAACCGGGGATTTTTTCATCGACTGTACCGGCTTTAAGGGCCTACTCATCGGCGAAACCCTAAAGTCTGAGTTCGTGGATTGGTCGGACTACTTACCCTGCGATCGGGCCATCGCGGTAAAAACGCCAACAGACCACCCCATTCCTCCCTTTACCTCGGCCAAAGCCGGTAAAGCAGGGTGGGTCTGGCGAATCCCTCTGCAAACCGTCACAGGCAACGGCTATGTGTACGCCAGTCGGTTCTGTTCGGACGCGGAAGCCCGCGCGACTCTTCTGGCCAATATCAACGGCGAGCCGCTGAGCGAGCCACGCCTGATTCCCTTCAAAACCGGCCACCGACGGGACATTTGGAAGCACAACTGCCTTTCCCTGGGCTTGGCCTCAGGTTTCGTTGAACCACTGGAATCCACTTCAATCCATCTCATTGCCCGGGGCATGGAATTTTTCTTGCGCCATTTCCCCGACGCACACTGCCATCCCGCCCTGGTCCGCGAATACAACCGCCGGATGACAGCGGACTACGAAGAAGTTCGAGATTTCATTATGCTGCACTACTGCGCGACTGAGCGCACGGACTCGCCCTTTTGGCGCTGGTGCCAGCAGATGACGTTACCCGATTCGCTCAGAGAGAGGATCGAGCTGTTCCAGGCGCATGGCGGCATCAGGGAAGGTGTGGACGATCTTTTTCGCGCCAGCAGTTGGCAGTCCGTATTCGAAGGCATGGGCATCCGCCCGCAAACCTATTCCCCCCGGGTGGACAACCTGGATGCCTGCGACATTCAGGCAGCGTTGATACGAGCGCGGCGGGCCATAGCAGGCATGGTCACGAACCTGCCGACTCATGATGAGTTTTTACAGCGGGAAATGGCGAAGGCACAAACTCGCTAAGTTCTAAGTCGCTTCGCTTTCCTGTGGCGTCACAGCAGAGAAACGCGAGGCCGCCTTGAAGGTGACCGCGGCGTGAATTTCCTCCAACCGTCGACCCCGGGTATCGATGCCATTCTTGAGCAAAAGCCCACCGAAAATAAGGAGCGGCACGCTGATGATCAAGGCCGAAAAAGCCAAATCACTGAACACTCCTATGACCCCGCACACAGCGCCCAGTATTCCGCCCGCCTTGGAGCTGGCCGCTACCAGACCGGCCCCCGTGCCGCGCAGATGAACCGGGTAAATTTCCGCTGCATAGGGGATCAGCATGGCGATAACGCCGCTGGCGCTGATCAACAGCCCTGCCGTTGCAAAGGTGATGGCGAGACTGGACTGGATAGATAAAAGCCCCAGGACAAAAAATACCAAAAGGCTCAGGGCTGTCAGGGCGATAAACGTAACGAGCGTCTTGATGCTGCTCCAGGCATGGTACAACCACATCACCGCCACTATGCCCGGCAACGCCAGAAAACCCGATTTGGCCAAAAGCCCGTTGGCCGCTTCCGGGCTCATGCCCATGTCACGCAAATTGGTCGGCAACCAAAGCAGAAAGCCAAAATTAACCAGGCCCCACGCCAGCCCTGCCCCAACGAGGCCCAGGCTGATGGGGGCATAGGGTCCCGTCAGCATTTGCTTAAGACCTTTGTCACCTTCGGAAGCGGCTTCCTCAACTTCCACGTGCTCTGGTTCGTCCCGATCCAACACGCCGTTATAGCGATTCAAAACAGCCTGGGCCTGGCGTTTTAGTCCCACATTGGCCAGGAACCGCGGCGATTCGGGGATATAGCGACCAAGGAAGATGATGATCAAGCCGGTAGGTAGGCCCAAAAACCACAGAGCGCGCCACGAAAACAGGGGCTCCAAAACGGCAGCGGCGCCAGAGGCCACCAGGTAACCGGCCGCCGTGCCAATACCACCCAGAGCAACCAGTAGCCAACCCCGATGAGCCGCCGGGATCACCTCCGCCATCAGCGTAAAGGTAATCGGCAGCAAGCCCCCAGCGGAAAGCCCCATCAAAAAACACATGATAAGGTTCCAGGTAAAGCTCGGCATGGCGCCGCATATGGCGGTGCCGATAAACATGAGTGCGGAAAGCAAGATGGCGGCGCGACGCCCCATCAGATCGGCGAGTCGGCCCCACAAAATGGACCCCACCGCGGTGCCGGTGAGGGCGATAAGCGCCAGCGTACCCGAAGAGCTTTGGCTGATGCCGTACTCGTCTTTCATTCCCGGCATGACGAAACCGAGGGTCGCGGGCTTCATGACATCGACAGTGACGGCAACCAAAAGGGCGGCAACCAGCTTCCAGTGCTCAACGTTCAGCGGGCTATTGTCTGCGACGTGGAAATTAATGGTGCCGTGGCTGCCTTGCCGCAGTAATTCCAGGCGCGGCATAAGCCCGAACCAGGCCAAAAGCACCCCGAGAGGAATGACTCCCATCCCCACCCACATGGTCGCGTCCATTTCCATCCCGGCCATTTTGTAGTTCATCGCCGCTGAATGGAGGAACATCGGCACGTGAGCTACCACGCCAATCATGATGAGCAGACAGCCAGACCAGAAGGCCAGCGGATGCGGGAAACCTAACCCCTCGTGACGCATGAACTACCACCTTTTCTTATCTAATCGGTCAATACAACAGGCTAAAGGGTGGCTGTTATACGGTAGCAGTGGACCTACATCAACTGAATCATCATTGAAGCTGGCTATGATGATTGAGGTCAGTAAGGGTGACAGGAGGTTTTATATGCAAAATTGCTGCTTCGGTAGCTTTATGCCAAGCAGAGTGGCATTTCAGAATATCTGTCGATGAGATCTGACCATACAGCATAGGCACTGCAAGGTATGTGATCACTTACACCGGGTTTCGGTCAATCTATGGTGTCAAAACCTGAGCAATCTATAGTGTCATGAGCAGAGGCGCCCTGTCCCACTCCGAATTGCCGATTAGCGGTCGCAAATCGGCGCATTATGAGCTATGGTTACCCCGACATAATGTCACAATGAATATAAGAGGCTGAGGCTACTGGCCTGGCCATCAAGTGGTTGTTATTGAGAAGGGGTACCCATGATAAGTAAAACAAGCGCACTGTTCTGGCCACTGGCCGGTGCACTGGCGGCGGCGTCCATCGTGACCGCCTGCGCCACCCAGCCGTCCAGCGAGACGCCTTTGGCGCTGAACGATTGGGAGTATTTTGAGCGCCCCGGCGTGAATGTCCTGGCCTTCAGTAGCCCGCCCGGGGGAATGTTCTTTGATTCCAAAACCAGTGGAATCGAGATCATCCACCACGGTGAGCGCACGGCCACTAACGGCGATGTGCGCCTGCTGCACACCCCGGAACAGTGGGATGGCATGGGCGAGTTCGTCGATCGCAGCGTCGATCCCGACGCGCAGAGCGTGACCACCACGCTGGCCTACCCCGAGCACGATTTTACCTACCAGGTTAAGGCCACCGCCCAGGGCGATACCGTCCGGCTCAGCGTCCATCTGGACCAGCCGCTGCCCGAGGAACTGGAGGGCGAGGCCGGCTTCAATATGGAATTTCTGCCGGCCGAGTATTTTGGCAAGTCCTACTTGGTGGATGGCCGCAGCGGCAACTTTCCCCGCCACCCCAGTGGTCCCATGGAGACCACAGAAGAGGGGTTGACCGAGCCCGTGGCCTTTGCCCGGGGCAGCACCCTGGTACTGGCTCCGGAGGACCCGGAGCGCAAGGTGACCGTCCGCGAAGCCACCGGTGACAACGAGCTGATGCTGTTCGATGGCCGCAACAAGGCCCAGAATGGCTGGTACGTGGTGCGCAGCATGATTCCCGCCGGCGCCTCCGGCACCGTGATCGAGTGGGACCTGGAGGTCAACGGGATTCCCGGCTGGCAGCGCGAGCCGGTGATCGGCTACTCCCAGGTGGGTTACCACCCCCGGCAGGATAAAACCGCCGTGATCGAGCTGGACAAAAACGCCAACCCCGAGTCCGAAGCGCGCCTGGTGCGGGTGAAGCCCGACGGTGATCGGGAGACGGTCCAGAGTGGTCGCCCGGAGCACTGGGGTGAGTATCTGCGCTACCAGTACCTGACCTTCGACTTTTCCGAGGTGACCGAGCCGGGCCTTTATCAGCTCGAGTACGACGATCAGAGCACTCAGGCGTTCCGTATCGATCCCGAGGTGCACGAGGATACCTGGCAGCTGACGCTGGATGTGTTCTTCCCGGTGCAGATGGATCACACCAAAGTGCGCGAGGCCTACCGCGTGTGGCACGGGGCGGGACACCTGGACGACGCCCTGCAGGCGCCCGCCAACTACGAGCACTTTGATCTGTTCGCCCACGGCGAGGAGACCGACACCGACTTCGAGGCCTTTGAGCACATTCCGGGCCTGAACTACGGCGGCTGGCACGATGCCGGCGACTACGATATTCGCACCCAGTCCCAGTACTTCACTGTGCAGCACCTGGTGCACACCTGGGAGCAGTTCCAGATTGACCGGGACAACACCACGGTCAGTCAGGAGAAGCGCTATGCGGAAATCCACCGCCCCGACGGCAAGCCGGATCTGCTGCAGCAGATTGAACACGGCACCCTCGGTCTGATCGCCCAGCACCGCGCCATCGGTCACGCCATTCCGGGCATCGTCGCGGGTCATCTGTATCAGTACCCGCACCTGGGCGACGCCGTCACCAAAACCGACGGCAAGGTTTACAACCCCGAGCAGGATCCGCATGCGGACGAGCGCGGCGTGGGCGAGATGTACGAGCCCTCCACGGTCGACCCCACTCCGACCGAGGATGTGCTGCCCAGTGACAATACCGTGACCAGTGGCAAGTTTGACGACCGCTGGGCCTTCACCACCAACACCTCCGCCCTGAACTACGGCTCGGCGGCGGCTCTGGCGGCGGCCAGCCGGGCACTGCGCGGCTACAACGACGAACTCGCCCAGGAAAGTCTGGAAACGGCCGAGAGCGTCTGGGAGTACGAGCAGGGGCGTGAACCCAATCGGTTCCGTGTGGGCAACACCACCGGCGGTCGTCTGGAAGAAGAGCAGTTGAAAACGGCCGTGGAGCTGCTGATCACCACCGAAGAGGCGAAGTACGCCGAGGCGGTGCGCGAGTTGCTGCCACAGGTGGAAGAGCGCTTCGGTGCCAATGCTTTCATGCTGGTGCTGGCGCTGCCCCATATGGATGAGGCCTATGCCAGTGACCTGGAAGCACTGACGCGCGAGTACCGCGAGCAGATTCGCGAGCACGAGGCGGAAAACCCCTACGGCGTGCCCATCACCCGCGGCGGCTGGGCCGGGGGCGGCACCGTGATCGGCTTTGGCATCACCAATTACTGGCTGCACAAAGCCTTTCCGGAGATCATCGAAGAGGACCTGGTCTTCCGTAGCCTGAACTTCATGTTTGGTACCCACCCGGATTCGAACTACTCCTTTGTCTCCGGTGTGGGTCCCAAATCCCAGACCCACGCCTACGGAATGAACCGGGCGGACCTGGCCTTCATCCCCGGCGGTATCATTCCGGGCATCCTGGTACTGTCGCCCGATTACCCCGAAAACAAAAGCAACTGGCCGTTCTTCTGGGGCCAGAACGAGTACGTGATCACCGTCGGGGGCAGTTACCTGTTCCTGGCCAATGCGGCCCGAGATCTGCTGAACGACTGATGTTCCCAGCGACCGATGTCGCCAAAGCCGACGCTCCGGGGCCGACCCGGGCGTCGGCTTTTTACTGGGCAAGCCTCAACGCTTTAACAAAAAATTACCCCGCCCCGGCCAACGCTCTATGAGTCTCGCGGTCAAACCGTTAAAGTAATGGCTCATTGGAATAGTAAATATTGACTGGAACTTGGCTTTGTTAACCCTTTTCTCCTCCTTTCGCGCCCGGCTGTTTCTGGGTGTGATGGCTTTGTTGCTTGGCGCCTCGGCCGGGGCGGCCTCTCCCAAAATAACAATTGAGGGCGGTGGTGATCGCTTGCGCGACAATGTCCGCAGCTTTATTGGTCTGGCCGACGAGCCCTGCGAGACGCCCCTGTGGCGCCTGCGGGCGCGCATGCGTGAACTGGACCGGCAGATCACGTCGGCCGGTGAGGCGCTGGGCTTCTACCACCTGGAATTCTCCCGGGAGCTGAGCCGCGCCGAGGAGTGCTGGTCGCTCAGTATTTCCCTGACGCCGGGCGAACCGGTGCGTCTGGATCAGGTGCGGATCGACATTCGCGGTGAAGGCGCCGGGGATTCGGGGTTTGAGAGCCTGAAAAACCAGCAGGGCATGCGTCAGGGTGACCGCCTGGATCACGGGCAGTACGAGTCCTTCAAAAGCCGCTTTGGCCCGCTGGCGTCCTCGCGCGGGTATTTCGAGGGACGCTTTGAGCGCTCGCGGGTGGTGGTCGACCGGGAAAAGAACACGGCCGATGTGGAGGTGATTTACGACACAGGTCCGCGCTACCACTTCGGCGAAATCACCCTCAAGCACGATATCCTGCACGAGTCGCTGATCCGCCGCTATCTGAACTTCGAACCGGGTGAGCCCTACGACACCGACCGCCTGCTCGATCTCAAGAGTCGTTTCAACGCCAGCGACTACTTTCGCTCCGTGCGTGTGACGCCGCGGTTACAGCAGCTCAACGACCAGCGGGTGCCCGTGACCATTGAACTCGAAGGTCGCAACCGTCACAGTTATTCGGTGGGTGCGGGTTACGCCACCGACACCGGGCCGCGCCTGCTGCTGGGCTATGAGAACCGCTACCTGAACGGGCGCGGCCATTCGTTTCAGGCCGATGCCGAGATTTCCGAAGTGGGCACCAACGTTGAGGCGTCCTATCGCATCCCCATGAGCCGGCCCGCGCACGAGTATGTGCGCCTGTACACCGGTTTCAACCGGGAGCGCACCGACGACACCCGCAGTGACGTGACCACACTGGGTACCAGCTACACCCGCTCGGAGGAGGATAGTGACTGGCTGCAGACATACTCCCTCAACTACGAGCGGGAATTTTTCGTCGTGGGTGATGAGCCCGAACAGCGATCGGACTTGCTGATCCCGGCATTCAATCTCTCGCGCACCAAATCCGATAACAGCAACTACCCGCTCTCCGGCTGGAGCCTGCTCGGGCGGATTTCCGGCTCTCCGTCCAGCCTCGGGTCCGACACCAGCTTTGTGCAGTTGTACGGCCGCGGCAAGTATATCCAGGCGCTGGGCGCGGGGCGGGTGCTGCTGCGCCTGGAGGGCGGTGTGACCGAAGTGGACGAGTTCAATCGCCTGCCGGTTTCCCAGCGCTTCTTTGCCGGCGGTGACTCCAGCGTGCGTGGCTACGATTACAAGTCGCTGGGCCCGACGGTGATCAGCCCCGAGACCGGAGAGCCAGTGGTGGTCGGCGGTAACAACCTTCTGGCCACCAGTGTCGAATACGACTACCGCGTTCTGCCCAGCTGGGCGGTAGCGGCCTTCTACGATCAGGGCAACGCCTTTGATCATGCCGACTTTGACCTCAAGCGCAGTGTAGGCGTGGGGCTTCGCTGGATCTCACCCATCGGTCCGGTGCGGGTCGATGTGGCCAAAGCACTCGATGGTGACAGAGGCTGGAAATTGCACTTGAGCATGGGGCCGGATCTATGATGCGTCGAGTGCTCAAGTGGCTGCGCTGGGCGTTGTACAGCGTACTGTCAGTGATCATCCTGGTTCTGGCGATCGTCACCGCCATTGTGGCCACCGAGCCGGGCAGCCGCTTCGCCGTTCAGCAGGCGGCCAGTCGATTGCCCGTTGAGGTGGGTGAGGTTCGCGGCAATCTGATCACCGGGCTCGATGTCGATCACGTCGAGTATCAGCTCGAGGAGCAATCTTACCGGGTGGAGGATCTGTCCTTTCGCTGGCAGCCCCTGGCGCTGCTCTACAATACCGTCTCGGTGCAGTCGCTCAGCGCCAGTTCAGTGATTCTGAAGCTTCCCCCTCCGGTCGACGAGCCCGAGCCGGCTGAACCGGAACCCCCGCAATGGCCCAGTCTGGCTCTACCGGTCCGAGTCGAACTGGGCGGTGTGGATCTGCGCGATATCCGCATTCATCAGGGAGAGACGGAAACCCGGCTGCACGGTATCAGCGGAACCCTGAGCCTGGGGGCCTTCAGTTTGCGAGTCTGGGACCTGGCCGTGGTGGGCCCGGACTATGAGCTGGGCTTGAATGGCCGCGCCGGGCTGCGCTACCCCTACGGCGCCAACCTGCGGCTGCGCTGGCGCTATACCCTCCCGGACATGGGTGGGCAACCGATGACTTTCCGCGGCGACGCCGAGGTCAATGGCGACTTGACCAGCGTCACCGCCTCCCACCGGCTCAGAGCGCCCGCCACCATTGAAAGCGAGCTGCGCTTCTGGCCCAACCTGAATGATCTGGACGGAAGCCCCAAACTGGTCATGGATAGCAGCTGGCCCGAACAGCTGCTGCCGCCCGCGCTGTTTCCGGAGGCGCTGCCCACGGTCGAAACCGGCGGGCGCATCCAGCTGGAGGGCTGGCTGGATGACTACCTGGTTCAGCTATCCGGCAATGTGAGGGCCGAGGGTGTGCCGCCCCTGGACCTCGACCTCAAAGGGCAGGGCAACCTGGAGCAGCTGGATCTGGAGTCTCTCGAGGTGAACCTGCCGGAGGGGTCGCTGACCAGCCGGGGGCAGGTTCAGTGGGCACCGGCGGTGCAGTGGGACCTGTCACTGGCACTGGATGAGCTCAACCCCGCCTCTCTTCCTCTCCCGGCGCTGGCCGAGTGGCCGGGCTTCGTCAATGGGCGACTGAGCACCCGGGGAGCACTGGAGGCGGCCGGTCTGCGCGCCTCGGTCGACGGTATCGCGCTGGAGGGACGGGTGCGTGAAATGGCCATCGCGGCCGGCGGAAATCTGACCTACAGCCAGGAGCGCATCGAGTCGCGCAATCTGGTCTTCGCGCTCGGGGCCAACCAGGTGATCCTGAGCGGGTCCATGGCCGAAGAGTTCGATATCAACGCCTACGTGAGCGCGCCCATACTCGACCAGCTCGATCCCTCCCTGGCCGGTGAGCTGACCCTCGATGCGCAGCTGCAGGGCAGTGTCGCCAGGCCCCGTGGCCGCGTCCATCTGGAGGGCAGCGATCTGAAATGGCAGGACTACAGTGTGGGGCAGATTGCCCTGGATCTGGAGCGCGACGAAAGCAACGACTATCGTCTTGATCTGACCTCCGGGCCCTGGGATCTGGCGGGCCAGACCCTGGACGAGGCCCTGATCTCCGCCAGCGGCAGTCTGGAGCAGCACGAGCTGTCGGCGCAGATCAACACCGATGCCTGGGGTGATTTGGGCTGGACCCTGAGCGGCGGCTATGTGGACGCGGTCTGGAGCGGTGAGCTGAGCGACCTGATCCTGCAGCCAAACGACCCTCTGCTGTGGAAACAGCAGAACAGCGCACCGCTGACCCTGAGCGCCGATGAAATCAGCCTCGCGACCCTATGCCTCACCCCCCAGTCCCGCTGGGCCTATCAGGGCATCCAGAACCTGCGGGATGAGGACGAGAGCCAGAGTGGAGACGAGGCTGCCAAAGAAGCCGAACCGAGCCAGAACCGCCAGGATGGCGGCTGGGATCCCCGGGAAGCGCTGGCGCAGGTCGCCTGGATGAACGAGGGGCTGATCTGCCTGCAGGGGCAGTGGCAGGCCGAGGCGGGAAGCAGCGCCCAGGCGAGCATCAAGGGCCTGCCCCTGCGCCTGGCCCGGCGCTGGGTGAAACAGAATGTGGATCTGAAAGGCACACTGGAAGGCGAAGCGAGCTTTACCCAGACCGCTCAGGAGGGCCCCCGGGCGCACCTGCGTCTGGATACCCGCGACGGCGCGGTCGAATACCAGTTCGATGAAGAGGACACCGAGCGCTACGCCTGGGACAGCACCCACCTGGAGGCCAACTGGCAGCCCGACCAGATCAGCGGTGAAATGAACACCAACTGGGGCGAGTTTGGCCAGGCCAGCGCCACCTTCGGGCTGGTGCCCCAGAGCGGCGAACTGGAAGGCCGGATACAGGCCAACTTCGGCCGACTCGATCCCCTGGAGGCCCTGATCCCGCGGCTTCACGAAGTCGGTGGGAAATTGAACGCGGATCTGAATCTGGCCGGCCGTCTGCAGCAGCCGGAGTTGCGCGGCACCATCGCCTTGCGTGAGGGCACTGCAAAACTGCCCGAACTGGGGCTGCACCTGGAGCAGTTGAGCCTGACGGCGGAGGCGACGGTGGACCGTCTGGACTTGAGTGGTGAAGTCACCTCGGGCGAGGGAAGGCTGGAACTGACCGGAGAGATCACCGACTTCTGGAGCGCCAACCGGCAAGTGCGTGCCAGCCTGGGCGGCAGCGACTTCCAGGCGATCAATACCCGCGAGCTAATGGTACTGGTCAGCCCGGATATGACGCTGGATCTCAATAGCGAACGCGTGCTGCTCGAGGGCGAAGCCCGCATTCCCAAAGCCCGCGCCAAGCTCAAAGAGCTGCCCGAGTCGGCCACTCAGGTGTCGGATGATGTCGTGATCAAGGACCCCGAGGGCGGCCGCGAAGCCGATGCGATGGGGCGGTCCCTGCGCATGGATTTGACCCTGGTGCTGGGCGACGATGTGCGTTTTGAGGGTTTTGGCCTGACCAGTCGCCTGTCCGGTCAACTGCAGGTCATCCAGAATCCCGAGCGGGGCCTGCTGACGGTCGGTGAAGTCGGGGTCGCCGAGGGGCGTTACAAAGCCTATGGACAGGATCTGGATATCGAGCGCGGCCGGCTGATTTTTCAGGGGCCCTATGACAACCCCGGGCTGGATATCCGCGCGGTGCGCGAAACCGATGAGTACACCGCAGGCCTTGAGATCGAGGGCACCCTGCAGCGCCCGCGCAGTCGGGTGTTCTCCGAGCCGTCCCTGTCTGACAGTAACGCCATGGCCGTGCTGTTTACCGGCAAACCGCTCGGCGCCGGATCCTCCCAGGCCGATGCCTCCATGCTGGTGAACGCCATCGGCGGTCTGGGGCTGGAGCGCAGTGGCTTTATCACCGCTGAAATCGCCGATACCTTCAGCCTGGATGAGTTTCGTATCCAGACCGAAGACGATGTGACCGAAAGCTCCTTGCTCATCGGCAAATACATTACGCCCAAACTGTTGGTGCGCTACGTCGTCGGGTTGTTTGGTCAGGCTCCCACCATCGGCCTGCGCTATGAAATCACCGAGGAGCTCAGGCTGGAGGCCGAGTCCGGCATAAAGCAGAGCGTCGATCTGATTTATAAATTCGAGCGCTGAGCCCGGCGTCGCTCGTTACTCGGAGCGACGCAGAAAGGCCTCGGTATCGCGGGCATTGAGCGGGCGGGAAAAGTAATAGCCCTGAATATCGTGGCAGCCGAGCGTGCGCAAAAACTCCCGCTGCTCGAGTGTTTCCACCCCCTCGGCCACACTGCGCAGCCCCAGACTCTGCGCCAGTGTCACGATCGTGCTGACAATGACCCGGTCGTCACCGTGGGTGTCCAGGTCACTGACAAAGGATTTATCGATCTTCAGCTTGCTGATCTTGAACCGCTTGAGATAGCTCAGTGACGAATAGCCGGTGCCGAAGTCATCAATCGACAGGGTGACCCCGGCGGCATGCAGGCGGTTGATCATGGTCACCGCCCGTTCCGGGTCGTCCATGGTCATGCTCTCGGTCAGCTCCAGCTCCAGGTACTCGGCCGGCAGCCGGGTCTCTTCCAGAACGCTCAGAATCAGGTCGGGCAGACTCGGTTGCCGGAATTGGGCGGCGGAGAGGTTGATCGACATTTTGGGCGGGGCAATGCCCACCTCAATCCACTGGCACAATTGCGCGACCGCCTCGCGCAGCACCCATTCGCCAATGGGCACAATCAGGCCGCTGCTTTCGGCTATGGGGATGAACTCGGCGGGTGAAATCGTTCCCAGCGTCGGGTGATACCAGCGCAGCAGCGCCTCAACACCCACAGTCGCGCCGCTGTCCAGTTCCTGTTGGGGCTGATAGTGCAGCTCAAACTGATCCTCCGCTATGGCCTGGCGCATGGCGCTTTCCAATTGCATCAGGCGCACGTAATGCGTCTGCAGCTCCGGCGTGAAAAAGCTGTAGGTATTGCGTCCCTTCTGCTTGGAGCGGTACATGGCGATGTCGGCATTGGTGTACAACTCATTGAGCGAGTCGCCGTCATCGGGGTAGAGGGCAATACCCACCGAGCTGCTGACCGACAGGTCGTAGCCATCCACTTTGAATGGGCGGATCAACAGGTCGAGTATTTTCTGCGCGGCATGCGCGGCGCCGCTGGCATCGGTATCGGGCAGCAGCAGAATAAATTCATCCCCTCCCTGCCGGGCAAAGGTATCTTCCTGGCGCACCATGGCACCCACGCGCTGGGAGAAAGCCAACAGCAGCCGATCGCCCGCTTTGTGGCCCAGGGAATCGTTGATGTTTTTAAAGTTGTCCAGGTCCAGGAACAGCAGTGCCGCGTTTTTGCTGCCTCTCTGCGCCAGCTTCAGGGCGAAAGCGGCGCGCTCCTCCAGCAACGAGCGGTTGGGCAGGTTGGTGAGCGGGTCATAGTAGGCCAGGCGGTGGATTTCCTTCTGGTCTTCCTTGAGCTGGCTGATGTCACTGATGATGCCGATGTAGTGGCTCACTTCGCCCTTGTCATTCCTGATCTGGCTGATGCTCAGCCACTGGGGATAGATCTGACCATCCTTGCTCTTGTTCCAGACTTCCCCCTGCCAGAACCCCTTGAGATTCAGGGCTTTCCACATGCCTTTGTAAAAGTTCGCATCGTGCCGGCCTGAGGCAAGGATGCTGGGCTTCTCTCCCAGCACTTCTTCTTCGGAGTAGCCGGTAATGCGCGTAAACGCGGCGTTGGTCATGAGAATACGCTGATCGGGGTCGGTGACAATGAATCCTTCGCTGCCGCGCTCGAACACTTGGGCAGATAGGGCGAGCTTCTCTTCGGTTTCCACTTCCCGGCTGATGTCGATGTGGGTGCCGACCGTGACCCCCTGAAACTGCCCCTCTTCATTCCACAGCGACTGCCCGCGGGAGAGTATCCACACCCAGTGTCCGTCCTTGTGCCTCATGCGAAAGCGGTTCTCGTACATGCCCTCGGCGCCGTCGGTCAGGTACCGGGCGAAGATGTCGACGGCCTGTTCCCGGTCGTCGGGGTGGATCAGGTCGGTCCAGGTCTCTTTGAGGTTGGCCGTTCCGGACATGTGGTAGTCACTTTGCTGGCGACCGAGCATGGAGAAATACTCCGGGCTGCACTGGAGAAAATCCTGCTCGTGAAAATACTCCCAGGCGCCGGTATTTGAGGCGGCGATCAGCGTGCGGTAGCGGTCGACGTTGGTGTTGGCCGCCTCGGTTCGCTCCTGCACCTGTCGCTCCAGGTGGCGCTTATGCCAGCGCAGCTCCAGCAGGGCCTTGACCAGGTAGGCCAGTACCAACGCAAAGACAGTCGCGAAGGCGATGGCGCCAATCAGCCAGGAGCCGGAATGCCAGCCCCGGGGCTGTGACAGGGACAGCGTCCAGCGGCCGTTGGGTATGGCGATGGTCTGCTCGACCGGTTCTCTCTGCGGCCCGGTCACGTTGCGGGCGATGATCTGTCGCTCGCCGGAAACGGGGTGTGTGCGCCAGAGTTGGTACTGGTAGCCCATGGCCTCAAGCTCTGCCAGTCGCCCGGCCTGCAAGACCGACGCCAGAGGCATGGTGGCGTTGGCAAACCCCCAAAAATGCCGGCCGCCCTGCTCATCGGTCACAAAAACCGGGTAGCGTCCGACCAGAGCAGAGCCTCCCTGCACAAGGCTTAAGGGGCCGGCAACGGTCAGTTTCCCCGACTCGCGTGCCCTACGGCTCTCGGGGCCCTGGGTTTCATCCGCCAGTTGGTCGAAACCGATGGCGGACTCGTTGCCCTGCATGGGCACGATCCAGGTAATGACGCCATCGGGAGAGAGTGACAGGGAGGAAACTTCCGGGTAGAGCGACAAGAGGTCCCGGGCGACGAGATCAAAGTGCTGGCCCACATCGGGGCTGATACGGGCATAGGCGCCGAGGGCCATGACCGATGAGAAAGAGTAACGAAGGTGGGTCTGAAGAATGCTGGCGTGGTTGGCCGCATGAGCGGCCGCCTGCAGCCGCTGCTCCTGCGCCCGCGACTCCCGCTCCTCGACGATCCATGCACTGGCCAGCAGGGCGATCAACGCAAAGCTGGCGAAGGCGGCGAGCCAGAAGGTCATTCTGGGTCGCTGATCGGAGTGGGGGCTAGTCATAAACAGGCGCATTTACCTTTTGGTCCGCCAGGCCGTGGGGGCTCAAAACGTCTGGCTCATTAAACACGGAGTATAGCCGGTTCCCCGGATGATTTACCAACAACCGGGCGCGGACAACCGGCGGTGCCCGGCTCTGGTACCATTGTCCCTCTTTGCCGGCCACGCAGGAGCCATTCGATGACAGAAACTTTGATTGATATTGGTGCAAACCTGACCAGCCCGCGGTTTCACAAGGATCTCGATGCGGCACTGACGCGAGCGAAAGATGCGGGAGTCGACACCATCCTGGTCACGGGCACGTCGCTGTCGGGCAGTCGGGAGGGCCTGGCGTTGGCTCGGGACTATCCCGGTTTTTTATATGCCACCGCGGGGGTGCATCCGCACGACGCCAAAACCTGGGACGACTCGGCGGTGGAGGCTCTGGCCGGGCTGGCCCGGTCGCCCGAAGTGGTGGCACTGGGTGAGTGCGGGCTGGACTTTAACCGGGACTTTTCCCCGCGCGATGCGCAGCTCCACTGCTTTGAGGCCCAGCTGTCGCTGGCCGCCGAACTGGGCAAGCCGGTGTTCTTGCACCAGCGCGATGCCCACGAGGCCTTTATGCCCATTCTGCGACGCTATCGTGATCGCTTGCCCGGCGCCGTTGTCCACTGTTTTACCGGCAGTGGGGAGGAGCTGGACGATTATCTGGCGCTGGATTGTCACATCGGTATCACCGGCTGGCTGTGCGATGAGCGTCGCGGTGGCGAGCTGCGCGAACTGGTGAGCCGGATTCCCGCCGAGCGGCTGATGATCGAAACCGATGCGCCCTATCTGACCCCGCGCAATCTCGACCAGAAGCCCAAAGGCAATCGCAATGAGCCGGCGCTGCTGCCCTGGGTGTTGCAAGCGCTGGCGGAGTGTCGGGGGGAAGAGCAGGAGATGTTGGCTCGGGCGGTGACAGATACCACGCGCCGATTTTTCAATCTGTCGTAAGGGCGCCGCTTAATGGTGCTCACAAAAAAACGCCGCTGACGTTTGCACGTTCAGCGGCGTTTTTTTGATCAGAGGAATTCTCTAATCCACGTTGGTTTACCAGGCCTGAGGCGGTGTCTCGGGGTTGATCACCTCAGTCGACACGCCAGTGCCGAATTGCACGTCCTCCTCGCTCAGGCCGTCGTTCAGATAAATGGCGCCGGTGTAGCCACCCTCCAGACGCAGCGGGCCGCCGCTGACATTGTCCGTCAGGTTGACGCCGTTGAAGTGCACCTCATAGGAGTCGTTGACCGTCATCGCCAGCGAATCCGACTCGATGGTAACGTTGTTCATCACCATATTTTTCACCCGGGTGATGCGCGCGCCCATCTCGGCGTTTTTCACGCTGATGTTGGTCAGGGTAATGTCCTCCAGCCACTTCTCGGGCAGGCCGATCAGTGAGATGGCCGTGGGCACCCCGTCGATGGTGACATCGCTGATGTTGATGTTGCGCACGGTGGGCGCCACGCCGGTGGCTTCGGGGCCGGTGTAGAAACTGTTGAAGTTGATGGCCTCGTAGGTGATGTTCTTCATGGTGACATCTTCCACAAAGATGTTCTCGATCACGTTGCCGCGACCGCGTTCGGTTTTGAAGCGGATGCCCCGATCGGCGCCGTCGAACAGGGCGTCGTGTACGTACACATTGCGCAGCCCGCCTGAAGTCTCGCTGCCGAACACCACGCCGCCGCTACCGGTGCGCACGTTTTTGGCTTCAAAATGGCGCACGACCACATTTTCGGTGGGGATGTCGATCTCCAGTGCCTCTTCGTTCAGACCGGATTTGAGCACCACGGCATCGTCGCCGGTCTGGAAGTGGTTGTATTCAATCAACACGTTTTTGGACGAGTCCACCACCAGACCATCACCGTTGGGAGCCCGTAGGCTGTCCACACTGATGTCGCGCACGATGATGTTCTCGCTGTAAATCAGGTGAACATTCCACATGGGCGAATCCAGCAGGCTGATGCCCTCCACCAGAATGTCTTCAGACTTCCAGAACACGATAAAGCTCGGGCGCATGCCTTCCATTCCGGCACCCTTACCGAAATCGCGACGCGAGAGCGGCACCTGGGTGGCAATCGCACGCGGGGGTGGGCCGTGTTCTTCAAACCATTCCCACCAGTGATCGCCCTGGGCATCAAAGCGGCCCTTGCCGGTGATGGCCACGTTCTTCACGTGCGCGGCGTAAATCATGGGGGAGTAGTTGTAGGCCTCCACCCCTTCGTGCCGCTGCGGGACCACGGGCAGGTAGTCGTTCTTGTTTTCGCTGAACAGCACCTCGGCGCCGTCGGCCAGGTGCAGGTTGACGTGACTCTTCAGGTGGATCGGCCCGCTGAGCCATTGGCCCGCGGGGATGAGCACGCGGCCGCCGCCGGCTTTGTTGGCCTCATCGATGGCTTTGTGTACCGCATCGGTGATGAGGTTGCGCGAATCGTTGCTCATTTCCTGAGCGCCGAAATCCCGGATGTTGAAGGTCCGGTCGGGAAAGCTCTGGCGCTCCAGCTGGGGCATGTCGAACGGCGGGTCCAGGGGCGCGATGTCACTGGGCACATCGCTCATCTGGGCCGAGGCGGGCAGCCCCAGGGCCAACAGACCCGCGGCGAGCAGCGCTCGGGCGCGGCTCAGGGGCCTGTGGGTAGTTGATACGAACATAATATGACTCCCGGTCAAAAGTGCTTATTGGCGTTTATAAGTTTATTGACATTTATAAGTATAGGTATGTGCATTGATTGCGGCCCGAAACGGGCCGATCAACGGGTCAATATTAGCACTTTTCGTTCGCTCCGGTCACAGCGGTGGGCGCGAGGGGGATCTCAAAATCGCCAGAGCCGCTTGATCAGCAGGATTCCGGCGCAGATCAGCCCGACAATCAGTGCCAGCCAGAAGCCATCGGCTCCGAGCGAGGGCACCAGCCAGTCGGTAAAAGTCAGGGCATAACCCAGGGGCAGGCACAGGCCCCAGAAGGACAGCAGCATGATGAACAGCGGAATGCGGGTGTCCCGGTAACCGCGCAGGGCGCTGATGGCGGTCACCTGCAGGACGTCGGCAATCTGGAAAATGGCGCCGAAGAGCAACAGCCGGGTGGCGACGGCTCTGACTTCCTCATCGCTGGTATAGAGCGCGACCAGCAACTCGCGTCCGAACAGCAGCATGGGCATATAGATCAGGGCAATGCCCAGGGCCAGCAGCAGGGTACTGCGGGCCAGCAGGCGGGCCACCGCCGGAGTGCCGGCCCCCATCAGAAAACTCACCCTCAAGGTCAGTGCCATGCCCAGACTCAGCGGCAGCATGAACACCACCGAGATGATGTTGAGCACGATCTGGTGTCCGGCCACCACCGTGGCCCCCAGCGGCGCCAGAAACAGGGCGATCACCGCAAACATGCTCACTTCCACAAACATACTGGCCCCGATGGGCAGTCCCAGGCGCAGCAGCTGGGTGATACGGCTCCAGGAGGGGCGGGCCCAGTCGGCCAGCAGATGGTAGGCGCGGTAGTGGCGGCTGCGGTTGAGGTAGGCGAGCATGATCAGCGCGGCCAGGCCATTGGACAGAGCCGTGGCCCAGCCACAGCCCACGCCGCCAAAAGCGGGCAGGCCCAGCTTGCCGTAGATGAAGATGTAGTTCAGGGGAAGGTTGAACAGCGCCGCCAGCAGCGATACCGCCATGATCACCCGGGTGTGGCCCAGCCCGTCGGTCAGGCCCCTCAGGGCGGTGATCAACAAGAGGGCGGGCACACCCCAGACAAAGGCACCGAGGTAGCCCCGGGTGATGTTCGCCGTGGCCGCCTCCAGCCCCAGTAGCGGCAGCAGGGGGCCGGCGCTGAGCAGCAGGGCGATCATCAGCACCGCGGAGCCGGCGGCGATGTACAGGCCCTGCCAGGTGATGGGCATGATCCGCTCGCGTTCGCCCGAGCCCAGGTAGCCGGAGATGGTTGGCTGAAGGGCGCTCAGCACGCCGAAAAAGAACAATAAAACCGGCATCCAGAGGCTACTGCCGATGCCCACGGCCGCCAGGTCTTCGGCGCTGTAGTGGCCGGCCATGATGGTATCGATGACGCCATTGGCCATCTGCGCCAGCTGCGCCACCAGAATGGGGCCGCCAAGCAGGCCCAGGGTCTTCCACTCGGCCAGAATCTGGGCAAAACGACCGCCGGAGGGGCGGGTCGGTAGTGGCTGTTGGCTCTCGTCCATCGGGACATCATTCCTGGGGCAGTCTCGGGCGGGACACTATAACCGACTTGCGCCCGGCTTTGGGAAAAGCCCTTGACCTCGAAAGCCAAGGCCCCACAATAACGCCCCATATACCCCAACTTTCTACACGGCCGATCGTAGGGCGGATAAGCCTAAGGCGCATCCGCCAAAAAAATTCATCATAAATCCGGAGCCCAACTTGGCCACCAAATCCAAAAGCAAAACCGCCTACGTCTGTAACGAATGCGGCGCTGACTTCACCAAATGGCAGGGCCAGTGCAGCGAATGCGGCACCTGGAACAGCCTCTCGGAAGTGCGCCTGGGCCCCACGCCCAGCAACCGCTCCGCCCGTTTTGAGGGCTATGCCGGTGGCCGCAGCGCCGAGGTCCAGACCCTGGCGGAAATCAGCCTGGAGGATGTCCCCCGCCTGAGTTCGGGCGCGGGTGAATTTGACCGGGTGCTGGGCGGGGGCTTTGTCGCCGGCTCGGTGGTGCTGATTGGCGGTCACCCCGGCGCGGGCAAAAGTACCCTCCTGTTGCAGACCCTGTGCCACCTGGCCGGCCAGATGTCGGCGCTCTATGTCACTGGTGAGGAATCCATGCAGCAGGTGGCCATGCGCGCCCAGCGTCTGGGCGTGGCCACCGACAAGCTGCAGATGCTGAGCGAAACCAATGTGGAGAGCATCTGCGCCACCGCGCAGAAAATCGCGCCCAAGGTCATGGTGGTGGACTCCATTCAGGTGGTGCACATGGCCGATATCCAGTCCGCCCCGGGCTCGGTATCCCAGGTGCGCGAGAGCGCCGCCTACCTCACCCGCTTTGCCAAGCAGACCGGGACGGTGGTGATTCTGGTGGGGCACGTCACCAAAGACGGCTCCCTGGCCGGGCCCAAGGTGCTGGAGCACATGATTGACTGCTCGATCCTGCTGGAGGGCGACAACGACTCGCGCTTTCGCACCCTGCGCGGCACCAAAAACCGTTTTGGTGCCGTAAACGAGCTGGGGGTGTTCGCCATGACCGAACAGGGCATGAAGGCGGTGAATAACCCTTCGGCCATTTTTCTGCAGCGGGCCGACGAAATCTCCTCCGGTTCGGTGGTCATGGTCATGTGGGAGGGCACCCGCCCGCTGTTGGTGGAGATCCAGGCGCTGGTGGACGATAGCCACACTGGCAATCCGCGCCGGGTGGCGGTGGGGCTGGATCAGAACCGCCTGGCCATGTTGCTGGCGGTACTGCATCGCCACGGCGGCATCATGATGGCGGACCAGGATGTGTTCGTGAATGTGGTGGGCGGCGTGCGCGTGATGGAAACCAGCGCCGACCTGGCGCTGCTGCTCGCCATCGTCTCCAGTTTTCGCGACCGGCCCCTGCCCGAGGATCTGATGGTGTTCGGAGAGGTGGGGCTCTCGGGCGAAATCCGGCCGGTGCCGAGCGGCCAGGAGCGTCTGCGCGAGGCGGCCAAGCACGGTTTCAGAAAGGCGATTGTCCCCAAAGGGAATGCGCCGCGAGAGAAAAAAGAAGGGCTGGAAGTGATCGCTGTGCGCAACCTTTCCGAAGCACTGGATGCGATTGAATAGAGAGAATGTATCAGGTGTGAGGAGTTGGGTGCCTTCTCAACCCCCTCTGCTATCCTGTAGAGTGTTTGGGCTTAAACGTCTTGATCTGTCGTCCCGTGTCGTCGCCGCGAAGGAAAATCCAGCTGAGGCAGGGTTTTTAACGCAAAAAGAGGAATAAGCGTATGAAGTCGGAAGAGTTGGCCAAAATTGAGGCCGAATACCAGACCGATTACCAGGTCGGTCAGGATAACTTTCAAAAATGGGGCCTGGATCTACACAACCGGGTGTTTTTCGTCAGTGCTCTGCTGGTGCTGGTGTTCGTCATTGGCACCCTCATCTTTCCCGGTCCCGCCAATACCGCGCTGACCGGTGCCCGCGACTGGGCCATCGGCAATTTCGACTGGGTGTTTATTGGCAGTGCCAACATATTCGTCCTTTTCTGTGTGGCATTGATCTTCATGCCGGTGAGCAAAATCCGCCTGGGTGGGCAAGACGCCAAGCCGGAGTTTTCCCGCTTCTCATGGTTCGCCATGTTGTTTGCGGCCGGTATGGGCATCGGCCTGATGTTCTGGAGTGTGGCCGAGCCCACCGCCTACTTTCACGGCGCCTGGTACGGGGCGCCTTTTGGTGGCGAGACCGGTACGGAAGAGGCGGCCCGCAATGCCATGGGCGCCACCATGTTTCACTGGGGTATTCACCCCTGGGCCATCTACGGCATTGTGGCCTTGTCGCTCGGGTTTTTCACCTACAACAAGGGCATGCCCCTGACTATTCGCTCGGCTTTTTACCCTCTGCTGGGTGATCGGGTCTGGGGCCCGATCGGTCATGTCATCGATACCGTCGCGGTGGTAGCCACCATCTTTGGTCTGGCCACGTCTCTGGGCTTTGGTGCGCAGCAGGCCGCCGCCGGTCTGGATTTTCTGTTTGATATCGGCAAAGGCATCAACGTCCAGGTGGCCATCATCACCGGCGTGACCGCCGTCGCTGTGTTCTCGGTTATTCGCGGGATTGAAGGCGGCGTCAAACTGTTATCCAACATCAACATGATTATCGCCCTGATACTGGTGGCGTTTGTCTTCTTTGCCGGTGGTATTCTCAATTCGCTCGGTTGGATTGCCACTACAACCGGCGCCTACCTGCGCGACGTGGTGCCGCTGAGTAACTGGATCGGCCGGGACGATGAGGCCTGGTTCCACGGTTGGACAGTCTTTTACTGGGCCTGGTGGATTTCCTGGTCGCCCTTCGTCGGCATGTTCATTGCCCGGGTTTCCAAGGGTCGTACCGTGCGCGAGTTCATGATCGCCGTGCTGCTGGTGCCCACGGTGATCACGATCATCTGGATGGGTGTTTTCGGTGGCAATGGTTTGACTCAGGCGCTCAATGGCGTGGGTGAGCTGGCCGAGGGGCTCAGCAGTGCCGACCTGGCCCTGTTCCAGATGCTGCAGAATCTGCCGTTGACCGAAATCACTTCCTTGCTGGCGATTTTGCTGGTGCTGGTGTTCTTTGTGACCTCTTCGGATTCCGGTTCACTGGTCATCGACAGCATCACCGCCGGCGGTAAGATCGATGCGCCCGTGACCCAGCGTATTTTCTGGGCGGTCATGGAAGGTGTGATCGCGGCTGTTCTGCTGTTTGTGGGCGGCGACGATGCCTTGTCGGCGCTGCAAAGTGGTGCCGTGACCACCGGTCTGCCGTTTGCGATCATCCTGTTGCTGATGTGCATCAGTCTTTACAAAGGCCTGCACCACGAACAACGACTGATTCTAGCGAGAGCCAACCTTGAACCAAGCCGATAGCGGCCAAGGTTGTTTGATGTGATTCAAAGCCCGGCACCGCCGGGCTTTTTTGCATCAGCCCCTCTCCGGTCTATACTGAGTGTGTTCAAATTCCTGGCAGGGGGCGCATAGTGGAAGTCGAAGTACTCGAAATACGCGATCATATGGGGCAGCACCCCCCCTTCGACATGCTCTCCGATGACGAGTTGGATGAACTGGCGGGCCAGGTGGAAGTGACCTATTTTCGCGCCGGCACCCAGATACTGGAGCTGCACCAGGACATTGCCGACCTCTACTACATTCGCAGCGGCGCGGTGGAAGTTTTTCGTCCGCGTGGCGAGCTCTATAACCGCCTGAGCGAAGGCGATATCTTTGGCCATTTTGGCCTGTTGCGCAATCGCAAGGTGCGCTTCCCCGCGCGGGCGTTGGAAGATTCGCTCATTTACCTGGTGCCCTACGACAGCTTCGAGCGGATGTGCGCCCAGAATGAGCAATTCGCCGAGTTTGTCGAGGCCGAGGGGCCACGCCTCAAGGCCACCGTCGAGCAACTGCGTCGGGACAACACCCTGGTGATGACCCGGGTGCGCAAACTACTCACGCACGCCCCCGAATTCATTGGCATGAGTGAGACGGTGCAGACCGCTGCGCGCCAGATGCGCGACAACAATGTGTCGGCGCTGTTGGTGCTGGCTTCTCAAGGCCTGGGCGACCAGTTGCGCCGCTTGCAGGGGTTGTTGACCGAACACGACCTGGTCGCTCGCGGACTGAGTGAAGGTTGCACTCCCGAGACTCAAGTCAGTGAGCTGATGACGCCGAATCCGGTGACCATTCAATCGGATGAGTCGGTGTACGAGGCCATGCTCACCATGCTGCGCCACAATGTTCACCATCTGCCGGTGCTGCGTCGGCGCGAGGTGGTGGGCATGCTGCACCTGTCGGATATCATCCGTTATGAAACCAACAGCAGCCTCTATCTGGTGAACAGTATTTATCATCAGACCCGGTTGTCCGGTTTGAGCCAGCTGGCCGACGACGCCCGCCGGACGTTTGTCAGTATGGTGAAAGAGGGAGCGGATTCAGACATGGTGGGGAGCGCCCTGTCCACCATCGGCCGCAGTTTTACCCGCCGGCTGCTGGAGTTGGCCGAGGAGGAGCTGGGGCCGCCCCCGGTCCCCTACTGCTTTATGGCGCTGGGGTCGATGGCACGCAACGAGCAGACCATTGTGACCGACCAGGACAACGCCATGGTGTTGAGCGATGACTATGACCCCAAACAACATCGTGAGTATTTTCTTACCCTGGCCAAGCGCGTCAGCGATGGCCTGAACGCCTGTGGCTATCCCTACTGCACGGGCGATGTGATGGCGACCAATGACAAGTGGCGTCAGCCATTGAGCGTCTGGCGAGAGGTGTTTACCGACTGGATCATGAATCCCAACGCGGAGAAACTGCTGCACTCGTCCATCTTTTTCGATCTGGACAGTGTCTACGGCGAAGAGGAGTTTGTGGAAAGCCTCAAGGATCTGGTGGTCGAGATGGCACCCAATCATCCGAAGTTTCTGGCGGCCCTGGCACGCAATGCCATCAACCGCACACCGCCGCTGGGGTTGTTCCGCAACTTCGTCATGGAACCCGATGGTCGTCACCGGGACACCATCAACCTCAAGCGGCGTGGCACGGCGCCGCTAACTGACCTGATTCGCGTGCACGCCCTGGCGGCGGGCTCGCGCGCGCAGAACTCCTTCGAGCGTCTCAACGACATCGGCGAAACCCGCCTGCTGCCCGAAGGTGTCAGTGAACGGCTCAAGGATGCGCTCGAGTTCATCGCCATGATGCGTATCCGCCATCAGGTTCACAACCTGGATCAGGGCGAGGAGCCCAACAACAGTATTCGTCCGGACATCGTCTCGGCCGATGAGCGGCACAGTTTGAAGGCGGCGTTTCAGGCCCTGAGCAACGCACAGCGGTTCCTGCAATTCCGCTACCGGGCCACACCCACCCAGGGCGGCCTGAAATGATCTGGCGCAAAAGTCATAAAACCGCTCAGAGCGATCCCTTTGATTGGGCGGCCTATCTTGAAGAGCGGGCCAGCGAGTCCACAGATCCGCGGTTGAAACGGTTTTACCAGGCCAAATGGCCAGAGCCGGATACTCCCATCAGTGACGTGCCCATGGTGGCTCTGGATCTGGAGACCACGGGCCTAGATTCGCAGCGCGATGTGATTGTGAGTATCGGCCTGGTGCCCTTTACCCTGAGTCGAATTCACAGCCCGAAGGCGCGCTACTGGGTGGTGCGGCCGGACAAACCCCTGACCACCGAATCCATTACCTTTCACCGCATTACTCACAGTGTTGTGGCCAACGCGCCAGCGCTGAATGCAATGTTTGAAGAGCTGATGCAGTGCCTGGCCGGGCGGCTGGTGGTTGTGCATTTCAAACAGATTGAACGACACTTTCTGAACGCCGCTGCCAAACAGGTTTTTGGTGACCGATTGCTGTTTCCGGTGATCGATACCATGGCCATTGAACGTAGTCGTTTAAAGCTGGAGCGCTACCGCCGGTGGCGCCAATGGCTGGGCCAGCGCCGCCCGTCGCTTCGGCTCAACGACTGCCGACTGCGCTATCACCTGCCGCAGTACGAGGCCCACCACGCGCTGGTGGATGCCCAGGCGACCGCCGAGTTGCTGCAGGCGCAATTGAGCTATGAGTACAGCCCCGACACCCCGGTCAGTGCGCTTTGGGAATGATCGGGGATCAGTCACAGAGCGGCTCAGGCACTTGAAGTTGGGCGTGATTTGCGACAAGGTATGGGCTCTCTTTAAGGAGTGAACGTCTACTTTGTTCCCGCCGCGCGGTTGCCATGGGTGTTCTGCGAACAACCATTCGTCATTACTTGGGGTTAAATGGGCAACTGGCGCTTGATTGAAAACTTTGTCTATCAGGAGATTCCAGTGGCACTTTACAAGCATGGTGTGACTTCAAAAATTGCAGCGGCCTCTATCCTAACGCTTCTGGCTTCCGGCGCTACGGCCGCTGACAGCAACCTGGGCGTTGGTGTCTGGGGCACGTATGAATACCTGTTCGATAATGACGCCAGTGAAGAAACCTTCGGCCAGATCAAAGACGAAGCGATCATATTCTACGCCGACGGCTCGGCCTCGGAAGGTGAGGGCAACTGGCTCTACTCCGCCGAGTTGCGCATGGGCCCGGGCAGTTTTACCGATCCGGCCAACAACTCCACCGGCGATCAGTTCACGGTGCACAAAGCCTGGGTCGGTTGGGAGCTGGACGACAACCACGTGGTCAAGTTCGGCAAGAGTCAGGTGCCCTTTGGTTGGAAAACCTATAACTTCTGGCCCGGCGATATTCTGCTGGCCGGTTTTGGCGATCAGATGGACGTGGGGGTGAAACTCACGGGTCAGCAGGATCGTTGGAACTACGACGCCGCTTTTTATCTGGCTGACGACTGGGGCGGCACCAGCACCGACACGGTCGATGATAATGGCCACTGGGGCAGCTCGACCACTTTCCGCAAGGTACAGACCTGGGTGGGTAATGTTTCCTATGACGTCGCGGAGAACCACGCCTTGGGTGTGTCGCTGCAGACCGGTAAACTGCAGGATCTGACCGGATTGGGCGACAATCAGGTGGACGGCGATCACAGCGCCGCCGTATTGCATTATCAGGGCCGCATGGATGATTTCTACGCGAAAGCGTCGTACATCACCATGGACCGCGACCTGCCTTCACTGTACCGGGACGATGCCGGTCTGCCCGGCACCATCGAAAACCAGCGCTTTGCGCTCGAGCTCGGCTATGATCAGGGGCCCTGGTCCTACTATGTGGACCTGTCCTCGGCCGAGCCCGATACCGCCGGCTCCACCGCCGGTCGGGTCAATGCCATTGCGCCGGGTGTGCGCTACAACTATGGCCCCGGCTGGTTCTATGTGGAATACCTGACCCAGGATGGCTTTGTCGATGCCAACGGCCAGGTGGGTGAGGGCGATTTCGACGCACTCTATGTCACACTGGATTTCTACCTGTAACAGGGCGTGACACTCGCTTGAGTCAAGTGGGTTGACGCAACGAAGGGTCGGATTGTCCTACAATCCGACCTTTTTTTATGCGGCCTGTGTTAACTGCTGCACACTGTGATACATCGCTGGCATGGATTCCCACCCCTGACTCGCCATCCCGACGCAACTCGCTATGATTCGACCCATTCACTCGGCAAGGTGTGGGTATTCGGTCATGACAATAATCAAAAAACCGTTTCATCGGTTGGCATCAGCACGTTTCGTTTCGGCCACTCTGGGCCCTTTTTCATCACCGGCTCGATGGCCGGGAGCGGCTCTGTGTGGGTTTGCCTTATTGCTGTTCAGTAGGGCTGTGCAGGCGCATGTGAAATGGTTCGCGCCCAAAGAGCAGGCCCGGGATCTGTCGGCGCTTGATGTCGAAACACTGGCATTGGCGGGAACGCTTTTGGTGGTCGGGGTGCTGTTGGCCAAGCTCGTTGATCGGGTGGTGTGTCAGTTCTCGCTCACGCCGCAGCGGCTGTTCAGTCACTCAACCCGCCCATTGCGGTTGGTGTACTACCTGATTGCGGTGTATTTTCTCGGCGCCGCCATGTCCAGTGTGTTTCTGACGCCGCACATCAGGGTGTCGGAGCCGCTCCTTTACGGGGGCGTGGCAGCGCAGCTGCTGATCTACACATTTTTGCTGCTCGATCGTTGTCGGGTGATTTGTGCGGCGCTGATTGTGTTGCTGTTCGGCGTCGCCAGTGCCTCAGACCCGTCGTTCATTCTGGAATACCCGCTGCTGCTCGGTCTGGCCTGGATCATACTCTATGCCAAAGACAAGCCCACAGTGCCAACCCTGCGGCTGATACGCCTCTTGATGGGGGTATCGCTGGTGACGCTCGCCTTTACCGAGAAGCTCAACAATCCGGCGATGGCTTTGGCCCTGCTGGAGCGGCACGACTTCAATTTCATGGCGTCTCTGGGGTTCAATTACAGCGATCCACTGTTTGTCTATTCGGCGGGTGTGGTGGAATTGCTGCTCGGGTTGGTGTTGCTCACCGGCTGGGTGACGCGTCTCGCGGTAGCGACGCTGTTTTCCTTCATGCTCGCCACCAATGCGTATTTTCTGGCGGTGGGCGAGTATCAGATGGCGTTGGTGGAGTTTATCGGGCATCTGCCCATTTTTGCCTGCGGTATTTTACTGCTTTTCTATCACCCGACCGTCGCTCTGGGCCGTGCCGGGGTCAATCCTCGGGGCGGGAGAGCAACAATGTCAGCAGCGCCTGGTCGACTGCGCTGAGCGGATAATACTCCACGGCCAGCCGTTCCCGGGTGGCGTATACCAGCGTGCCCCGCAGATGCAGAGTCTCGGATCCTGGTGTGCAGGTGGCGGGTATGGCGTCGCGCAGTGGCACGTCATCGAGTTCAACGGTCAGGCGCACTTCATCGCCTTCGCTCAAGTTGTGGTGGCTCGCCTCAATGGCCAGGCATGCGCCGTTGTGCGACATATCCAGCAAGCGCACGTCCCAACCGCGTCGCTTGTCGGCGAGCCGGGCCCGGGCCCGCACAAAATGGCGGGGGTGTTCTCTACGATCGGGGGCGGCTGTTGAAGGCATTGGGAGTCATCCTCTGCTCATGCCGGTGGGTGTTTCAGGACATTCGTTGCGCGACCAATTCAGACAGTTCCCGCTCCATGGCGGCACTGTCGCCCAGGTTCAGCTCGATCAGGCGGCGCAGATGCTGGATGCTGTCCAGATCAATGGTAAGGCAGCTCAGCCCGATGTGCCCCGCCTCGCGATGCGCGACGCGACAGTGCATGTCAATTTCAACCTGGTCGGAGATCCGGATTTCAATGTTGACCGGCTGCTGTTCGTTCAGCTCCGTGCGCTCGGGCAGAGTGGCCAGCGCCCCTTTGAGAGAGATATCCAACACTTCCGACGGCCAGCGCTTGCCACCCTGGATGAGGGTGGCCGGGGCGTCGAATGTAACCCGACTGAACGGGCGTTTCTCCCGGAACTCTGTCATGAACGACCTCTCTGGATAACGGCGGACTGAATCGATGTTGGTGGAACGGCAGCCTCTGAGCTTTGACCTTGAACGCTCACCTTTGAGCTCTGACCTTTGAGCTCTGACCTTTGAGCTCTGACCTTTAGACCTCTCAACAGTTTAGTCCCTTTTGGCCGGACCACAAGCGGTGGTTTGTGCCCCGCCCACGCCGCTTGTGCGACGGCTGAGCGTCACCGAATTAGCCACGCAGCCCTCTAGACACCTATAATCGGGCGCTATCGTTTCAAACGCCAATAGGAACTGGACGCTATGACGCAATTGCGAATAGGGGTGGACCTCGGGGGTACCAAAACCGAGGTGATTCTGCTGGACGACCAAAGTCGCACTCTGTTTCGTACACGGGTGCCGACCGTACGGGACGACTATGGCGCCACACTGGAGGCCATCGCCGAGCTGGTCGGGCAGGCGGAGCGCGCCGGCAATGCCTCCTCACTGCCGGTGGGCGTCGGGATCCCCGGCTCGGTGTCGCGCAAAACCGGGTTGGTGAAAAACGCCAACTCCACCTGGCTGAATGACCGGCCGCTCAAAGCGGACCTGAGCCAGCGGCTGGATCGCGATGTGAAAGTGACCAACGATGCCAACTGCCTGGCGGTGTCCGAGGCCACTGATGGCGCCGGCGCCGGCTATGAGCTGGTGTTTGCCGGTATTCTTGGGACCGGCTGCGGCGCCGGCCTCGCCTGGCGCGGGCAGGCGCTGGTGGGCCCCAATGGCGTGGCCGGCGAGTGGGGCCACAACCCCTTGCCCTGGACCTCGGAGTCCGACCTGCACGCGCGTGCCTGCTATTGCGGTCGTCGGGGCTGTCAGGAAACCTTTCTGTCGGGCACGGGGCTCTGCCTCACCTACGAGCGCATGACCGGGGAGGCGCTCTCGGGCGCGGAAATTGCCCGCCGGGCCGATGAGGGCGAGCGGGCGGCCGTGACGGTGCGCGAGCAGTATCTGGAGGAGCTCACCCGGGGGCTCGCCGGGGTGATCAATCTGCTGGATCCGGATGTGATTGTGCTCGGTGGCGGCGTGTCCAACCTGGCGGCCATCTACGAGCGGGTTCCCACGCTGCTGCCCCAGTTCGTGTTTGGGGGCGAGTGTGACACGCCCATTGTTCAGGCCCGCCACGGAGATTCCAGCGGGGTGCGGGGCGCCGCCTGGCTCAATCCGCTGGACTGACGGGACATATGGCGGGTTGTGGTAGTCTTCCCGAACCACCAATAACAAATTACTTCTGGGTCGTTTTGCCATGTCCAATCGTCTGTTGTCCGCCCTGCGCCATCCAGTCCTGGCCCGATGGTTGGGGCTCGTCTCCTTGTCATTACTGACGGCCTGTCAGCCCACCGATACAGCTCCGGCAGAGTCGGAGGCGGCGAGCGCTCAGCCACTGAGGCTCTGGTACGACCAGCCCGCCGAGGTCTGGACCGAAGCACTGCCTCTGGGCAACGGCCGCCTGGGCGCCATGGTCTTTGGCGGGGTGGATCGGGAGGTGTTGCAGCTGAATGAGGACACCGTCTGGGCCGGCGGCCCGCAGAATAACGTCAAACCCTCGCTCAGGCCCCATCTGGAAAAGATCTCGGAGCTGGTGCTCGCCAATCGTCATGAGGAGGCTCAGGCGTACGCAGACGAGCACATCAAGTCCCACCATGACGGCATGCCCTACCAGACCGTGGGTAATCTGGTGGTCGATCCGCAACACCCGGCGCAGGCTGACGACTACCGTCGCACACTGGATATCGGTCAGGCGCTCGCGCAGGTGCGCTATCAAGTCGATGGGGTGATCTACCAGCGGGAGACCTTTGCCGCCCTGTCGGCCCCCGTGATCGTGACCCGCCTGAGCGCCAGCGAGGCCGGGCAATTGGACCTGGATCTGGGTTTCAACAGCCCCATGGATCACAGCGTTTCGGTGGACAAGCAGCGCCTGCGAGTGGAAGGGCAGGGGGCTGACCACGAGGGCGTCGAGGGGCAGGTCCGGTTTACCGCGCTGATCAATCCCGTTCTGGAAGGCGGCACGCTGGAGAGCACCGATAAAGGGCTGCGTATTCGCGGCGCCGACAGCGTGACTCTCTACACCGCCATTGCCAGCAACTTCGTGCGCTATGACGATGTGTCGGCTGACCCGGCGGCCCGTGCCCAGCAACAGCTGGCGGACGGCCTGCGCCGCTCCTACGAGGAGATTCGCTCCGCCCATATCGCGGCCTATCGGGATCAGTTTGATCGCGTTTCCCTGGACCTGGGACCCGCACCGGCGGAGGATCAGCCCACCGATCAACGCCTGGCGAATTTCCGTGAGCAGAATGATTCACACCTGGCAGCGCTCTACTTCCAGTTCGGTCGCTACCTGCTGATCAGCAGCTCCCAGCCCGGCACCCAGCCGGCCAACCTTCAGGGCATCTGGAACGACCAGCTGACGCCGCCCTGGGATAGCAAGTACACCCTCAATATCAACGCCGAAATGAACTACTGGCCGGCGGAGTCCACCAATCTGTCCGAACTGCATGAGCCGCTGTTCGGCATGCTCAAGGATCTCTCGGTTACTGGTCAGGAAAGCGCTCGGGAACTCTATGACGCCGAAGGCTGGATGGTGCACCACAACACCGATATCTGGCGCATCACCGGCCAGGTGGATGGGGCCTATATGTGGGGGCAGTGGCTGGGCGGTGCCGCCTGGCTCAGCCAACACATCGGCTACCGTTATCACCATACGGGCGATCGGGACTTTCTCGCCGAGCACTACCCGATCCTGCGCGATGCCGCGCGCTTCTATGCCAGTCGATTGACGGAAGACCCGGATACCGGCTGGTGGGTGCTGGTGCCCAGTAACTCCCCGGAGAACGACTACCTGCACCGGGATGACGACGTGCAGGCGGCCGTCGACGCGGGCGTCACCATGGACAACCAGTTGGTCTTTGATCTCTTCTCGCTGGTGATGGAAGCGTCCGAAGTGCTGGGCCGTGACCCGGAGTTCGCAGCCGAACTGGAAACCTTACGCGATCAGCTACCGCCCATGCAGATCGGCCAGCACGGTCAATTGCAGGAGTGGCTGCAGGACTGGGACAGCCCCGAAGACAAGCATCGACACATTTCTCACCTGTACGGTCTGCACCCGAGCAACCAGATCTCTCCCTATCGGACCCCCGAGCTGTTCAGCGCGGTGCGCACCAGCATGGAGATGCGCGGTGACGAATCCACCGGTTGGTCCATGGGCTGGAAAGTGGGTATCTGGGCCCGTCTGCAGGATGGCAACCGCGCCTACAAGCTGCTCACCGACCAGATCAAACTGGTCACCGAGGACGACGCCCAATTCGAGGCGGGCGGCACCTACGCCAATATGTTTGCGGCCCACCCGCCTTACCAGATTGATGGTAATTTCGGCCTGACGGCGGGTATCGCGGAAATGCTGGTGCAGAGCCATGACGGCGCCGTTCACCTGTTGCCGGCTCTTCCGGATGCCTGGCCAGACGGTGAGGTCAAAGGCCTGGTCACCCGGGGCGGCTTTGTCATAGACATGGTCTGGAGAGAAGGTGAAGCCAGCGAGCTCAGCGTGCATTCCCGTCTGGGGGGACCGCTGCGGCTGCGGGTACACTCCGATCTCGAGCCGGTAAACAGCGTCACTTTGAGGGATGTTGCGGAGGGAGAGCACAACGGGAATCCACTGATGCAGACCCCCACCATCAAGGCGCCGATCATCCACCGGCCCGATAAGGTGGCGCCTGTGCGTCTGGAGCCCAGTCAGCTGTTGCAGCTGGACACCGAAAAAGGCGAAACCTACCGGTTTCGGCGCTAATGGGTGTCAAACCAGGCGCTCTCTAGCCAAACAGGTTGAAGCTCTCAACGTTCAGCCACAGATGGACCAGTATGCTGGCGGCGTAGCCGAGGGCGATAACCGGTGCCCACTTCAGGTGGCCAAAAAAGGTGTAGGCCCCTCGGGCCTGCCCCATCAGCGCCACGCCGGCGGCCGAGCCGATGGACAACATGCTGCCACCGGTGCCGGCGGTCAGGGTAATCAACAGCCACTGCCCGTGGGACATTTCCGGCTCCATCGTCAACACAGCGAACATGACCGGAATGTTGTCGATTAGCGCAGAGGCCACGCCCAGTGTGATATTGGCGACGGTCGGGCCCCAGCCGTTGTAGAGGATGTCCGACATGAGGGCCAGATACCCCATAAAACCCAGACCGCCCACACACATCACCACCCCGTAGAAGAACAGCAGAGTATCCCACTCGGCGCGGGCGACCCGGTTGAAGACGTCGAAGGGCACGACGCTGCCGAGGCGCCGAAGCGCGGCCTGGTCGCCCGCCTGCTCGGCCAGGGCCCGCTTGCGCGCCAGGGAGCCGGGCAGGGTGCGACGGAGGAAGTAACCAAAAAACTGCAGGTAACCCAGGCCCATCATCATGCCCGCGACGGGCGGTAAGTGCAGGAACGTATGGCAGGCAACGGCGGTGGCGATGGTAAACAGGAACAGGCACAGAATGCGGATCGCCCCGCGCTTGAGCTCCACCTCCTCGTACACAGCGGAGGGTTTGCGGTTCTCCACAAAAAAGCTCATGACCAGTGCCGGTATGGCGTAGTTCACCAGGGAGGGGAGAAACAGCGAGAAGAACTCCTGGAACTTAACGATGCCCGCTTGCCAGACCATCAGCGTGGTGATGTCGCCAAAGGGGCTGAAGGCGCCGCCGGCGTTGGCAGCGATCACGATATTGATACAGCACAGGTTGATAAAGCGGTTGTCGTCCGGTGCCATCTTGATCACAACGGCGCACATCAGCAGGGCGGTGGTCAGGTTGTCCGCGATGGGCGAGATCATGAATGACAGGATGCCGGTCAACCAGAACAGCGTCCTGTAGTTGAAACCTTTCTGTACCATCCATGAACGCAATGCATCAAATACCCGGCGCTCCTCCAGTGCGTTGATGTAAGTCATCGCCACCAGCAGAAACAGCATCAACTCGGCGAACTCCAGCAGCGTATGACGAAATGCCGACTCGGACTCAGAAGACATGCCTCCCTGCACGTACACCCAGCCGATCATCATCCAGATGATGCCGGCCGCCACCAGGACCGGTTTGGATTTGCGCAGGTGCAGCTTTTCTTCACCCATGACCAGTAGGTAGGCCACTACAAAGACGGCAAGGGCAATATAACCGACGGTACTGTTGGTCAGGTCAATACTGCCAACAGCGGCCAGGGCGAGAGGGCTGAACAGCGCGAGCAAAACGCCCGTGACGACACAAGGGAGAGCGAGTTTCTGTTGCATGGAGTATTCCGTATGTGGGGGCGGACTAGCAGCTACCGGGTGCTGAAAAATCGTGGCGGATACTACCACATTGAGGAGGCAAAAGCCGACCCTTTTTTGAGCCCTGAGTGGGCTGGCGCAGGCTTCATGCCCGCTGAGCGGATCGATGGGGTCAACTTGTCATTTTGCGAATTGGACGAGGGTTGAAGTGCCAGATTGGTCACAGCAATGCGCCATTCAGGGGTGTAGTCTGGTTTTCTATTCAAACCAGTGATGTACCCGGAGGCCACCATGGCACTGCTCGCCAAGTCCAATGTCGATTATTCGCACTCTTCCTCCCCCTATGCGGCCAATGAAGCGCGAGACTGGCTGGTGGCCGAGATTCCGCCGCGCCAGTTCATCGGTCACCGCTCCTCCCTGTCCCGGGGGAGCTGGATGGGGTGGTTCGATATGGCGGTCTGGCTGAAGACCCCGGCGGGCGCCCTGCAGCCGCTGCAGCTCGAGTTGGTATACCGGGATCAGTCGGGCGAGCACCGTGTCAGCATTGATCGTTGTCCGCAGGGTACCCACCGCACGGTCCTGTTGAATGCGGCCATGGCGCTGTCGGTGAACGGTCGGGTGCAATGGGCGGCGTTTGTGCTGAAACAGCTCGAGCCGGAAATCCAGGTATCCCTGGAGCAATGGCACTTCGTGCCACAGGAGCGTCGTCAGCGTCACTGAGCGACTGAGTAATTGGATGTGGGTGGAATAAGAAGGGTGGAGTAGGGTGGAAGGGGGTGAAAGGGCCGCTCCCTGGCCCGATGAATCGATGTCCTGCTCGTAATAGCCAGCTCGATCAGTGCTTCAGCGGCTTGTACTTCACCCGCCGCGGCTGGGCATCCTCGCCTTTACGCTGAACAAAGTCTTCGTGGTATTCCGTGTAGTTACCCTCAAAGAACACCACTTCCGAATCGCCTTCATACGCCAGGATATGGGTCGCAATCCGGTCCAGGAACCAGCGATCGTGTGAAATCACCATCACGCAGCCGGGGAAGGCCAGCACCGCCTCTTCCAGCGCGCGCAGGGTTTCGATGTCCAGGTCGTTTGAGGGTTCGTCCAATAGCAGCACGTTGGCGCCCTGCTTCAGGGTGTCGGCCAGGTGCAACCGGCCGCGCTCACCACCGGACAGCTCGCCCACGCGCTTTTGCTGATCCGAGCCCTTGAAGTTGAAGCGGCCCACGTAGGAACGGGAATTCACTTCGTAGTTGCCGATCTGGAGAATATCCTGGCCGTCGGAAATCGCTTCCCACACGGTCTGGTTGTCGTCCAGGGCTTCGCGGCTCTGCTCCACATAGGCGATCTTGACGGTATCGCCCAGAGTAATAGTGCCGCTGTCCGGCTCTTCGGTGCCGGCGATCATGCGGAAGAGGGTGGATTTACCCGCACCGTTGCCGCCGACCACGCCCACCACGGCGCCCTTGGGCACACTCATGGTCAGGTCGTCGATCAGCAGCTCATTGCCATAGCCCTTGGACACGTGATCGAGCTCGATCACCTTGTCCCCCAGGCGCTCGCCCGGTGGAATGTAGATCTCGTTGGTCTCGTTGCGGGCCTGAAACTCCTGGGACTGCAGCTCGTCAAAGCGCGAAAGGCGCGCCTTGTTCTTGGACTGACGGCCCTTGGGGTTCTGGCGCACCCACTCCAGCTCGGATTTGATCGCCTTCTTGTGGGCGGCCTCGGATTTGGCCTCCTGGTCCAGGCGTTTCTCTTTGGCCTCGAGCCAGTTGGTGTAGTTGCCCTCGTAGGGAATGCCGTGGCCCCGGTCCAGCTCCAGGATCCAGCCGGCGGCGTTGTCCAGGAAGTAGCGATCGTGCGTGACCGCCACCACGGTGCCGGAGAAGTTCTGCAGGAACTGCTCCAGCCAGAACACGCTCTCCGCATCCAGGTGGTTGGTGGGCTCGTCTAAAAGTAGCATGTCGGGGCGCGACAGCAGCAACCGGCACAGCGCCACCCGGCGGCGCTCACCGCCCGAGAGTTTGGTGACATCGGCATCCCAGGGCGGCAGGCGCAGGGCGTTGGCTGCCACTTCCAGGCGGTGGTCCAGGGTGTGCGCATCCCAGGCCTCGATCACATCCTCCAGCTCGCCCTGGCGCTTGGCCAGGGCGTCGAAGTCGGCGTCCGGCTCGGCGTAGGCGGCGTACAGCTGGTCCAGCTCGGCCAGGGCATCCACCGCGGCGCGCACGCCGTCCTCCACATTGCCGCGTACATCCTTGTTCGGGTCCAGCTCCGGCTCCTGGGGCAGATAGCCCACCGAGATGTCGGGCATGGGCCGAGCCTCGCCGTGAAAATCCTGGTCCTCGCCCGCCATGATCCGCAGCAGAGTGGATTTACCGGAGCCGTTCAGGCCCAGCACGCCGATCTTGGCGCCGGGGAAGAATGACAAAGAGATGTCCTTCAGGATTTCCTTTTTGGGCGGCACCACCTTGCCGACCCGGTTCATACTATAGACGTATTGCGCCATGGGGCGTGAAACCTCGTTACAGTCTGGAAAATGGGAAAAGAAGACTACTATAAAGAAAGGTGCAAGGTACCGAAAGCGGCCCGTGAGTGCAATTGGGCCGCCTCGGTGACCGGGGTATCAGAACTCGTACAGAAAGCTGGTGGAGTACTGGGTGTTGGTGCGGGCGCGGTCAATTACCGGGTCCACTTCCAGGTTCTGTGGCGGGCGGCTGTCGTAGCGCAGGTTGTAGCTGATCTGCAGTTGCAGCGCGTCGGTCAGGCGCACGGTCAGGCCGGCATCAAACAGCATCCGGTAGTCGTCGAATTCATCTGCCTTGGGCTGATAGTAAACGGTGTTGTACCAGTTCACCTGCTCGTTCAGCCGGTGGCGGTAGGCCCAGTAGGTGTTGATGCGCCAGTTGGTCTGGTTGTCCACGTAGGTGCCCAGGTCGGTCTCCTCCCATTCGCGAAAGGCGCCCAGCCCCAGGTCAAAGGTATATTGATCCGGGTCGGCCAGAATGCCGAAGCGCCCGCCGGCGCCGAGCAGATTGCGCGACAGCAGGTTGGAGAACTCGTTTTCCTGCCATTGCAGAAACGCTTCCACGGCGAACCGGTCGGTGCGCTCGTGAATACCGCGGAGGTGGGCGAAGGCCTCATCCGAGGTCTTGATGTCCTGGGTCTCACCCCGGGCTTTCTCCAGAATCATGAAGGCGGTGTTTTCTTCCGCTTTGAATACCACCTTGCCGCCGATGCCGTAGTGGTCTTCTTCCACATCACCGGACTTGCCGCTGGCGCTGAACTCCAGGTGGCCGCTCCAGCCCTCGGGCGGTGGTCCGGGGCGCTGACTTTCGATATTGGAAATGGCATGGACGGAGGTGTTGGCGAGCAACAAAGTCGCCAGGGTCAGAACTTTATACATCGGTACCTCTTGGATGAAAAACCGGCATTGTAACAAAGTCGGGGGCGCTTCTACTCCCGAAGGGGTAGGAGCAGAATCCACAGGGGGTGACTCGGCATCGAAATGTCGATCAAATGGCAGAGCGGTAACCTGTGGTTTATAATTCGCGCGGAAACACTCCACGTCTCCTCTCCGGGACCTGTGCTCTCATGCTGTTGTTATTTTTAGTCTTACTGCCATTTCTGGGCAGCCTGCTATCGCTTTGGTCCGCCCACCAGAGTCGCTCCGTGTGCACCTGGCTTACCGCCGTCGCTCCCGCTGTCGGCCTTGTGCTCCTTTTGTCCCAGGGGCCCGCCATTCTGGCCGGTGAGTTGCTCACCGTGCACTGGCGCTGGATCGAGTTGCTCGGGCTGAGCCTGAGTTTCCGGCTCGACGGCCTGTCCTTTATGTTTGCGTTGCTGGTGCTGGCCATCGGCCTGCTGGTGATTCTCTACGGGCGCTACTACCTGTCGGGAAAAGACTCGCACGGGCGCTTCTTCTCCCTCCTGTTGCTCTTCATGGGCGCCATGATGGGCGTGGTGATGTCCAACAACCTGCTGTTGCTGGTGGTGTTCTGGGAGTTGACCAGCCTGAGCTCGTTCCTGCTGATCGGCTTCTGGGGCCACCGGAGCGATGCCCGCCAGGGCGCGCGCATGGCGCTGACCGTCACCGGCGCGGGCGGCCTGGCGCTGCTGGCCGGCGTGATGATTCTGGGGCACATCGTGGGCTCTTTCGATCTGAGCATGGTGCTCGCGGCAGGCGACCAGATTCGCGCCCACGCACTCTACCCGGTGGCACTGGTTCTGGTGCTGCTCGGTATTTTCACCAAGTCGGCCCAGTTTCCGTTTCACTTCTGGCTGCCTCACGCCATGTCGGCGCCCACCCCGGTCTCGGCCTACCTGCACTCGGCCACCATGGTCAAGGCGGGCGTGTTTTTGCTGGCCCGGCTCTATCCGGCCCTGTCCGGGACTGACCTTTGGTTTGTGATTGTGTCCGTGGTGGGCCTGTCCACCATGACCCTGGGCGCGGTGGTCGCCCTGTTCAAGCACGACCTCAAGGGCCTGCTGGCCTACTCCACCATCAGTCATCTGGGGTTGATCACCCTGTTGTTCGGCCTGGATACCCGCCTGGCCGTGGTAGCGGCGCTGTTTCATATCGTCAACCACGCTACCTTCAAAGCCTCGCTGTTCATGGCCGCGGGGATTGTCGATCACGAGACCGGCACGCGCGATATCCGCGTGCTCTCGGGGTTGCGCCATTACATGCCGGTGACCGCCGCGCTGGGGTTGATTGCCGCCGCGGCCATGGCGGGCGTGCCATTGATGAACGGCTTCCTCAGTACCGAGATGTTTCTCAACGAGTCGCTGCAGCAGAATGTGCTGGGCAATGCCAGCTGGCTCATTCCGGTGGTGGCCGTGTTCGCCAAGGTGTTTTCGGTGGCCTATGCCCTGCGTTTTATTCACAGCGTCTTTTTCGGCCCCAGGCCCGGAGAGTTACCTAAAAAGCCCCATGAGCCGCCTTTCTTCATGCGCGCGCCGGTGGTGATTCTGGTGGTGCTGTGTCTGGCCGTGGGGGTTCTGCCGGCCCTGGTGGTCGGGCCCCTGTTGGCGGCGGCTTCGGCCAGCACCACGCTGGCGCCTCTGCCCGAGTACACCCTCGCGCTCTGGCACGGGTTCAATCGGCCCCTGCTGATGAGTGCCACGGCGCTGATTCTGGGCGTTGGCGTCTACGCCAAACGCCAGGTGATGTTCGATCTCTGGAACAAATTGCCGCCCCTGAGCGCGCCCGAAGTGTTTGAAAACACCCTGCACCACAAACTAATCCGCTCGGCGCGCTGGGTGACCCGCACACTGGAAAACGGCCGCCCGCAGAGTTATCTGCTGCTGCTGTTCGTCTTCACCATCTCGCTTGCCGGCATCGCGCTCTGGCCGCTCGCCAACCTGCAGGGCAGTCGCCCCCTGATGCCGCTGGACTTTCCCACCGTCGCGGTGGCCCTGACCATTATCGGTGCCGCCTTCGCCACCGTGCTCTTGCATCACAAGCGTCTGGTCGCGCTCCTGTTTTTGAGTGTGGTGGGGCTGGGCGTTGCCCTGGCGTTCGCCCGCTTCTCCGCGCCCGATCTGGTGCTCACCCAGCTGTCGGTCGAGGTGGTCAGTATCGTTCTGTTGATTCTGATTCTCTACCTGCTCCCGGCGCACAGCCCGCGTGATTCCAGCTATGCTCGGATCGGCCGGCACGTTGCGGTGGCAACTGCCGGAGGTGTGGGCTTGGGGCTGCTGACGTTTGCCGTGCTCACCCGCCCGTTTGACAGCATCTCCTCCTTTTTTCTGGAGCACAGCGTCAGCGGGGGCGGCGGCACCAACGTGGTGAACGTGGTGCTGGTGGACTTCCGGGGCTTCGATACCTTTGGTGAAATCACGGTGCTGGCGATTGCCGCCATCGGCATTTACGGGCTCCTCGATGGCATGCGCCTGTTCGATCCCAAGCGGCGCCTGCTGCGCAATTTCTCCCGGGAAAAACACTCCATGCTCTTGTCGGTCCTGAACATGCCGCTGCTGCCCCTGGCCCTGTTGATCTCGGTGTACATCTTCATGCGCGGGCACAACCTGCCCGGCGGTGGCTTCATCGCCGGCCTGATCACCGCCATTGCCTTCATTCTGCAGTATCTGACCAACGGTCTGCAGTGGACCAATCAACGCCTGAGCGACAACTTCCACCCGCTGGTGGCCGCCGGTGTTCTGATCGCCGGACTCACCGCCGTGGCCAGCTGGTTCTTTGGCAAACCGCTGCTGACCAGTGCGCACGATCATTTTCATATCCCGCTGATTGGCGACATCGAGCTGGCCAGTGCCATGGCCTTTGATCTGGGGGTCTACCTGACCGTGGTGGGCGCAACGCTTCTGATTCTGCAGAACCTGGGCAAGCTCAAACCCCTGACGGGCGAGCAAACCGAGGGAGGTGCTTAACGTGGAAATACTGTTTTCGGTCACCGTGGCCGTATTGGTCGGCACCGGTATTTATCTGATCCTCCGGGCGCGGACCTTTCCCGTGGTAATGGGTCTGATGTTGTTGTCCTACGGCGTCAACCTGTTTCTGGTGGCCATGGGGCGGCTGCACAGCGGCCTGCCGGCCATTATCAAAGAAGGGGTGGACTACACCGACCCCTTGCCTCAAGCGCTGGTGCTCACTGCCATTGTGATCGGTTTTGCCATGACCTCGTTCATCACGGTATTGGCACTGCGCGCGCGCGGCGAGCTGGGCAATGACCACGTCGATGGCACCAAAGATCGGGAGCCCGGTCGATGATGGCACACTGGATTACCTTCCCGGTTTTACTCCCGCTCGCCACCGGGGTACTACTGATTTTCATGGCCCGCGCCTCGCTCGATGCCAAACGCGCCGTGAGCATTATCTCCACCCTGGTTTCCCTGCCGGTCATGGGGGTGCTGGTGGCCCAGGCCATGGGCGGCGACTATCAGGTGTACGCCCTGGGCAACTGGCAACCGCCCTTCGGTATCGTGCTGGTGCTCGATCGGCTGACCGCGATGTTGTTGATGCTCTCGGCCACCCTGGCACTGCCGGCGCTGCTCTACGGTATTCGCAGCGACGACAAAGGCGGGCGCAACTTCCACCCCCTGTTTCACTTTCAGTTGATGGGCCTGCAGGGTGCGTTTCTGACCGGCGATCTGTTCAATCTGTTCGTGTTCTTCGAAATCACCCTGATCGCCTCTTACGGTCTGCTGATGCACGGCGCCGGGCCCGATCGCACCCGCGCCAGCCTGCACTATGTGATTCTCAACCTGGTGGGCTCGGCGCTGTTCCTGATCGGGGTCGGTACCCTCTACGGCGTGCTGGGCAGTCTCAACATGGCCGACCTGGCGGTGCGCATTGCCGCCGTGCCGGCGGGCGATGCCCCCATCGTGCACGCGGCCGGGCTGATTCTGCTGGCGGTGTTCGGTCTCAAGGCTGCGATGCTGCCCCTGTATTTCTGGCTGCCCAGTGCCTACAGTTCCGCCAGCCCCTCGGTGGCCTCGCTGTTCGCCATCATGACCAAGCTTGGGGTCTACTCCATTCTGCGGGTGCACGGGCTGCTGTTCGGTGAACAGGCCGGCCCTCTGGAGGATGCTGTCGACCGATGGCTCTGGCCCCTGGCCATTCTCACGCTGGTCTTTGGTGCCATCGGAGTACTGGGCGCGCGCACGCTCAAGCGGGTGGTGTCCTATCTGGTGATTGTCTCGGTGGGCACGCTCCTGGCGGTGATCGCCACCGACGATGCCGATCTGCTCGCCGGAGGCCTTTATTATCTGATCCACTCCACATTCATTACGGCCGCCCTGTTTCTGCTGGCCGATATCATCAGCGCCCAGCGCGGCGAGACCGCGGACGACCTGGTGCCCTCACGCCCACTGGTGCAACCGCGACTATTGGGCGCGGTGTTTTTTATTGGCGCCATCAGCGTCACCGGCCTGCCGCCCCTGTCGGGCTTTGTCAGTAAGGCCGCCATGTTTGTCGCCTCCGCCGGCGCTGGCTATGCGCCCGTGCTCTGGGCGGTGATCCTGCTCGCCGGCCTGGTGACCCTGGTCAGCATGTGCCGGGCGGGCAGCACCCTCTTCTGGAACAGCACCGCCGAGCCACCCCAGGGTCGCGGCGCGGACAAAAGTAAACTGGTGGCGGCCCTGTTCCTGTTGATCATGAGCCCGGTGATGAGCCTATGGGCCGACCCGCTGCTGGCGTATTGCGGGGCGACGGCCGAGCAGTTGACCAACAGCGCCGGATACATCCAGGCCGTGCTGGGTGACACGGGCGGTATGGAGTAGCACTATGAGCGAAGCGATCCATAAATCAGTCGAAAAACGTCGATGGCTGCCACACCCGCTGCTCAGTCTGGTGATCACGGCGGTGTGGCTGTTGCTGGTCGGCAGTCTCTCGCTGGGGCATATCCTGCTGGCGCTGGTACTCGCCTGGCTCCTGCCCTGGGTATGCCAGACGTTCTGGGTCTATCCCGTACGCATTCGCGGCTGGGTGCCTCTGGTGCGCTATGCCTTTCTGGTGCTGTGGAATATCACCGTCTGTAACCTGACCGCCGCGCGGTTGGTGTTGGGTCCGGTCAAAAACCTGCGCCCGGCCTTTTTTGAACTGCCGCTGGATCTGACCGACCCCATTGCCATTACCGTCCTGGCCAATACCATCACCCTGACGCCGGGCACGGTGAGCGCCAATATCGCCGCCGATCGCTCGCACATCCTGATTCACGGCCTGCATGTGCCGGATGTAGACGCGGCGATTGCCGACATCAAACAACGCTACGAAGCCCCGTTAAAGGATATCTTCTGATGCTGGATTTTGCGATTGTGCTGTCATTGGGCATCTATGCCCTCTCGGCCCTGTTGACCTTCTACCGGATGATCCTGGGGCCGGACTTTCCGGACCGGATCCTGACCCTGGACTCGCTCTACATCAACGCCATTGCCCTGATTGTGGTCTTCGGGGTCTACCTGGATACCACAGCCTTTTTTGAAGCGGCCCTGCTCATCGCCATGATGGGGTTTGCCGGCACCGTGGCCGTGTGTAAATACCTGCTGCGCGGCAACATCATCGAATAGGAGCCGTTTATGAATGTCTGGGTTGAACTGACCATTTCCTTCTTCCTCATCGGCGGGGCCCTGTTCGCCCTGCTCGGTGCCATCGGCCTGGCGCGCCTGCCGGACTTCTACACCCGCGTGCACGCGCCCACCATGGGGACCACCCTGGGCGTGGGCGGCACAATCATCGGCTCGGTGATCTACTTCAGTGTCAGTCGCGGCACCCTCGCGCCCCACGAGCTGATCATCTCCATGTTCCTGTTCATCACCGCCCCGGTCACCGGCCACCTGCTGGCCAAGGCCGCGATCCTGCTCAAGGTCAAACAGGCCCCGGGCACTCGCGGCGAGCCCTCGATTGAGCGCGAAGAAGAAAAAAGGGACTGACCGGCGGCAACCACGCCAGAGAAAAGGAGGGAGTGAGAGAGTGAAAGTGCCGATTAAAGTGGCCCCAGACATCGCGCTCAAGGACCTGGAGCTGACCGACCGCGATGAACTCTTCGCCCTGGTAGACGCCAACCGCACCTACCTGAGAAAGTGGTTACCCTGGCTGGACTACAACCGCTCCCCCTCCGATATCGAAACCTTCCTGCAATCCACCATCGAGCAGCGCGAAAACGGCGAGGGCCTCCAGTACGGCGTGCTCTACCAGAACAGACTCTGCGGCGTCTGCGGCTTTCACAAAATCGACAGGCTCGAAGCCGTAGGAACTCTGGGCTACTGGCTCAGCGAAGACTGCAGCGGCCGGGGCATCATGACCCGGGCCGTGGAGCGACTGGTCGCCATCGGCTTCAAGGACCTCGACCTGAAAAAGATCGAAATCCGCTGCGCCGTCGACAACCACAAAAGCCGGGCCATCCCCGAGCGCCTCGGCTTCTGTGAAGAATGGATACGCCCTGAGGCCGAGTACCTCTACGGGCACTACGTCGATCACGCGATTTACTCGATGTTGGCCGAGGAGAGTGAAAAGGAATTCTAGGGTAGTCCGGTGCATGACTGATTGAGCCGTGCTAGACTTTTACTCATGTGCTCTGGGATAAAAGGCGGGGACTAAGCAGTGGGCCGGTTGGAAAGGAGCGGTCATAGTTGCCTAGGTTAAGTTTTGAGCTAGTTATGTAGTGTGTTTTCGGTGACTTCCAGTAATTGCACGCGCAGCCCTCGTTCAGATAACATGCAAGCGCGTCTGTATCCAACATGAATGAAGTAGTGCGGCATAAAAGCATTAGAAATCATCGAGTTAGCTGCTTTTCTTAAGTCAGTCTCCGAGGAATGCTTTGTGCTTGCGAGATAAAAAGCATGTTATGGGGACAAGTTCGATTAGAGAGAAGAAGTTATAAACTCCGTGAAACTGTATCTGGCAAAGATTTCCAGCCCCACCCAGTTACTCTTAATGTTGGTCGCTTTTGAAGTGGTCTAATGATTCCGGACACCATTTAAGGTGGTATTCTACCACCCTAGAAGAGGTGT